>JAXFDY010000115.1:0-30069 GCA_034172985.1 Lachnospiraceae bacterium
ATACATATCAGCAAATTTCGGAATGGATTCCGAAATAGATGCAATGAAGCCATGGATGGCGACTTTGCATCGGTTGCGTCTGTTTAAAATAAAAATATACTCAGAGTTCTTAGAACATCTTAGCTTTGTACATGGGAACTGCCATGCATAAATATAACGCAGTATGCATTCACAATATAAATCAGCATGTTTTGGCACCCTAATCTTATTAAGAAAGTGAGGAAATAAAGTGATATCATTAGATGAGGTAAAAAAAGTTGCACAGGGATATCAGATTGTACCAATCAGTAAAGAGATTATGTCTGATATTAAAACGTCGATAGAAGTCTTGCGGATTTTAAAAAATGTAAGTTCCCACTGTTATATGCTGGAGAGTGTGGAAAATCAGGAAAAATGGGGCAGATATACCTTCCTTGGATTTGATCCGAAAATGGAAATTACCTGCACAAACGGAACAATGAGAATAAAAAACGGAACGGAGACGATTCGTCAGGTGGAGCATCCGGGAGTTGTGCTGGAGGAAATATTAAGGGAATATAAAAGTCCGAAAATTCCGGGACTGCCGTCTTTTACAGGGGGACTGGTAGGATATTTTTCATATGACTATGTGAAATACAGTGAGCCGGGACTGAAACTTGATGCAAAGGATGAAGAAGGATTCAAAGATGTGGATCTTATGTTGTTTGACAAAGTTATTGCTTTTGATAATTTCAGACAGAAAATTGTGGTTATTGTCAATGCAAAGACAACAGACATCGATCAGGAATATGAAAAAGCAGTAAATGAAATCGACAGAATTATAGATTTGATCCGAAACGGGGAACCGGCAAAAATCGTTCCGGGAAAGATTACTTCCGAATTCCGCAGCCTCTTTGATGAACAAGCTTATTGTGAGATGATTGAAAAGGCAAAAAAATATATTTATGAAGGAGATATTTTCCAGGTAGTCTTATCAAACCGTCTGGAGGCCGATTTTGAAGGAAGCCTTTTTAATGCATACCGAAGTCTTAGAACGACAAATCCTTCCCCATATATGTTTTATTTCAGTTCTGATGATATGGAAGTAGCAGGTGCTTCTCCGGAAACACTGGTCAAATTGGAGGATGGTGTTCTTCATACATTTCCATTGGCGGGTACAAGACCAAGAGGCAGAGATGATGAGGAAGATCAGCGTCTGGAAAAAGAACTTTTAGCAGACGAAAAAGAATTAGCCGAGCATAATATGCTGGTAGATTTAGGTAGAAATGATTTAGGTAAAATCAGTAAATTCGGTACGGTACAGGTAGAAAAATACATGTCTATTGAGAGATACTCCCATGTTATGCATATCGGTTCCACTGTAAGGGGAGAGATTCGTGATGATAAGTGTGCAGTAGATGCGGTAGATGCGGTACTTCCGGCAGGGACTTTGTCAGGGGCACCAAAAATCAGGGCCATGGAAATCATAAATGAGCTGGAAAATAATAAGCGTGGCATTTATGGTGGAGCTATCGGATACATGGATTTTTCCGGAAATCTGGATACCTGTATTGCCATCCGTATTGCATTTAAGAAAAACGGAAAAGTATTTGTTCGTTCCGGAGCAGGGATTGTGGCAGACAGTATTCCGGCAAATGAATATCAGGAATGTATTAATAAAGCAAAAGCAGTCATGAATGCATTGCGGGCAGGAGAGGAGGAGTTATAAATGGTATTATTAATTGATAATTATGATAGCTTTTCATATAATCTCTATCAGTTGATAGGAGAAATTAATCCGGATATCCGGGTCATCCGGAATGACGAGATGACAGTAGAAGAAATCCGGCAGTTATCGCCTTCACATATCATTCTCTCTCCAGGACCTGGAAAACCGGAAAATGCAGGGATATGTGAGGAAGTGGTGAGAGAGTTGGGGGAAGAGATACCGATTCTCGGTGTGTGCCTAGGACATCAGGCCATATGTGAAGTCTTTGGGGCAACAGTAACTTATGCATCAAGGCTGATGCATGGGAAACAGTCAGAAACAGAGCTGATAGAAGAAAGCAGGATTTTTCAGGGACTAGAGAAAAAAATCCGGGTAGCCAGATATCATTCACTGGCGGCAAAAAAAGAGACGATTCCTCAGGAATTAATCATAACTGCCATATCTGATGACGGAGAGGTTATGGCAGTGCAGCATCACCGGTATCCAGTGTATGGACTTCAATTTCATCCGGAATCCATATTAACTCCTCAGGGAAAAGAAATATTGAAAAATTTTATGGAAATATAGATAGTAGAATATTAGGAGGAAAGAACATGATTAGGGAAGCAATCGCAAAAGTAGTGAAAAGGGAAGAACTCGATAGTGAAACAATGACACAGGTTATGAATGAGATTATGGAAGGGGAGGCGACGGATGCACAGAAAGCGTCATTCCTCACCGCCATGAGCATGAAAGGTGAAACTATTAACGAAATTACCTGTGCAGCCAGAGTGATGAGAGAACATTGTGAGAAATTTTTAAATGATATGGATGTGCTGGAAATCGTGGGTACAGGCGGAGACGGCTCAAATACATTTAATATTTCCACACTGGCATCTCTTGTGGTTTCATCAACCGGAATTCCTGTGGCAAAACATGGAAACAGGGCAGCATCCAGCAGATGTGGTACGGCAGATTGTCTGGAAGCTCTTGGAGTGAAAATCGATCTGGCACCGGCAGCCAGTGCACAGATTTTAAAGGAAATCAATATTTGTTTCCTGTTTGCACAGAAATATCATACCTCTATGCGGTTTGTAGGGGCTGTGAGAAAAGAGATGGGTATCCGTACACTCTTTAATATTCTTGGGCCTCTGGCAAATCCGGCAGGAGCCAGCATGCAGCTTCTTGGTGTGTATAGTGAAGAACTTGTAGAACCATTGGCCAGAGTTTTAGTAAATCTCGGAGTAAAAAGCACAATGGTAGTTTATGGACAGGACAGCATCGATGAAATTTCCCTCAGTGCACCTACTACAGTTTGTGAATTTAAAAATGGGGAATACAAATCTTATGTTATCAAGCCGGAAGACTATGGATTTGTCAGATGCAAAAAGGAGGATCTGGTAGGAGGAACACCACAGGAAAACGCAGAAATTGCCAGAAGAATTTTAGGTGGTGAAAAAGGTCCGAAGACAGATGCCGTGATTTTAAATGCAGGGGCAGCGATACATATAGCTAAGAAAAATTGTAGTCTGGAAGAAGGTATTAAGATTGCAAAAATGGCCATTGACAGCGGACAGGCATTAAGACAGCTTGAACAGTTTGTTGAATTGAGTAATCAGTAACAGAAGAAAAAGGTCAGGAGTATTCAATGAATATATTAGAAGAAATAGCAGAAAAGAGAAAACTGGATGTTGAAAAGAGAAAAAGACAGGTTTCTCTGGAAGAAATAAAGAGTCAGGCAGAACAGATTGCAAAACTGGAGAAAGAAAAAAACGGTGAATATTTGTTCATGTTTAGGAAACAGCTTTCCAGACCGGGAATCAATTATATCTGTGAGGTGAAAAAGGCTTCCCCTTCTAAGGGATTAATTGCCGAAGATTTTCCGTATCTGAAAATTGCAGAAGAGTATGAAGCGGCAGGAGCTGCGGCAATCTCCGTACTTACTGAGCCGGAGTATTTCCTTGGAAAAGATCAGTACCTGAAAGAAATAGCACAAAATGTCAGTATCCCGGTGTTGCGTAAAGATTTCACCATAGATGCCTATCAGATTTATGAAGCAAAAGTTCTTGGAGCATCGGCTATTCTGCTTATCTGTTCACTTCTGGATGATAAAACTTTGGCTGAATACAAGAAGATAGCAGATGCTCTTGGATTGTCGGCATTGGTAGAAGCCCATGATGAAGAGGAGGTAAAACGGGCCATGAAGGCTGGAGCAGATATTATTGGTGTAAATAACAGAGATTTAAAGACTTTCTCAGTAGATATCAGCAACAGTATACGGTTAAGAACATTGGTACCGGAATCAATCCTCTTTGTTTCTGAGAGTGGTATTAAAACTCCGGAAGATATGGCACGATTAAAAGAAAATGGAACAAATGCTGTATTAATCGGGGAAACATTAATGCGCAGCAGCGATAAAAAAGGAATGTTGATGGAGTTATCGGGAGAAATAAGATGACGAAAATAAAAATCTGCGGATTGCGCAGACAGGAAGATGTGACATATGTAAATGAATGCCTTCCGGATTATGCAGGGTTTGTGTTTGCAAAAAGCAGACGACAAGTCACAAAAGAGCAGGTCCGGGAACTGAAAAAAAATCTTCATCCGGCGATTACTGCGGTGGGTGTATTTGTGAATGAACCGGCGGCAAATGTGGCTGAACTGCTAAATAAAGAAGTGATTCAGATCGCACAGCTTCACGGGGATGAGGATGAGGTATATATTCAGGAACTTCGGACAAGGATGCAGCGAGGAAAACTTATGAAAGCCATCCGTGTAACAAAGAGGCAGGACATTACTCAGGCAGAAATGCTCCCGGTAGACTATCTGTTATATGATGCTTTTTCAGGCAATGAATATGGCGGAACAGGAAAGGTATTTGACTGGAGCCTGTTATCAGAAGTTGAGAGACCTTATTTTCTGGCAGGAGGCATCAATATAGACAATGTAGAAGAAGCGGTCCGGCGATGGCAGCCTTATGCCATTGATTTGAGCAGTGCTGTAGAAACGGACGGGTGGAAAGACCGTGAAAAAATAATTGCAATTGTAGAAAAAATAAAAAAGATAAATACATAAAAGATAGAAATGGAGGACAATATGTCAAAAGGAAGATATGGAGTTCATGGAGGTCAGTACATTCCGGAAACTCTTATGAATGAAATTATTAAGTTAGAAGAAGCTTATGAATTTTACAAGAAAGATAAGGAATTCAACGATGAATTAAATACCTTATTAAGAGAATATGCCGGAAGACCATCATTGCTGTATTATGCAGAAAAGATGACAAAAGATTTAGGTGGGGCAAAGATATATTTTAAAAGAGAAGATTTGAATCATACCGGTTCACACAAAATTAATAATGTACTTGGTCAGGCATTGCTGGCAAAAAAAATGGGAAAAACAAGAATTATCGCAGAGACCGGTGCAGGACAGCATGGAGTGGCAACTGCTACGGCAGCAGCACTTTTAGGGCTGGAATGTGAGATTTTCATGGGAAAAGAAGACACAATCCGTCAGGCGTTAAATGTATATCGAATGGAACTGTTGGGAGCTAAGGTGCATGCGGTTGAATCCGGAACAATGACACTGAAGGATGCTGTAAATGAATGTATGAGAGAATGGACAAACCGGGTGGATGATACACTGTATGTCCTGGGTTCTGTTATGGGTCCACATCCATTTCCTATGATTGTAAGAGATTTTCAGAGTGTAATCAGTAGAGAAGCAAGGGCACAGATCTTAGAAAAAGAAGGAAAACTTCCGGATGTGGTTATGGCCTGTGTAGGCGGCGGCAGCAATGCCATGGGAATGTTTTATGAGTTTATAAAAGATGAATCTGTCAAATTAATTGGCTGTGAAGCCGCAGGGCTTGGTGTGGACACAGACAAGACGGCTGCTACTATGGCCACAGGCACAGAAGGCGTCTTTCATGGAATGAAATCCTATTTTTGCCAGGATGAATACGGACAGATTGCACCGGTATATTCCATTTCAGCCGGTCTGGATTATCCGGGTGTAGGACCGGAACATGCATATTTAAAAGATATCGGAAGAGCACAATATGTGCCGGTTACAGACGAAGAGGCAGTTAACGCATTTGAGTATATCGCTAAGACAGAGGGTATCATAGCGGCCATTGAAAGCTCCCATGCGGTGGCACATCTGATGAAGATTGCACCGACCATGGACAAGGACCAGATCATTATATGCTGTCTGTCAGGACGCGGAGATAAAGACGTTGCAGCAATTGCAAGATATAGAGGAGTAGATTTACATGAGTAGAATAAGAGAAGCATTACAAAACAAGAAATCATTTATCGGATTTTTAACAGCAGGGGATCCGTCCCTTGAGAAAACAGAAGAATTTATTGTGGAAATGGCAAATGCAGGAGCTGCATTAATAGAAATAGGAATCCCTTTTTCTGATCCCATTGCAGAAGGTCCTGTGATTCAGGATGCGAATGTAAGAGCGTTGTCAGCACCGGGTGGATGTACTACAGATATGGTATTCGAAATGGTCAAAAGAGTCAGTGCAAAAGTTTCAGTACCACTCGTATTTCTCACCTATTTAAATCCTGTATACAAGTATGGATATGAGAAATTCTGTCAGAGATGCGAGGAAACAGGAATAGATGGGATTATTATTCCGGATATGCCTTTTGAAGAAAAGGGTGAGTTAGCCCCGGTAGCAGCCAGGTATGGTATCGATATTATATCCCTGATTGCACCAACCAGTGCAGATAGAATTCAGATGATTGCAAAAGAAGCTTCGGGATATATTTATGTAGTATCTTCTATGGGTGTTACCGGTATCAGAAAGGAAATTACCACGGATATTGGTGCTATCGTAGGACATATCAGGGAAGTGACAGATACTCCGGTAGCGATTGGATTTGGAATTAATACACCGGAACAGGCGAAAAAATATAGTGCTATGGCAGATGGCGTTATTGTTGGAAGTGCCATTGTGAAAATCATTGCAGAATATGGAAATGATGCAGGAAGCCATATTTATGAATATGTAAAATCTATGGCAGATGCAGTAAAATAAGATTAGGAAACATACGCAGAGTCCCGAATTAAACACCGGGACTCTTGATTTTCTTATACATAAATGATATTTAAATCGCCAAAGCTTACATCACCATTGAGGATAAGTACTTTTGCTCCTTCATTCAGATTGCAGTGTCCCTGTTCCCTGATATCTCCGAAGCTTTTGGAGACATTGCAATCCAACCGCCAGTTTTTCGGCACATACAGATTGATTTCACCGAATTTCAGGTTCAGGTCGATGGAGGATGAGGTTCCCTGAATCATGGCATTATCCAGATAAACATTCAGATTGCCAAAACAGCATTCACATTGAGCATGAATAAAATTATCACTGTTAATATATTTTGAAGCATCTCCAAAAGTAACTTTAAAGTTTAACATCTCACCGCTATAGTTTTCAGTTGTAGAGGCGAAAGTAGTATGATGAAACTTTTTAGGAAAAATCATATTGCAGGCAATCGTCAGAAGCAGTGCTGCAAATAAAATGGTCCAAGGTGTAATGGCTGTAATATAAAGCTCTTCGTCAAAAAGAATCCCTAAAAATGCCAGCGAGAAAAAGATTTGTCCGAAACTGCGTTTGATGATTCCTTTGATAAAGAAAATCAGTAAAATGACTCCAAAAATAATGTCAAATATGGAAGCGTCTGCAAACAGACCAAATCCATCTAAAACACCAAGCTGTGCAAAAACAATGTATACTGCAATAAGAATCAGCAGTATTCCCCACATAATATTTTCATAATTTTTTTTCATAGTAATCTCCATTCCGGCGTAACGCCTATTGATGTGTTCTGTGTTCATTTAACCGCTCCATCAGCAATTTGTAATATTGCCGTGATACATACACCTGTTTTGGTGTACCGGAAAATTCAATCGTGCTGGATGCAGTCAGATTTCTGGTAATGGAATAAATCATTTTCGTATTTACAATTGCAGATTTGGATATTCTCATAAAAAATCCCGGCAAAAGACATTCCAGCTCATATAGCTTATAATCTGTTTCATACATGTTGTCACTTGTATGAGCGTATATTATTTTTGCATCTGTCTCAAAGAAAAGAATTTGTTCCAGCGGAATAAAATATTCTGTTCCCTGCTTTTTCAAAATCAGGTTTTTTTGTTCGGATATGCTCTCTGTGATTACCTTCTGAAGTTTCAGAATTTCTTCTGTCAGTTCATGACAATGAAATATAATCTCATCTTCTGTTAGGGCACTGTCCATTTCAATTCGTATTTTCATTTCCCTCATACCTTTTCGTGTATTTCCTATGCAATCACTCTTTTAGTGTGTTGACTGGTTGTAGTATAACAATTATCCGGGAAATGTAAATAGAAAAAAACCAAGTGGTCAGAAAATAGGGATAAGTGGTAATAATTTGCATTCTTTCGCATATTTGGATATAATAGAGACGTATGTAATAATGAGTTTGGGAAAGGAATGAATATTATGGCATTCATCAGGAAAGTTGAGGAGCAGGATAAACAGGTATATATGGAGCTGGTAGATCAGTTTTATCATTCGGAGGCAGTACTCCATCCGGTTGAGAAAGAACATTACGAAATTACATGGAAAGAACTGATGCGATCCAATGATTATCTGGAATGTTTTTTCATAGAAAAGGAAGGAAAAACTGCAGGTTTTTTACTTTTGAGTTATAGTTTTTCACAGGAATCCGGTGGCAAGATTGCCTGGATAGAGGAAATATATATTCAGCCGGAATACCAGGGACAGGGACTGGGAAAAGAATTCTTCCGGTTTATAGAAGAAAACATTGAGCCAAAGGTGACCCGGATTCGTCTTGAGATTGAGCCGGATAATGATGGAGCAAGACGACTTTATCAGTCTATGGGTTATAAAGAACTGCCATATGAGCAGATGGTGAAGGAACTTTTTCTCAAAAAAGTTTGGAAAAACGGGAAAACTATGTTATGATACAAATTGGTTTTATTACAAGAAATGAGGATATAGAAAATGTCAACTTTAAGAGAAGAAATAGAAAAAAGAAGAACGTTTGCCATTATTTCCCATCCGGATGCGGGAAAGACCACATTGACAGAGAAATTTCTGTTATATGGCGGAGCCATTAATTCGGCCGGTTCTGTCAAGGGAAAGGCAAATTCCAAGCATGCAGTGTCAGACTGGATGGAGATTGAGAAGGAAAGAGGTATCTCTGTTACTTCCTCCATTTTGCAGTTTAATTTTAACGGTTATTGCATTAATATTCTGGATACGCCGGGACATCAGGATTTCTCGGAGGATACGTATCGTACTTTGATGGCAGCAGATTCTGCGGTGATGGTCATTGATGCTTCTAAGGGTGTGGAGGCACAGACAATTAAGTTGTTTAAGGTCTGTGCCATGAGACATATTCCGATTTTTACTTTTATCAATAAGATGGATAGGGAAGCAAAAGATACTTTTGAGCTTTTAGAGGATATCGAAAATGTACTTGGCATAAAGACATGTCCTGTAAATTGGCCGATTGGTTCCGGAAAGCGCTTTAAGGGAGTATATGACCGGGACACAAGAGAAGTGGCTATGTTTCAGGCGGTTTCTACAGGAGGTTCCAGTGAAGCAGAGGAGACAGATGTATCCATTGATGATCCAAAACTGAAGGATGCCGTCGGTGAAGAATTATATAATCAGCTTATGGAAGAAGTGGAGATTCTTGATGTAGCCGGAGAAGAACTGGATCTGGAACTTGTGGGAAAAGGAGAAGTTTCACCTGTATTTTTCGGCTCTGCTTTGACGAATTTCGGTATAGAGACATTTTTAAGACATTTTTTACAGATGACAAGTTCACCGATTCCGAGAGTCTCCAATGAAGGTGTCATTGATCCTGTGACAGGTCCTTTTTCGGGATTTATTTTTAAGATTCAGGCAAATATGAATAAAGCTCATAGAGATAGAATTGCATTTATGCGTATCTGCTCCGGTAAGTTTGAAGCTGGCATGGAGGTATATCATGTACAGGGAAAAAGAAAACAGAAGCTGTTACAGCCACAGCAGGTTATGGCACAGTCAAGAAGTGTCATTGAAGAAGCTTATGCAGGAGACGTAATCGGTATTTTTGATCCAGGTACGTTTTCTATCGGCGATACAATCTGTGCACCGGGAAAGAAGTTCCAGTATGATGGAATTCCGACTTTTGCACCGGAACATTTCTGCCGTGTTGTGCAGACAGACACGATGAAGAGAAAGCAGTTTGTGGCAGGAATCACCCAGATAGCCCAGGAAGGTGCCATTCAGATTTTTAAAGATTATAACCTTGATTTATCGGAAATTATTGTGGGAGTTGTAGGTGTACTGCAGTTTGATGTTCTGAAATACCGTATGGAAAGTGAATATAACTGTGAGGTAAGGTTAGAGCCACTGCCATATTCGCAGATGAGATGGGTAAAAAATAATGGCTTCAACCTTGATAATCTTCGTCGTTCCAGTGAAATAAAAAAAGCGAAAGATATGAGGGATAATCCACTTCTCTTATTCCAAAATGAATGGAATGTCAGAATGTGTCTGGAAAATAACGAAGGTCTTGAATTGGAAGAAGTGAAATAAGATGGAATTATTGGATATAGTGGATGAAGATGGAAATCCTACCGGTGAGACGGTAGACAGGGAAGTGGCTCATGCCCGGGGCATACGTCATAGAACTTCCCATGTGTGGATTGCAAGACGAAGAAATCATAAAGTTGAACTGCTGCTGCAGAAACGGTGCATGACGAAGGATTCTCATCCGGGCTGTTATGATATTTCAAGTGCAGGACATATACCGGCTGGTGTAGGATTTGTGGAATCAGCACTGCGTGAGCTTCAGGAGGAGCTTGGTATTACAGCACAGCCCGGGGAATTAATTTACTGTGGTGTACGAAAAGGCATGTATGAAGATATGTTTTATGGCAGGAGATTTATAGATAATCAGGTGAGCAATGTGTACCTTTTGTGGGAAAACGATTTAGAAGTGGGAGATTATCAGATTCAGGAGTCAGAAATTGAATGTGTGAGATACATGGAGTTTGAAGAATGCTGTCAGAAGGTACAGCAGAACAGCATTCCAAACTGTATCTCTCTCAGAGAATTGCAAATGTTAAAAGCAAAGTTTTAGGGGAAGCAGCATGGATATTATTGCACATATACATACAGATTTACCGGCTAAGTTCGGAGTACCGAGACAAAGCGGACTGGTAGAGGAATTAAAGGGGAAAATTATTTTTGAGGAAGAATACCGCGTCAGGGAAGCTTTTAAGGGGCTGGAAGAGTTCTCCCATCTCTGGCTGATCTGGCAGTTTTCAGAAGTACCCGACAGTCTGGAAAATGGAGAAACCTGGTCTCCGTCTGTCAAACCACCCCGGCTCGGAGGAAAGACAAAAATGGGTGTATTCGCTACAAGATCACCGTTTCGGCCCAACAGACTGGGACTGTCTTCTGTAAAATTGGACAGGATTGAATATGATAAGGAACTGGGGCCAGTGCTTTATGTATCCGGTATCGATATGATGGATGGGACACCGATTTTTGATATCAAGCCATATCTGTCTTATGTAGATGCACATCCTGAGGCAAAGGATGGCTTTGCACAGCCTTTTCGGGAATATAAATTGGAGGTGGTATTCCCTCCAAAATGGCTGAAACTTATTCCAGAATGCAAAAGAGAAGGGATAATCGGTATATTATCACAGGATCCAAGACCTGCCTACCATGATTTCCCGGAGCGTATCTATGGGGTGGAATATGCGGGCTTTGATGTGAGATTCCGGGTGACACAGGGGGTTCTTTCCGTCTGCGAAGTAGAAAAATTAAACGGGCGGTTTAAAGAAAAATCACAGGAGGAGAAGATAGTATGGAATTAATTGCAAATATGGAACATATTATGGGACTGATTGTAGAGATTGCCATTCTGATTTTTGAATTTATGGGAGTGGGAATTATTATTGTATCAGGTCTGAGAGGGTTTTATAGCTATGTGCGCCGTTCACCGGAAACAAGAATTACATTAGCCAAAGGTCTGGCTATGGGATTGGAATTTAAGCTTGGAAGTGAGATTTTAAAGACAGTTATTGTGCGTGAATGGACTGAGATTGCTACTGTGGCAGGTATTATTTTTCTAAGGGCGGCATTGACTTTCTTGATACATTGGGAAATCAAAGAGGAGGCACAAAAAACAAATGCAACGGAATAAGCTTGTAAAGAATAAAAAGAAAGCTTGAAATGCCTCATTTTTTATTGTATACTATTCTAAATGATTATGTCATCTAGTACAATTTCAGGAGGATAACAAACAATGAGTGATGTAAAAAGTACGATTTTAAATGGTAAGGCTGTGCTTGGTATTGAGTTTGGTTCAACCAGAATCAAAGCAGTTCTCATTGACGAGAATAATGCGCCTATCGCATCAGGAAGCCATGAGTGGGAAAATCAGCTGGTTGATAACATTTGGACATACAGTCTTGATGCTATCTGGTCAGGTCTGCAGGATGCATATGCACAGATGGCAGCAGATGTTAAGAACCAGTATGATGTGGAAGTAGAAAAGTTAGCAGGTTTAGGTTTTAGTGCCATGATGCATGGTTACATGGTATTTGATGAAAATGATGAAATCCTTGTACCATTCCGTACATGGAGAAACAGTATCACGGGACCGGCTTCTGAGGAGCTGACAAAGCTATTCAATTTCCATATTCCACAGAGATGGAGTATAGCTCATCTGTATCAGGCTATTTTGAACGGCGAAGAGCATGTATCGAAGATTAAGTTCCAGACCACACTGGAAGGATACATACATTGGAAACTGACAGGTGAAAAAGTATTAGGTATCGGAGAAGCATCCGGTATGTTCCCTGTAGATATGAATACAAAGGATTACAACCAGAAGATGGTTGACCAGTTCGATGCTTTAGTAGCAGATAAGAATTTCCCATGGAAACTGAGAGATATCTTCCCGAAGGTATTGGTAGCAGGTGAAAATGCCGGTACATTGACAGAAGAAGGAGCAAAATTACTTGATGTATCAGGTAAATTACAGGCAGGTGTTCCTGTATGTCCTCCAGAAGGAGATGCCGGTACAGGTATGGTAGCGACAAACAGTGTTAAGGTGCGTACAGGTAATGTTTCAGCGGGTACATCTGTATTTGGTATGGTAGTACTTGAGAAGGATTTATCAAAAGCATATGATGAGATTGACATCGTGACAACACCGACAGGATATCCGGTAGCTATGGCTCATTGTAACAACTGTACATCAGATTTAAATGCATGGGTTGGATTGTTTAAGGAATTTGCAGAAGCATTTGGTATCGATGTAGATATGAACAAGCTTTTTGGAACATTGTATAATAAAGCATTAGAAGGTGATGCAGAATGTGGCGGACTGTTAGCATATAACTACTTCTCAGGAGAACATATTACGGGATTTGAAGAAGGCCGTCCACTGTTCGTTCGTACTCCTGAAAGCAAGTTTAATCTTGCAAACTTCATGAGAGTAAATTTATTTGCAGCACTTAGCGTATTAAAGACAGGTCTTGATATTCTCTTTAAGCAGGAAGGTGTACAGGCAGATAAGATTTATGGTCATGGTGGATTATTTAAGACAAAAGGTGTTGGTCAGGGAATCCTTGCAGCAGCTTTAAATACACCGGTATCCGTTATGGAAACAGCAGGCGAAGGCGGTGCATGGGGTATTGCATTACTGGCTTCTTACATGGTAAACAAAGATGCAGGTGAATCTTTAGATGATTTCCTTGCAGATAAAGTATTCCATGGAGAGACAGGTACAGAAATGCAGCCGGATCCAAAGGATGTTGCTGGCTTTGATGAATACTTAAAGAGATATACAGCAGGTCTTGCCATTGAAAGAGCAGCTGTAGACTCTATGAAATAATTAATTAGTACAAATCATTTGAATCCGGTGTTGCAAAGAAGTAACCCTCTTTGAACACCGGATTTCTTTATGATTATACAAAAAGACAATAGAACGGAGGACATTATGAGTTCGTCAACAATATGTATTTTGATAGCCATTATTATTTATATGGCAGCAATTATCTGGATTGGAATCAAATTTTCCAGACAGAATAAGGATACAGATGATTTTTATCTGGGTGGAAGAAAACTGGGACCATTTGTTACAGCTATGAGTGCGGAAGCTTCTGATATGAGCAGCTGGCTCTTGATGGGACTGCCGGGTGTGGCACTGGCTTCCGGTTTGGCAGAACCGGTATGGACAGCTGTCGGATTAGCGATTGGTACCTATTTAAATTGGCTGATTGTAGCAAAAAGATTGCGTATTTATACTTATACGGCAGGAAATGCCAGTACAGTGCCTGCATTTTTCTCAAATCGTTATAGAGATGATAAAAGAATTTTGTCTGTCATTGCGGCAATCGTGATTGTAATCTTTTTTGTTCCATATACTGCATCTGGATTTGCAGCTTGTGGAAAATTGTTTAATACACTTTTTGGAATTAACTACCAGACAGCCATGGTGATCAGTGCATTGGTTATTGTAGCCTATACAGCACTGGGGGGATTCCTGGCAGCCAGTACATCAGATTTTATTCAGAGTATTGTTATGACTATCGCTATTTTTGTAGTTGTTATTTTTGGAATCACAAGTGTTGGAGGATTGGATGCTGTGATAAAGAATGCGACAGAAATGACCGGCTATTTTTCTCTTACGGAAGTATATGATTCGGCTACAGGCGGTTCAAGCTCCTATAGTATTTTGACAATTGCCTCACTGCTGGCCTGGGGACTCGGTTATTTTGGTATGCCTCATATCCTGCTGCGTTTTATGGCTATTGAGGATGCTGGCAAGATTAAACTTTCCCGTAGAATTGCCACCGTATGGGTAGTGATATCTATGGGGGTATCAATCTTTATAGGTGTAGCAGGAAATGCCATGGTCAAACATGGTGTCATAAAAGGACTGGAAGATTCAGAGCGTATCATTGTTAATATAGCCATGCTGATTAGTGAACATAGTGTCATTGCAGCACTGATTGCAGGTGTCATTCTTGCAGGTATTCTTGCGGCTACCATGTCTACTGCAGATTCCCAGCTTCTTGCTGCATCATCCAGTGTGTCACAGAATATTGTGAAAGAAGTGATTGTAAAAAATCTGAATGATAAAGCATCTATGATTATTGCGAGAATTACACTGCTGATTATTGCAGGTATTGCTATGGTGATTGCATGGAACCCGGAAAGCTCCGTATTTAATATTGTGTCTTTTGCGTGGGCAGGATTTGGTGCAGCATTCGGTCCTGTTATGCTGACATCATTATTCTGGAAGCGCTCAAACAAATATGGTGCCTTGGCAGGTATGCTCAGCGGCGGTATTATGGTGTTTGTATGGAAATACTGTATTAGTCCGATGGGCGGTGCGTGGGCAATTTATGAACTGCTTCCGGCATTTGTTGTTTCTTTGGTATTCATTATAGTAGTAAGTCTGTTGACACAGGCTCCGGATCAGGAGATTCAGAAAGAATTCGATTCTGTAGCCTTGAAAATGAAAGAATATTAAAAAAAATCAAATAAAATGATAAAAATATTCATTGCTAATCTTTAATAAAGATGATATGATATCGTTATATTAATCAATGCGTATAAAATTGATAAATATTAATGAAAATTTTATAATTTGAGGCAATGAATGTAAGAGTTAATGGTCTTTTGTCATTGCAGAGATATTCTGTGATAAGATGAAAGGCCATTCTTAATAAGAAAGGAAGAGTTTGATTATGAAGAATTTTGAAAAATATGAACGTGCATATTTTATGCCGCCAAAAGTGACATATGATTGGGTAAAAAAAGAGTATATTGATAAGCCGCCGGTATGGTGCAGTGTAGATTTGAGAGATGGCAATCAGGCACTGGTGGAACCTATGAGTCTTGAAGAAAAATTGGAGTTTTTCCAGATGTTAGTAAAAATCGGATTCAAGGAAATAGAAGTGGGATTTCCGGCTGCATCAGAAACAGAATATAGATTTATGAGAGCATTGATAGAAAAAAATATGATTCCGGATGATGTAACCGTTCAGGTTTTAACACAGGCACGGGAGCATATTATCAGAAAAACCTTTGAGGCAGTAAAAGGTGCTCCGCATGCGGTGATTCATCTTTACAATTCTACCTCTGTAGCACAGAGAGAACAGGTATTTCATAAAGATAAGGAAGAGATAAAAAAAATAGCCGTGGATGGTGCAGAATTGTTAAAACAACTGGCAGAAGAAACGGAAGGCAATTTTACTTTTCAGTATAGTCCGGAAAGTTTCACCGGAACAGAGGTTGATTATGCCTTAGAAGTATGTAATGCTGTACTTGACGTATGGCAGCCTACAGAGGAGAAAAAAGTCATTATTAATATTCCTGCTACTGTGGAAAATGCTATGCCTCATATATTTGCGGGACAGGTGGAATATATGCATAAAAATCTGAAATACCGGGAGAATACAATCCTTTGTATTCATCCTCATAATGACAGGGGATGCGGTGTCAGCGATGCAGAATTTGGTATACTGGCAGGAGCAGATCGTGTAGAAGGAACACTGTTTGGAAATGGTGAGCGAACAGGAAATGTAGATATTATAACATTGGCCATGAATATGTTTTCTCATGGAATCAATCCGGGACTTGACTTTAGCAATATGCCGGAGATCTGCGAAAAATATGAAAGATTGACAAGAATGAAAGTATCACCGAGACAGCCATATGCAGGAGAACTGGTATTTACCGCATTTTCGGGTTCTCATCAGGATGCAATTGCAAAGGGAATGAAACACCGTGAAGAACATGAAAATGAAAAATGGAGTGTCCCATATCTTCCAATCGATCCGAAAGATGTAGGAAGAGCTTATGATAAAGATGTGATTCGTATCAACAGTCAGTCAGGCAAAGGTGGTGTCAGCTATGTATTGAAAGAAAAATACAGCATGACAATACCGGATGCCATGAAAGAATCACTTGGATATATGATAAAAGGAGTATCGGATAAAGCACACAAGGAGCTGAGCCCGGAGGAAATTTATCAGATTTTCCTTGATAAATATGTTCATAATACTTCGGTTTTCCAGATTGTGGAATGTCATTTTAAACAGACAGAGGGAATTGTGGCAGAAGTTGCAGTGAATTATCATAACCAGGTTACCAGGGTAAAAGCGAATGGAAACGGAAGACTGGATGCAGTGAGCAATGTTATCAAGCAGTTTTTTGGTATCAGCTATGAACTTGCTTTTTATGAGGAACACTCTTTGTCCAAAGGTTCATCATCCAAAGCAGTTGCTTATGTGGGAATTGTAAGAAATGGGCAGAAATACTGGGGTGTAGGTATTGACGAAGATATCATCCGTGCTTCTATCAATGCATTAACAGTAGCGGTCAATCAGCTGGATGACATTCAGGATAAAAATATGGATGCAAGAATGAATGAAATATTAAACTTTATTCAGGAAAATTATACGTCTGTAACCTTGGAGGATCTGTCAGAACATTTCCATCTTTCCAAGCCTTATATGTCTAAATATATTAAGGAAAAATCAGGAGAAACTTTTGGGGATATTGTAAAGAATATCAGAATGAAAAAGGCGAAAGCACTTTTGAAAAATACAAGCATGACGGTAGAAAACGTATCCAGAACTTTGGGTTATGACAATGTAGAACATTTTAGCAGATCTTTCAAGAAAGTATTCCATATGACGCCAATGCAGTTTAGAAATACCAGATAAGAAAAAGGAGAGGATTATGTATTCATTTTTGGACGCTGTACGATACAGCGAAGTAGATAAGACAGGAAAATTGAGTATCCCGGCTATGGTTAATTATATGCAGGATTGTAGCAGTATGCAGTCAGATTCTCTCGGATTAGGCTTTCAGCACTTAAAAGAAACCCATAAAACCTGGGTACTTACCTCATGGCAGATTGATTTCTTTCAGGAAGTTAATTTAGGTGAGGAAATTGAAGTAGGTACCTGGGCATATGATGCAAAAGGGATTTATGGTTATCGAAATTTCCTTATTCGGACAAAAGAAGGTACACCTATAGCAAAGACAAATTCAATCTGGGTGCTTCTTAATACGGAAACAGGAGTACCAGTCAGGGTTACACCGGAGGATGTACTGCCCTATGGAACGGAGCCAAAGCTTGAGATGGAATATCAGGACCGGAGGATAAAAATATCTGGTGATGGAAAAGCTGAACAGCCGTTTTCAATCAGAAAATATCATATTGATACAAATGGCCATGTAAATAACTGTTGGTATATTCAGTTTGCCATGGAGTATCTGCCGGATATGGAAGAAGGTCTGGGGAAAATCAAACGTCTTCGTGCTGAATATAAGACTTCGGCTGTATATGGAGATGTAATTTACCCAATGGTTTATCAGGAAGAGGGAAAAATAACAGTCTCATTAAATGATGTAGACGGAAAGGTGTATTCTGTGGTACAATTAGAATATTAAAGTATTCTGGAGGTAAGCATGAGAAAGAGATGTTTAACAACACTGCTTTGTCTGACGTTGTGCATTGCATTTTCGGGATGTGGCAAAGAACAGAAGGAAACAGATAACAAAGAAAATAAAGGCACTTTACTGGAAGCAAAGGAAATCAATGTTGCAGATGGAATTACAGTAAAGTTTTCAGAGTTTGAGGTGGATTCTTCTGTAGATGACTCATCTATCCATATTACATTGGAAGATGATGCATCACAGGCTGATCACCAGAACGTTACAGTGGAGGAAAATATCATCACCATAAGTGAGGCAGGGACTTATGTGCTGAAGGGAAGTCTTTCGGATGGAAAGATTGTTGTTAATGCAGATAAAACAGAAAAAGTAAAACTGGTATTAGATAATGTGGATGTTGCATGCAGCGAAGGAGCTCCTTTGGTTGTAGAGTCTGCTGATAAGACCGTGCTTACATTGGCAGAAGGAAGTGTGAATACATTTACAGATGCTACTGCTTCTGCAGGTGATGCCAGTGTGAATGCCTGTATCTGTAGTAAAGATGATTTGGCCATCAATGGAACGGGAACGCTCATCGTAAATGGAAATGTTAATAACGGCATTGGAAGTAAAAATGATTTGGAGATTATCAGCGGAACGATTCAGGTTCAGGCTGTTAAGAATGGATTAAAAGGAAATGACAGCGTATCTGTTCTGACAGGAACGATTGGAATTACCTGTGGAAAAGATGGTATCAAATCGGATAATGATACAGAAACCGGAAAAGGATTTGTATATATCGAGAATGCAGCAGTTACAGTGAATGCAGGCGATGACGGTATTCAGGCTGTGAATGCTATTGTGTATAAGTCGGGAAGCTATGAGGTTACCTGCACCGGAAAGAAAACAAACTGTGATGTTTTAGAAGATATTTCGGAAACTGTGAAAGTGACGGAAAAATAAAAGCCTGAGCATAATGAGAGTGAAATAAAATGGAAAGTAAGAATAAAATTTCGTTCAAAGAAAAAATAGAACAAATGAAGTTAAATATTGTAAGAAAAGCGAAAGATAAAAAATATAGAGTACATTTTCTGATTATGATGGCGATTGTGCTTGGTACAGGTCTGGTGGGAAGCGTAATTGTTGCAAGGCGTACAACGGTAAATGATATTTTTATTCGGTATACAGAAGTGGTTGCTGAAGAACTGGATACAGAGGGATATCAGGAGGAAACAACTTTACCAGAGGAGACAACGGTACCGGAAGAAACGACTGCAGAGGCAACGACAGAATCTGCGTTGCCATCATATCTTCCGGAAGTACAGATTAAATCAACGATTATCAGCACCAACCACCGTCCATGGATATTATCTGACCTGTCAGATATGTTCCGGAGTCTGAGATAGAAGTGATAAATTGGGCAGCTTCTTCTGGGGAAGCCAGACGTCCTGCTGGTATTTCGTCAATAAGTGAAGTTCGTTCTTCCTCATCTAAAAAATGATTCATATCAGTGTCAATGGCACCAAATGCAATAGCATTTACTTGTATATTGCTTGGTGCCAATTCTTTTGCCAAAGCACGGGTAAAACTGTTGATTCCGCCTTTTGAAGCAGAATATGCTACTTCACAGGATGCACCTACATTTCCCCAGACGGATGAAATATTAATGATTTTTCCATGACCTGCTTTCAACATAAACGGAATCACATGTTTACACATGGTAAACACGGATCCGAGATTTACATTTATAATATTTTGCCATTCCTCATAAGTCATATCCTGGAGCAGACCGATATGGGAAATTCCGGCATTATTGACTAAAATATCTATTTTTAAATCCAAATCCCGGATTTTTTTCCATATTTTTTTGTCGCATTCGTGATAGTTACCGATATCTACATTAGGAGCTGTTGTGACAGAAACACCAAAGGATCTTGCCTCAGAGGCGGTCTGCTCTAAAAGCTCAGGATGTTTATAAGAGGTGAGAAATAGAGAATACCCCTTTTTGGCATATTCCAAAGCACAGGCTCTTCCAATTCCCCGGGAAGCACCGGTAATAATAACTGTATTCTTCATAAACAGATAAATCCTTCCTATTTAATTATATATTCATCATACGACGAAAAGAAATATTTGTAAAGTTCCTCTTATGGCAGAATAGTAACATAATTCCACAACAAAGATAGACAAAACATAGATTACAACTGAATGTTCAGAATTTTAATTTTGCCAAAAAAAGACTTGATTTTTTTTAAAAATGTGCTTTTGGAAAAGACGTGTTTATTCAGCAAAAACAAATGCACATGTCAACCAAAAGATTTCCACAAATTGTGCGATGTGGTAAAAAAGTAATAGAAATCAGTATAAAAATGTGAAATTGTGGATAAAAACTGTGTATTACTCGATTTGGAAAGGCAAAAAAGTTATTTTTTTCTGTTAATCCACAAAGTTATCCACATTATCCACATTTTTGTGGTGTGTTCTGTGCAAGGACTAATTAAATTATCAATAAGTTTTTTGGGGGAAAATGTAATAAAATGTTAAATAAATAATTGAAGTTAGCAAAAATGAATTGTCAGAAAATATATGAATAAAGTATAAAATATCGAAAAAAAGTGGAATAAATCTTCGATTTTGATTGAAAAAAAATACAAGTATGATATAATAGGAACATAAATAATTGTCATTGTAAATGGCATCTACCTTATAGGCAGGAACGTGAATGTGGCTGGTAGGATGTTTTGACAGCTAAATATAGTGAGGGCATTGTAAGTGGAGGCAGTGTATTGAAAACACAGACAGCATATAAGGAATAACTAGTTAAAGGAGTGGGCATCATGAAATTTACAATTTCTGGAAGAAACATTGACGTGACAGAGGGATTAAGAACAGCAGTAGAGGACAAGATCGGAAAACTGGAGAAATATTTTTCACCTGATACAGAAGCTATTGTAACATTATCTGTGGAAAAGGACAGGCAGAAGATAGAAGTTACGATTCCGGTGAAAGGTAGTATCATCAGAGCAGAACAGTGTAGCAGTGACATGTATGTATCCATCGATTTAGTTGAGGAAGTGATTGAACGTCAGCTCAAGAAATACAAAAACAAACTGATTGATAAAAAACATGCAGGAGAAGGCTTCTCGACAGAATTTATTGAGAAAGATTATGATGAAGATGATACTGTAAAGATTGAAAGAACGAAAAGATTTGCAGTTAAACCAATGGATCCGGAAGAAGCTTGTGTACAGATGGAATTATTAGGTCATAATTTCTTTGTATTCTTCAATTCTGAGACAGAAGAAGTAAATGTAGTTTACAAACGTAAGGGGAATACATACGGATTAATTGAACCGGAGTTTTAAAAACAAGCGAAATGGTCAAAGGAAATACCGCCGTTTTTATGGCGGTATTTCTTTTGCTTGAAATCTGGAGGTATAAAAGGTATAATCTATAATATCCGTTAGGACTTATGATAATTATAACTAATATAGAAGGAATTGGAATATAAATATGAATATCGAAAAGAAAATAAGTGAAGAATTAGGGGTAAAATTAACACAGGTAGAAGCCGCTGTGAAATTAATAGATGAAGGAAATACGATTCCGTTTATTGCACGTTATCGAAAAGAACAGACAGGTTCACTGAACGATGAAGTGCTTCGTAATCTTGATGAACGGTTAAAGTATTTAAGAAATCTGGAAGAGCGGAAAGAGTCCGTTATTGCAAGTATCGAAGAACAGGGAAAACTGACAGAAGAACTGAAAAAACAGATTGAAGCGGCAGAAACACTTGTGACCGTAGAAGATTTGTATCGTCCATATAAACAGAAAAAGAGAACAAGAGCTATCATTGCGAAAGAAAAGGGATTAGAACCATTGGCTAATATTATCTTATTGCAGATGATTAATCATCCGATTGAGGAAGAAGCAGAACAATTTCTTTCAGAGGAAAAAGGAGTAGAGACGGTAGAGGATGCCATTGCAGGGGCAAGAGATATTATAGCGGAAAATATTTCTGACGAAGCTGAATATCGGACATATATCCGTGATCTTACCATGAAAGAGGGCAGCATTGTAACAAAGGCAAAGGAAGAAAATACGGAATCTGTATATGAAATGTATTATGATTTTACAGAGCCTGTAAATAAAATCGCAGGCCATAGAATACTGGCTATTAACAGAGGAGAGAAAGAAAAGGTTCTTACTGTAAAGATAGAGACAAATGAAGAGCGCGTTCTGAATTTCCTGAATAAAAAAATGATCTTTAGGAATAATCCATACACAGAGCCAGTGATTAGAGAGGCTGTGGAAGATAGTTATAAGAGATTAATTTTTCCGGCAATTGAAAGAGAAATCCGAAATGAACTGACAGAAAAAGCTGAAGATGGAGCGATTAAAGTATTTGGCAAAAATCTGGAGCAGCTTCTTCTGCAACCGCCCATTACAGGACAGGTGGTACTTGGCTGGGATCCTGCATTTCGAACAGGCTGTAAACTGGCTGTGGTAGATGCTACAGGAAAAGTCCTGGACACTACGGTAATTTTCCCGACAGAACCGCAGAACAAAATAAAGGAATCAAAAGAAGTTTTAAAGAAGTTAATTAAGAAATATGGAATCACTCTGATATCTTTGGGAAATGGTACTGCCTCCAGGGAATCGGAGAAAGTGATTGTGGAATTGATCAAAGAAATCGATACTCCTGTTCAGTATGTGATTGTAAATGAAGCGGGGGCTTCCGTGTATTCTGCCAGCAAATTGGCAACAGAAGAATTTCCGCAGTTTGACGTAGGTCAGAGAAGCTCAGCATCAATCGCAAGGAGATTACAGGATCCTTTGGCGGAATTGGTCAAGATTGATCCAAAATCAATTGGAGTCGGACAGTATCAGCATGATATGAATCAGAAAAAACTGGGAGAGGCTCTTACGGCTGTGGTAGAAGACTCTGTAAATAAAGTTGGAGTGGATTTAAATACGGCATCAGCCAGTCTTTTGGAATATATATCAGGTATCAGCAAGGTGGTTGCGAAAAACATCATTATTTATAGGGAAGAAAATGGTAAATTTCAGGATCGAAAGCAGCTTCTGAAAGTGCCGAAGCTGGGACCAAAAGCATTTGAACAGTGTGCCGGATTTATGAAGATTGCGGATGGAAAGAATCCGCTTGATTGTACCAGTGTTCATCCGGAAAGTTATGAAGCTACAGAAAAACTTTTGAAAAAACTGGGGTATGATAAGGATGCACTGAGGGAAGGAAAATTGATTGGGATTGGTCTGTTGATTAAAGATTACAAAAAAACAGCGGAAGAACTCGGAATAGGAGAAATCACTCTTCGGGACATTGTCAAAGAACTGGAAAAACCCGGAAGAGATCCCCGTGACGAGATGCCGAAGCCTGTGCTTAAATCGGATGTTCTGGAGATGAGTGATTTGAAACCGGGGATGATTTTAAAAGGAACGGTGAGAAATGTTATTGATTTTGGAGCATTTGTTGACATCGGCGTTCATCAGGATGGTTTGGTGCATATATCACAATTATCAGATAAATATATTAAGCATCCTTTGGAAGCAGTAAGCGTGGGTGATATTGTGGATGTGGCAGTTATGAGTGTGGATTTACAAAAGAAAAGAATACAGCTTACAATGAAAGGAATCAAAAATTAATTATGGAATTAAAAGTCAGATCAAAGATAACTGCGTCAGAACTATATAGCTTTTTTCTCTATCATACATATTCCTCAGTGTGGGGATTTGCCGGTATTATCATTAGTATCTGTGCATTAGCTGCTTTTGTACAGTTATGTCTGAATCAGGGAGATTTATTATCAAAGATATGTATGTGTGTTGCAGCACTTTTGTTTCTGGTGGTACAGCCTGTAAGATTATATTTAAAGTCTATGCAGCTTGCGGAGAATGATAAGGGCTATGCGGAACCGATTGAATATCTGTTTAATCACTCAGGTATTGCTCTTTCCCAAGGTGAAGATAAAGCATTTTATGCATGGGGCGAAGTAGACAAGGTGATTTCTACTAAGAAAATAATAGCTATTTATGTGAATAAAAAGAAGGCGTTTAAGTTGTCACGGAATGAGCTGGGAGATGATTATGAACAGCTGAAGAAAATTGTAAAGGCCTATGCTGTTCAGGCAGTAGTAAAGTTAAAGTAGGAGAAAAACATGGAAAGAGTATTTGAGACAGGCAGTGCAGAGGAAACATTTCAGATAGGCAGGACATTGGCACAACAGGCAGAAGCAGGTCAGGTGTACTGTCTGGATGGTGACCTTGGAGTGGGGAAAACTGTTTTTACGCAAGGGTTTGCAGCGGGACTGGATATCAGTGAGCCTGTAAACAGTCCCACCTTTACCATCGTTCAGGAATATGAAGAGGGAAGAATGCCATTTTATCATTTTGATGTTTATCGAATCAGTGATGTGGAAGAAATGTATGAAATTGGCTGTGAAGAATACTTTTTTGGGGAAGGTGTCTGTCTGATTGAGTGGGCGCATTTAATAGAAGAAATTATTCCCGATAATGCGATACATATTCGGATAGAAAAAAATCTGGAAAAGGGATTTGATTACAGGAAAATAACAATTGTCAGTGAATCAAAATGAGATTGCTGAAAAAGAAAAGAGGATTAAATGAAAATATTGGCGATAGAATCATCTTCTCTTGTGGCATCAGTTGCTCTTGTGGAAGATGATGTGATGGTGGCAGAATACACCATGAATTATAAAAAAACACATTCCCAGACATTGTTGCCTATGATTGATGAGATGTGTAAAATGACGGATTACCAGCTGGAAAATATTGATGGTATAGCAGTATCGGCAGGACCGGGCTCCTTTACCGGACTTCGAATTGGAAGTGCGACGGCAAAAGGGCTGGGGCTTGCATTAAAAAAACCTCTGATCCATGTTCCTACAGTTGAGGCCATGGCATATAATTTTTATGATATGGATTCCTATATTGTTCCAATCATGGATGCACGCCGGAGCCAGGTGTACACCGGGATTTACGCTATGAAAGACGGGGAAGCACAGCATATGATGGAGCAATGCATCACAACGATTGATGAATTAATTCAGAAAATCAATGAAATGGACCATGAGGTAACATTTCTGGGAGATGGTGTGCCGGTATTTAAAGATAAAATTGTTCAGACTGTCAGTGTAAAAGTAAACTTTGCCCCTGCAGGTATGAACAGACAGAGAGCCGCATCAGTGGCAGAACTTGGAAAAAGATTATTTGAACAGGGAAAGATAGAGACGGCAGCAGAGCATGCACCGGATTATTTAAGATTATCCCAGGCAGAAAGAGAACGGATGAAATGAGTGGAGTAATTCATATTCGGCAAATGAGGAAGGAAGATATTGGAGAGGTATGTGAGATAGAAAAAGAAGCATTTTCTGTTCCCTGGTCAGAAAACGCCTTCGAGGAATCATTAAAATTACCTCATGCGATTTTTCTTGTGGCAGTAATAGATGAAATATTGGCAGGTTACTGCGGATTATATAAAGTATTTAATGAAGGGGATATCACAAATATAGCAGTACGTTCATCCTGTAGAAACAGGGGTGTGGGCAAAGAGTTACTTCGGGAAATGATAGAAAGGGCGAGACAACTGGAAATAAAAGATATTACTTTAGAGGTAAGGGAAAGCAATATCGGCGCAATTCATTTGTATGACACTATGGGATTTGAAAATGTAGGAATTCGAAAAAATTTCTATGAAAAACCGAAAGAAAATGCTATTATTATGTGGAAACGGGATATATAAAAATGACATACATTACCACTTTTATTCGGGCAGGGAATTCGATATAATCAATATATGAGTCAAAAGATTTCTAAGAAAGTACTTGAAAAGGAAGTGGCAGTATGAGAGAATATAAGAAAGACAATAGTCTCAAGACAGTGATATGTAATAAATGCGGAAAAATATTAAAGTCTGAAAATGATATTATAAAAGAAGGGATTTTCGGAGTTCGATATCAATGGGGATATTTCTCACGGAAAGATGGGCAGATTCATGATTTTGATTTATGCGAAGAATGCTATGATGAGATTGTGAGTCAATTTGCGTTTGCCCCGGAGATTTCGGAATCCACAGAAATGATATAAATGATAGAAATGGAAGGTTAATGATAAGATGTTAGATATATGTTTATTAGGTACAGGAGGAATGATGCCGTTACCGAGACGCTGGCTGACTGCTTTGATGACAAGGTATAACGGAAGTAGTCTCTTGATTGATTGTGGAGAAGGGACACAGCTGGCCATCAAGGAACAGGGGTGGAGCTTCAATCCGATAGACATTATCTGTATCACGCATTATCATGCTGATCATATCAGCGGACTTCCAGGTTTATTATTGACAATGGGAAATGCTGACCGGACAAATCCGCTTACAATCATTGGACCGGCAGGTTTGGAAAGAGTTGTGAATTCTTTGCGGGTAATCGCCCCGGAACTTCCATTTCCTATTGAGTATATTGAACTGACAGAAAAAGAGCAGACAATTGATTTAAACGGATACCGAATTGAAGCGTTTCGCGTTAATCATAATATAGTATGTTACGGGTACAATATTATAATAGAAAGAAGTGGAAAGTTTAGTGTGGAGAAAGCCCAGGCGGCGGAAATTCCAATGAAATATTGGAGCAGACTGCAAAAAGGTGAAAAGATTGAAGAAGACGGAAATATGTATACACCGGATATGGTTCTTGGCGAAAAAAGAAAAGGACTAAAGGTAACATATTGCACAGATTCCAGACCTATGGATATTATCGCAGAGAAAGCGGAAAAGGCAGATCTCTTCATATGTGAAGGAATGTATGGAGAAAAAGAAAAAGCAAAAAAAGCAAAAGAGTACAAACATATGACTTTTGTCGAGGCTGCAAATCTGGCAAAAGCGGCACAGCCGAAGGAAATGTGGCTGACACATTATAGTCCCTCTTTAGTACGGCCAGAAGATTATATGGAAGATGTGCGGAAGATATTTCCTAAAAGTTATCCGGGAAAAGATGGAAAAAATGTAACTTTAAATTTTGAAGAAGAATAGATTATGCAAAGGAGGACAGCATGAAAAATGTAAAAAAACTGGTTACCATAACACTAATTATCGTGCTGTGCGTAATTCTATATTACCGATATGTAAATAAAGATGATGATAAATCCGGATCGCTGAGTGGAGCTGATAATTTATCTGAAGTTGAAAAGATACTTACGAAAAATCTGGATGAAAATTATCCGACGACACCTTTGGAAGTAGTGAAGTTTTTCACAAGGATTCAGAAGTGTTATTATAATGAAGATAATACTGAGAAGGTAGTGGAAGATCTCGCAAATACGGCAAGACAACTGATGGATGAATCTTTATTGGCGAATAATCCGGAAGAAGAATACTATAATAAACTTAAACAAGAAATCAAAACATATAAGAGCAAGAAACGGACAATTACAAATATCATTTATGATAAATCTACAGAAGTCGTGTATTCCACAGTGGATGATGTGCAGACAGCTTCTTTGAATTGCACTTATTATATACAGACGGGTAACAGACTGGTTACCAGCACTGAAACATACATATTGAGAAAAGATGAAAATGGAAATTGGAAAATACTTGGCTGGAAATTAGAAGAACCGTCGGAATGGGAGAACTAGAGAGATGAGTGAAAAAGATATATTAATCCTTGGAATTGAAAGCTCTTGTGATGAAACAGCTGCATCAGTGGTAAAAAACGGAAGAAACATATTGTCAAATGTAATATCCTCGCAGATCGATATTCATACATTGTATGGGGGTGTTGTTCCGGAAATTGCATCTCGAAAGCACATTGAAAGAATAAATTATGTGATAGAAGAAGCGTTGGAAAAAGCTGGAGTAGGTTTGCAGGATATTGATGCGATAGGTGTTACCTATGGACCGGGGCTGGTAGGTGCACTGCTGGTGGGAGTCGCAGAGGCAAAAGCGATTGCATTTGCGGCAAAGAAACCTTTGGTAGGTGTCCATCATATAGAAGGACATATTTCTGCAAACTATATAGAAAATCTGGATTTGGAGCCTCCATTTATGTGTCTGGTTGTTTCCGGCGGTCATACCCATCTGGTAGTGGTGAAGGATTATGGAACATATGAAGTGATTGGAAGAACAAGAGATGATGCGGCAGGGGAGGCTTTTGACAAAGTAGCCCGTGCGATTGGTCTTGGATATCCGGGTGGCCCGAAAGTAGATAAACTGGCGAAAGAAGGAAGAGATAATGCAATTGAATTTCCGAGAGCATCTGTGGAGGGCGCTCCTTTCGACTTTAGTTTTAGTGGATTAAAGTCGGCTGTATTAAATTATATCAATATGTGTCAGATGAAAGATATTCCGATAAATAAAGCGGACATAGCAGCCTCTTTCCAAAAGAGTGTGGTAGATTCTTTGGTGGGAAGAGCAATGCTGGCATGCAGGGAATACGGAATGGATAAGCTTGCGATTGCAGGAGGTGTGGCTTCTAATTCTGCAATTCGTGCTGCGTTTGAGGAGAACTGTAAAAAACAAAAAATTAAATTTTACCATCCGTCTCCGATCTTTTGTACAGATAACGCTGCCATGATAGGGGTAGCAGCATATTACGAGTATATGGCAGGCACAAGACATGGCTGGGATCTGAATGCGATTCCAAATTTAAAATTAGGTGAGAGATAAAATGATTCATAATAAAAAGGTTGTTGCGATAGTTTTAGCTGGGGGAAAAGGAAAAAGGATGGGAACTCAGATAAGCAAACAATATCTGGAACTGAAAGGCCATCCACTTCTTTTTTATTCTCTGGAAACTTTTGAACATAGTCTTGCAGATGAGATTGTACTGGTAGTTGCATCAGGTGAAGAAGATTATGTAAAAAGGGAGATAGTAGAGAAATATCGGCTGACAAAAGTTGTAAAGATTGTAACAGGTGGCAGAGAAAGGTATGATTCTGTTTATCATGGTCTTTGTGCCGTTGAAGATGCTGACATTGTAATGATACATGATGGAGCAAGACCATTTTTATCAGAAAAAATGATATATAAAGCTGCTGAAGCTACCAGCCTTTATGGAGCTTGTGTGGTAGGGGTAAAGGTAAAAGATACGATAAAAGTATCTGATGAAAATAATAATATAACAGAGACCCCTGACAGAAGTCGTTTATGGCAGGTACAAACACCTCAAAGCTTTAAGTTTTCCTATATTAAAGAAGCATATAAAACTGTTCTCGAAAAAGGAGAGAAAAACATTACGGACGATGCTATGATATGGGAAGCTTGTCGTAAGGAATCGGTAAAGTTAATTGAGGGGGAATATTTTAATATTAAAATCACAACACCCGAAGATATGATATTTGGAGAAGCTATATTAGAAAATATAGAAAAAAATGAAAAAAGTTGTTGACAGGTATACAGATACATGCTAGAATATCACTTGTCGCTGACGAGAAAGTCAGAAGTTCGGAGAGATATCGAAGTGGTCATAACGAGGCGGTCTTGAAAACCGTTTGTCCGCAAGGGCGCGTGGGTTCGAATCCCACTCTCTCCGCTTGGTGATTTAAAATTACCAAAAAAATATAAAAAAGTTGTTGACAAATGAAAAACAGCGTGGTATTATAAATAAGCTGTCGTTGAAAAAGAGACAACATTAAAGGAATTGTGCTGATGTGCAAGCAGGTTATCAGCTTTCGGCTGGTAACAGATAGTAAAGGTATTGCACTGATGTGCAAGCAGGTCATCAACCTGCGGTTGGTGACAAATAAGAACATTGAAAACTGAATCATAAACCATCCCTGAAAATTCTAAAAATTTTCAGCGAACATCTTCGAAAGAAGATTTCCTATTTCAACAGTAAACATGGTTTTAAATGTCAAAAGGTAACATCAGAGATGATGGAAG
>JAXFDY010000118.1:0-2115 GCA_034172985.1 Lachnospiraceae bacterium
TTTATTAGTAGATTATTGTTCCCAATTACTATTTAATTCTATATCTTTCATCATGGAAACACAATAGAATTTCTTCCCTCCCAGACTACATATAAAATGATAATGCTTTAAAAAATTCATTGCCATTTTTCGACAATAATATTACTATAAATTTATCGGGTATGATAAATAAGAATTGGAATTTTACGTAAGAAAGGATGAGTAAATATGCACATACAATTTCAGCTTTGTGGATTATGTATTCTGGGTTTGTTAATTGTTTTTTATAAAAGCCATAAGAATCTAAAGCTTTACAAGGAAAAACTGTTCTTTTTCGTGTTATGCATGATTACTGTAAGCCTTATTGGAGATGTTGCATCTCTTTTTGCTATCAGATACCAGCTATGGCTTACACCATGGTTTGTCAAAGCAGTATGCAAAACTTACCTCGTATGTCTGATTTGTGGATCATGGTCTACTTTGATATACATCCTTGCAGACTTATTACCACAAAACAAGCATAAAAAAATAGGTGTACCCATGATTTTACTCATAATTCTTGAAAGTGCCCTGATTTTACTTACTCCGATTTACATCTACGACCAGGCAGACCAGGTATATACCTATGGTCCGTCAGTAATGGTTAACTATTTGTTTAATGTAGTTCACATTATATCAATTTTGACAGTTACATACGTATTCCGTAAGAAGCTTAATCCACGACGCCGCTTTTCTATTACTTTATGGATGTTAATCTGGATTGTGGCTGCTGGCATACAGTTCATGAACAATGAACGATTACTTGTTGGTTTTGCCAGTGCACTGGGTGTTCTCATTTTGTTTACAGTCATCGAGAATCCTGAATCCAACCTGGATCGCAGACTGGGCTGTTTTAATTCCTATGCACTGAATGAATATCTTATAGAAATGTATGAAACCAGGAAAGACTTCTCTCTTCTGGAAATTTCACTGGACAACCTGAAGGCATTTGAAGAACGTGGCATAGATACCAATGAAATTATGAAGAAACTGGTCAGCCTGTGCAAAAAGGATGTCCTGCTGTTTAAAAATATTCAGTTAAGCCTTGTTCTAACCAGCCCGGATAAAGAGTCACTGACAGCTTCTGCCGAGGCTGTTATGAATGAATTCTCTGACTCTGATATATTTTTAGAATCTGCAACACTTACTCTGATACCGCATGCCAACAGCTTCGGAAATCCTGATGAGTTGTTCCGTTTTCTTGCATTTGTACAGAATGAATGTATTGATAAGAGAGGCACTCTGATTCATGCAACTGATGCACTAATCTCCAAATTCAGAGACCAGTACCTAATTGAGCAGGAAATCAGGGATGCTCTGGCAGAGGACCGGGCGGAATTATTTCTGCAGCCTATATATTCCAACAATGAAAGGTGTTTTACATCTGCCGAAGCCCTGATGAGAATCCGTAAGCGTGATAATGAACTTCTGTCACCGGGATTATTTATTCCTATTGCTGAAAAAAATGGTCAGATTGTTGAACTTGGTGAACGTATTTTTGAAAAGGTATGTGATTTTTTGAAAAATACAGATGCAACCAATCTTGGAATTCACTATATCGAAGTAAATCTATCAGTTGTACAATGCGAAAGCGAAAATTTGTCGGACCAGTTAATCTCAATTGTTAACAAATACCAGATTAGTCCAGGCCTCATTAACCTTGAAATCACAGAAACTGCATCAATCCGTGCCAGAAAGATTCTTCTTGAAAATATGAAAAAACTGATTTCCTATGGTTTTACATTTTCCCTTGATGATTTCGGAAAGGGCGAATCCAATCTGATGTATGTGGTTGAAATGCCTGTGTCAATAATCAAGCTGGACTACGATATGTCAAAGGCATTCTTTAACAGTTCCAAAGCCAAACAGGTGGTGCAGGCTGTCCTTGAAATGTCTCATGGCATGAGCTTAAAGGTAGTTGCCGAGGGAATCGAAACCCGTGAAGAATTAGACCAGATTACTGCAGAGGGTGTAGACTATATTCAGGGATATTATTATTCCCGCCCGCTGCCAGTAATGGATTTCCTCCGTTTCTTACAGGACAGCTAGAATTCTATTCTTGCTAAATCTATTCTTGCTATGTTATGCGAGTATATT
>JAXFDY010000122.1:0-2644 GCA_034172985.1 Lachnospiraceae bacterium
TTCACCTGTATATGGTTTGATTAGGGCAGAAAAGTCACTAAAGAGTACAAATTTTGAGATTACTCTTAAAGCGGACGAACTGTTTAACATTACCGAGAGGATTGTTTCTTCGTTTGAACTTGACATTATTGTTGGTGGTGAGACTGCGTACAAAAAAGAATTTGAGTTGGGTTTGATTTGGTAGTTTTTGATGAAGCCTCACAGATGCCAACCAGTGAAGCGGTTGGTGCTATAGCAAGAGGAAAATCTCTTGTTGTTGTCGGCGATCCAAAGCAAATGCCTCCTACTTCATTCTTCAGCTCTAATAATATTGATGAAGAGGATGAAAGTATTGATGACCTTGAAAGTATCTTGCAAGACTGTCAAGCGTTAGGAATTCCTTCGCTGCAACTAAATTGGCACTATCGCTCACGCCACGAAAGTCTTATTGCTTTCAGTAACAATGAGTATTATGGCGGTGAATTAATTACGTTCCCTTCAACTGATGACCAGAAGACAAAGGTAAGATTTGTCAAAATCAATGGTGTATATGAGAAGGGAGGCAAGCGTTGCAACAGAGCTGAAGCCAATGCTATAGTGAAGGAAGTTGTAAAACGCCTAAAGAACGAGACATTACGTAAAGACAGTATCGGAATCATAGCATTCAGTTCAACACAACAGACCCTCATTGAGGATTTGCTGTATGATACTATCGAATTGGACAAGGAACTAACTCAGTACGCAGACTCCATGTATGAGCCAATTTTTGTAAAGAACCTGGAAAACGTGCAGGGTGATGAGCGCGATGTAATTCTTTTCTCCATTGGCTATGGTCCTGATTCAAATGGTAAGATAAGTATGAATTTCGGACCATTGAATAAGATTGGTGGTGAGCGAAGACTCAATGTTGCTGTAAGCCGTGCCCGAAAGGAAATGATTGTATATTCTACGATGACAGGAAGTCAAATCAATCTGAATAACACTAAATCCAAGGGTGTAGAAGGTCTTAAGCATTTCTTGGATTATGCAGAAAAACAGATATTATTTGAAGCTGCAAGAATCAACAACACAACGGAACAATTGTCTATACAACGTCAAATTGCCAATACTCTTCGCAGTAAAGGATTTGAGGTTAAGACAGAAATTGGACTTTCTGATTTCAAGATTGATATTGCAGTTATTGACCCAAGAGACAACTCAAACTACATCCTTGGAATACTCCTCGACGGTGAAACTTATCTGAATACCCAAACCACACGCGACAGAGAAATCGTACAGCCATCTGTATTGAAGAATCTTAATTGGAATGTGGCAAGGGTATGGAGTGTTGATTGGTTTAAACAACCCGATGTTGTAACAACTAGAATTATCGAATTAATCAACGAGCTCATCAGCGAACAGGACATTCATACGGAAATAGTTTCTGAGTGCACCTCAAATGAACAAAGTTCCATTAAGAGTTTTTCTGTATCTTCTGAAGAAGTATTATTAAATATGCCTGATACAAAAGCAACTGATTATCCAGACATCAATTATCCTTACTGTGACGGAATCGACAGCTACATTGACATGGTTGTTAAGAATGAACAGCCTATCATGTACACTCTGCTTTGTAAGAGGGTTGCTAGTCATCTGAATATAAGCAGAGTGACATCAAAGTCTCAATACTTTGTTGATATGGCAATGAAAAAATATCATTACATAATTGACAGAGACAACAAAGTAATTTGCGAAAACATAAATGTCTTTAATGAATGGGATAAATATCGTCCAAACGTAGAGGCATCAAAAAGAAGACCTATTGAAGACATTCCATCAATAGAACTTGAAATCGTATTAATAGAAATAGTTAAGCAGAATCTGAGCATACCTGAAGATGGATTAACTTTAACAGCGGCTAAGAGAATGGGATTTGCACGAAGAGGCTCTAATGTTGACGCCGCATTAAACGAAGTTTTATCAAAGCTTATAGAACAAAACAAATTGTGTAAATCAGATGGAATAATAACCCTATCTAAGCAAAAATAATGAAAAGCGGATGTATTCGTTATAGATAAAACATGCATTTTTGAATGTGTTTTTTAACGGCTTTGAGCGCATATTAGCTGAATTAACATGATTTTAACATAAAAAATGATGGAAAAATGCTCATATTTGCTCGAAAAATGAGTAAAAAAAGTGTGTTTTGGGGCTAAAAGAGGCTTCTACTGTCACTACTGCCACCACTTAAACCTATGAGTATTAGATACTTATCCCCAAAGGTGGCAGTAGTGACAGTAAAAATCACAAAACACTTAGTAATGGAGTGGCATAACGGGGCTGAGTAGTTAAAGCATAACAATGCCTGTTCTTAGGTCATAAGAACAGGGTATCCTAAGGTCATAAGAACTGGGCATTCTAAGGTCATAAGGACTGGGCATTCAGTTACCAAGTGGATAGGGCATTCAGTTAGCAAGTGAATAGGGTATTCAGTTAGCAAGTGGATAGGGCATTCACTTGTCAAGTGAATAGGGCATTCAGTTAGCAAGTGATTGTCAGATAAAAAAGCCATTTGTCAACTCGTCATCTATCATTGAATTTCCTCTAACCTTCCTGTTTCAGAATCAATGATAAATCCACGAATCACAATATCCTTTGGCACAAGCGGATGGGTCTTGATTGTCTC
>JAXFDY010000193.1:0-33891 GCA_034172985.1 Lachnospiraceae bacterium
TCTTGAACTTATGCACACAGTTGATGAATATATCCCAGATCCTGTAAGAGCTACAGATAAGCCATTCCTTATGCCAGTAGAAGACGTATTCACAATCACAGGTCGTGGTACTGTTGCTACAGGTAGAGTAGAAAGAGGAACTCTTCACCTTAATGATGAAGTTGAAATCCTTGGTGTTCATGAAGATGTTCGTAAGACAGTTGTAACTGGTATCGAAATGTTCAGAAAGCTTCTTGATGAGGCTCAGGCTGGTGATAACATCGGTGCTCTTCTTCGTGGTGTTCAGAGAACAGATATCGAAAGAGGACAGGTTATCGCAAAACCAGGTACTGTAACATGCCATAAGAAGTTTACAGCTCAGGTTTACGTATTAACAAAAGATGAAGGTGGTCGTCATACTCCATTCTTCAACAACTATCGTCCACAGTTCTACTTCAGAACAACAGACGTTACAGGTGTTTGTGAATTACCAGCTGGTACAGAAATGTGTATGCCAGGTGATAACGTAGAAATGACAATTGAACTGATTCACCCAATCGCTATGGAGCAGGGTCTTGGATTCGCTATCCGTGAAGGTGGTAGAACAGTAGGTTCAGGTAAGGTTGCTACAGTTATCGAGTAATCTGCACGCTAGCTTTAAGCTAAGCGCATAAATGCAAAATAACAACGGCCCTTCGTGCTTGCACGAAAGGGCCGTTTTTGTTTGGCAGTTATAGGCATTTGGCGAATGCCGTGACCGAGATGGAACGAAGTGAAATCGAGGTGCGCATAGCGAAAGCAAGGATAAAATTAAGGCTTTCCGAGATTTCTCGGGAAGCCTTTTACTATGGGGGAATAATTAAAAAAATTGCCACTATAGCAGTGGCAACAAAAAGAAAAAACATATGTTATAATGTAACTAATACAAGCATTACGATAAACAAAAACAATATCACTGCGGCATTTAATAACAGTACTCCTAAATAATGTACGATGCGATGATTGTTCATACATAAAGGCATGAAACACTGTATATTGCAGTAGTTAAAATAACAAAAAATGGTGGACAGCATGATTAATAAGCATGTGATTCTTTCAACCCAAAGCTGAAAATTTGTTACATTCCTTATTTCAAGTGAAAGACATAGCCAAAAGATAAATAAATATACCGTTGATGCGGTTAGTATTTTCCATGGCGTTTTAGTTCTGAAACCAGGTGGAACAAAGTTTTTGCAGGTGGCAGATTTAGTGAATTGGGGTTTGCTTGTATTGCATTCTTTTAATGTTTCGATTTCTTCCTTCAGTTTATGTACATTTTCGATTCTGTCAGATGGATTCATCTGAATACATTTGCTAATAACAGAATCAAATATGTCTGTTGAGGAAGGTAAAGCGGATGAAAGTTCCTTTAATAAAATACCTAAAGCATAAATGTCTGTTTGAGGAGTGGAGGAACCGAATCCATACTGTTCAGGGGCAGCATAACCTTTTGTACCAAGAAGTACCGTATCCAACTTACTTTTATTGGTCAAATATTTTGCAGCATTAAAGTCTATTAGAACAACATGATGATAAGGTGTAATGATAAGGTTTGAAGGCTTGATATCTCTGTGAACGATGGGAGGATTTAGAAAATGCAATCTTCCTAGTATGTCGCATAGTTCGCACATAAGCTGGAAAATGAAATCAATAGAGAGTGCTCCGGTATCTATTATTTCCTGTAGTGACGTGCCAGAGATAAATTCTTCAATTACGGTGAGTTGATTATTCTCCTCATATATATCATATATTTTTGGGATTCCAATGATACAGTGTTTTTGTAGATATTCGTATATATGGAGATTATAAATGTCTAATATTTTTTTGACATATATTTTTTGGCTTTCCTTATGTTGAACTAAGTATACTTTATGTTCACTATTGATAGTAGCGATTGTATTGTAGTAAGAAATGGCAAGACGCCCAATATAATCCATAAAATCATTCCTTTCGAGTTTTCTTACTACATTATAACAGATAGGAGACGTTTATGAATGAAAAAAATACAAATGAATTAGAAAATGTGCTTGGAAGCACACATATTAAAAATTTTGATTCTTATTGCAGGGATAATTCCAGCAGCTTGGTGTATGATGCTTTTTCAGTGTACATGAAAAATATTTTTAAAGAGAAGAAACTTACACAGCAAATCGTGTTTTTGAAGGCAGATATTCCGGAAAGATATGGATATAAACTATTATCAGGGGAAAAAAGGACAAGGCAAAGAGATATTATCCTAAGGATATGCTATGCGGCTGAAATGTCGTTGGAGGAAACACAAAGAGCATTGAAGAAATATGAGATGCCGGTTCTGTATGCTAAAATTCCCAGAGATGCATTATTGATGATAATTTTTAATGAACGTCCGGGAGATATTATTGAAGTAAATGCAATATTAAAAGATCATGGTATGGAGGCTTTAAGAACGAGTGGATTACAGAATTAATTGAAAATAGGAACAAAATTTCCAAATGGATAATAATGCAGTTTTGCTGCGTTTATTATAAATAAAATTTACTTAAGGGAGGAATTTCAAGATGAAAAGGAAAACGAAATGGTTATCTCTAATGCTATGTCTGGGTATGTTTGTAACAATGGTGTTTGGATGTACTTCAACAGATGATGACAAAAGTGTTGGCAAAAGCGATTCCGCAGGTTCATCCAGTGTGCCAGTCACAATTGATGAACAGGTACTTGTGAATCAGGATGATATTGTGGTCACTGCAAAAGAGTATGTGACAGACAGTATATGGGGCGATGGTATTAAACTATTGCTGGAAAATAATTCGGATAAAGATGTGACGGTTGGCTGTAATGCGTTAATTGTAAATGATTATATGATTACAGACTTATTTGTATCAGACATTGCAGCCGGGAAAAGGGCAAATGAAACACTTTATCTTTCAAGTACATTACTGAAAGCGGCGGGAATTGAAACTGTGGGGAAAATAGAGATATATTTTCATGTATATAATTCAACTACATATGACACTATTTTTAATACAGCATGTGTAACAATTCAGACTTCAGAATATGCTAATATGGATACAACGCCAAATGATGCAGGGACTGAATTATATAATGAAGGTGGTATCAGAATTGTAGGAAAGACTGTTGATGAAAATAGTTTTTGGGGAACAGCGATTCTGTTATATTGTGAAAATAATTCCGGAAAAAATGTTGGCATTTCCGTAGATGATATGTCAATCAATGGATTTATGATGAGTCCATACTTTTCAACTACAGTATATGATGGGAAAATGTCGATTGATGATATAACAGTTTTGGAGAGTGATTTAGAAGAAAACGGAATTGAATCTATTGAAGAAGTAGAATTAAAATTCCATTTTTATGATGCGGAATCTTACGAAACGATTACAGATTCACAAACAATTACTTTTTCAGCAAATAAATAGAGGAGGACAGACGATGAAAACATGGAAATTAGTTTCAGGAATTTTATCAATGATATTATTTATCGTGGTAGCATTTCAGTCATGTGCTGCAGGAATGGTAAATGCTTTGGAGGAAAATGGTGGTTCCTCCGGTTCAGTAGGATTATTAGTTGCAATACTCATGCTAGCAGGTGGAATTGTCTCAGTGGCAACCAGAAAATCACAGGGAAAAGGTGGCAATATTGCACTTATCATCCTGTTTGGTTTAGCAGCACTTATGGGATTTACGGGATATGGAAATTACAGTGATCTTGTTATATGGGCATTCTGGTGTCTGGTAAATGCAATCCTTGCAGTTGTTGCCCTGATAAAAAATAAAAAGAATGAATAAATTGGGGTTTATTTTTGCTTCCAGGAGTTTTCCTGGGAGCTCTTTTTCTATAAGGATTAGGGGGTACTAGAACCTTTACAAGAAAATTGTGGTGTAGTATAATAAAAATGTAATTTCTGAAATATAGTAGGTGCTTGCGAAACTCTTTGGGGAGAGGACTATATGTCTATGTATTGCGACTTTGTCCGAAACAACGGAGTGAGAATAGACATATAGTCCTCTCCCCAAAGAGTTTCGCAAGCACCTCTATGAAATACAGAGATAGGAGTGGGATATGACTATAGGGCATGATGACAAAATATCAGAATATCAGCTTCGTCGGGCTGCAGGGTTGTATTGGCTGTTAGATATGAAGCAGGAAGGGGTTCCGTATAAAAAACCGATACCATTAAATGATGGAGGTGCTGAGATATGGAACATGCTGGAGAAAGGTATGACACAGGAAGAGATTGTGGATAGTCTTATTTGTCAGTATTCTGTTACAAAAGAGGAAGCAACGCAGGATGTGGAACAGTTTGTGAAACAGCTGCAGAGTCAGGGAGTCAGAATATGAATATATTACTTATCGGAGGCTCAAGTAGCCTGATAAATCAACTGATTATAAAATTAAAAAAAGAAGGTAATCGGATATATCTGCTGACAGGAAATAAATATCGCAAGGATAATTATGCAAGAGTCTTTGAAAAATACTATTTTGACTATGATAGTGAAAATCTGACAGAAGTGTTTGATAGTGTGGATCCGGATGTCACGATTTTTATGGGAGCATATGATACGAATTTTCAATGGAAAGAGGAGCAGAAAGAATCAGTACGTTTTACTTCCGGATTAATGAATATTTTAGTGGCATATTCTATGGTTCAGAAGGGAAGATTTATTTTACTGTCTTCGGATGATGTATATGGGGTGAATTATCCGGAAGATATTACAGAAGAGCAATTGCCTTCTGCCATAGGATTCAAAGGGATGGCATTGGCACAGGGAGAAGAATTATGTGAAAATTACAGAAAAAATCTGGATCTTGATCTTGTGGTTCTTCGAATTGCCCATCTGTATCATATACCAAAAGACAGAGACGGTATTCAGAATATTTGCGCACAGATGTGTTTAAATGCGTTGGAATCCGAGTATATTACGGCAAATTCCGGTTCGAGTTTTTCTATGTTGTATGAATCGGACGCAGTGGAGTTTATCTATCGTGTTGCACAGACAGGGAAATTACAGCATTCGCTCTACCATCTGTCTTCTTCTGTTGAGATTTCAGAAGTACAGATTGCAGATATCATCGCTGATTGCATGGGAAAAAACATAAATGTAGTGGATGTGGAGAGTCAGAAATGCAGAAGAGTATTATCGAATAAACGGTTTGATGAGGAATTTGGTGTAAAAATTTTTGGGGAATACAAAGAGACGATCAGCAAGATGGCAGTGTATATGCGAAGGCATAAGGATGTTTTTTTAACCGGGATGGAAGAAAAAAAATCAGTCTGGCAGAGATTTAAGGAAAAGTCATGGTGGTTGATTCGTGCATTGATTCCGTTTCTGGAAAATATAATTTGCTTTATTCCGTTTTTTATGCTGAATAACAGGGCTGTAGGAAGTGACTATTTTAGCAACCTTGATTTTTATCTTTTATATGTTTTGCTGTTTGCAATCTGTTATGGTCAGCAGCAGGCTACCTTCTCAGCAGTGCTGGCAGTGGCAGGATATTGTTTCAGGCAGATGTATGAAAGAAGCGGCTTTGATGTTATGCTGGATTATAATACTTATGTCTGGATGGCACAATTATTCATTCTGGGACTCGTAGTCGGATATATGAGAGATGAAATCAGGACCATACGATTGGAAAGCGAAGAAGAAAAAGAACATTTGAACAGGCAGCTGGAGGATATACTGGATATTAACAGCAGTAATGTTCGTGTAAAGGATGTGTTGGAAAGACAGGTCATTGACCAGAGAGATAGTATCGGAAAAATCTATAGTATTACATCGGCATTAGATCAGTATATGCCGGATGAAGTATTATTTTATGCAGTAGAAATGCTTTCCAATATTTTAAATAGCCGGGATGTGGCCATCTATACTGTTATTAACGATTCCTATGCGAGAATGTTTTCAGCCAGTTCAAAAAAAGCCAGAGAATTGGGAAATTCTATTCGATATAAAGAAATGGGAGAAATGTACAATGAATTATTGGAGCATAAGGTATATATTAATCGTACACTTAATCAGAATTATCCGTTAATGGCCAATGCGATTTACGAAAATGATAAAATGCAGATGATTATTATGATATGGGGTATCCCGTGGGAACGGATGACCCTGGGACAGGCAAATATGCTGACGGTTGTTAGTTATCTGATCCAGAATGCGGTATTGCGGGCAAACCGTTATATGAGTGCATTGGAAGACCGGCGATATGTAGAAGATACAAAAATTTTGGAACCGGAGGCATTTTCTTCTTTGGTTCGTGCTTATGAAAAAGCAAAGGCAAAGAATCTGACAGAATGTACATTACTTAAAATAAATGTACAATCCACCCATTATGATGAAGTGGGAAATAAACTGGCAAATACTTTAAGACAGACAGATTATATGGGAACCATGGAAGACGGGCATATGTATGTACTTCTTGCAAATGCAAATAAGAGTGATGCAGGTATTGTTATGAGCAGAATTGCGAAAGCAGGATATGACAGTGAAATTGTAGAAAAGGTAAAAGGGTGAAAATGCAGACGAAAGAATTTGTATTACTTTGTATTATAAATTGTATCATTGTGCTTTTGTATATTTTATGGAATCTCTTGAGAAAGAAAGAGAAAAAAGCAGGATATTGGGTAAAAGTCATGGTCATGTTTTTTTGCCCTGTGGCAGGTCCATGTTTTGTTTTTCTCTCCTATTTTTTTATGAAAATCTTGTTTTCACAGATTGCAGATTTGGATGATGTAGTTTTCAGTAAAGAGAGGGCAGAGACTTATCTTCATGCGGATGAAGAGAGGGGCCGTAATCTGGTTTCGCTGGAGGAGGCACTGGCCATAACTGATAAGAGCAGTCTGCGGACATTGATGATGAACGTAGTTCGCGGTGATGTCCACAAGTCATTATCTTCCATTGCTTTGGCACTTAATAGCGAGGATTCAGAGACCGCTCATTATGCCGCATCTGTACTTCAGGAGGCCTTAAATGATTTTCGAACCCAGGTTCAAAAGACATATGGAAAATTAAAAGAAAAAAAAGTGAATCAGGAAAAAACTGCATCGGAATTAATCTATTATATGGATGACGTATTGAAACAAAGAGTTCTCACAGATATGGAACAAAAATCTTTTGTAAATATTATGGATGAAGCTGGAGAAATACTTTACACTCATGCAAAAGATCAGATGGATAGCAATCAGTTTGAAGCGATTTGTTTAAGACTTTTGGAGGTAAAGGAATATGAGCGGTGTCAACTATGGTGTCAGCGAGCCATGGAGCAATATCCGATGACCCTGTCTTCCTATACCTGTCAGTTGAAGTTGTATTTTGCTGAAGAGGAAAGAGAAAAATTTATGGAAGTCCTGGAGCTTTTAAAGAAATCCAATATTGTAATTAATCGGGAGACATTAGAGAAAATTCGTGTTTTCAAGTAGAAGAAAGAGATAGAAGGTGTCAGATATGTCGATGACAGTACTTACAATTTTACAGTTCGCCAGTGCATTTCTGGCATATTCTTTTATGACATTTATCGTTCCGGCTATGGTATTGAGAAAAAAATTAACAGGAAGAAAGAGACTGGAAAGATTACTGATTTATTTTCTCACCGGAAATTTTTATATGATGAATCTTGTATTCGTGCTGGAATTATTGCATATTTCCTATCGATGTACATTGATAGCAGGAACTTTTCTGCCGGTGATTCTTGTTTATTGGTTATGCAATAGAATGAGTGTAAAAGATACTGTTCAGCACACCATGAGGACAGTAAAAAGACTGGCGAACAGACAGCAGAAGACAAAAAGTCTGCTTTTGCATTTTTTTAAAAAAGCAAGGGGTTATGTAGTTCGATACACAAAAAAAGGGGCAAAAAGTTTTCTCGACCATTCTTTGGAATGGATATTATTTTTTGGAATGATTGCCGGCATTCTCTGGATGTATGGGACACAGGGAATGAATAGCTATGGCTATACGGCATCAGATATACCTGTTCATTTATCATGGATTAATGCGTTATGTGAAAATAATCTGTTTGTAGATGGTGTATATCCTTTTGGCTTTCATTGCGTCATATATTATCTTCATCAGGTATTTGGCATAGAAACTTATGTGCTATTGAGGGTATTTGGATTAGTGCAGGCTATCTATATACATCTTGTATTGTTTGTTTTTCTGAAATTATGTTGTAAAAGCAGATATCTGCCATATGCCGGATTAATATTATATACATTTTCCAGCTATATGCGTGATGAGGTATATGAACGTTTTTATGCGGCACTGCCTCAGGAGTTCGGTATGCTGTTTATTCTTCCAGCCATATATTTTGCCTTTGCATTTTTTCAGGAAAAGGAAAAGAAAGATTCCCGTATTTGTCTTGCCGGATTTGCCATGAGTTTTTCCATGACGCTGTCAGTTCATTTTTATGGAACAATGATAGCAGGATTATATTGTGTAGGAATTTTTGTGGGTTATCTGTTTTTGATTTTCCGCAGAAAATATTTTTTGAATATAGTAGTGACAGTCATACTTAGTGTTGGGATAGCAGTTTTTCCAATGGCAGCGGCCTATGTTACAGGAACACCCCTGCAGGGCTCCTTAAACTGGGGAATGAAAGTGATGAATGGTTCTCTGGATGAAGAGGCAGATGATTCAGAGGAACAGCAGATAGAAACAGAACTGGAAACAGAGCAGGAAACTGAACTGGAAACGGAGAAAAAAACACAGATTCAGGAGAATACACAGGAAGCACTCACGGATACAAGTGTACCGGTAGAAAAAGGATTTATCAAAAAAATTCAGAGGGCAGCAGAATATGGAAAAAATATGTTGGAGAAAATATGGACGGCAGTAGATACATGGATCTTTGGTGATGTTGTGAAGTTGTATCATCTGGTGCTTCTGACATGTATGATTACAATGTTTGTTATGGGATTGTTGTATTTTATAATAAAAGAAAGCCGTTACGGTGCAATGCTGATTTCCACTTCTGTATTTATGGTGCTGATTACGATTCTTCAGGGAGCGAAGAACATTGGTATTCCGGAGCTGATGGATGCCAATCGATGCAGTTTTTACTATGCCTATGTATTGCCTGTATTTTTAGTATTTACATTAGATTGCATTCTTTTCCTGTTTGCGAAAGTATTTCGGTGGAACGGAGTGACGACTCTTTTATCTGTGGCATGTGTGGCAGTTTTACTGGCAAATATGGCTATGGAAGATAAAGTCAGAGAGCCGCTGTGTTTACCTGTATTGGAGACAAACGAAGCGATTACCTGTATTACCAATATTCTTCGTGAAGAAGAGGATTTTACCTGGACAATTTGCTCTGCAAATGATGAACGGGAGATGATAAAGGAACACGGACGTCATTGCGAGATGATTGACTTATTGCGGAAAATGGAAGATTATGATGGAAAATCCATGGTAACGGAACCGACACAGACCATTTATTTCTTTATAGAAAAAGTCCCATTAGATTATATGGTATCTTATGAGAATAGTGGGCAGACGATTTCAGTCAGAGGAGCTATGCAATCTCTTCCATATTCCAGCGGACTTGGTATGTATCAGGGAGAAAACCGTTGGATTGTCATGTCAAAGATGTATTGCTGGGCGCAGGAATTTCAAAAATTATATCCGGATGAAATGACAGTCTACATGGAGACAGACCGGTTTATCTGTTACAAATTGAAACAGAACACATATCGTCTGTATAATTTACTTATTGATTATGGATACAATACATAGGCGTTTGTGAAACTCTCCGGGGAGTGGACAATATGTCTATGTATTGCGACTTTGGGCGGACAAATTAGCCGAAGTGTACGTCAAAGTCGAACAATTCGGCTAATTTGTCCGAACAATGGAGTGAGAATAGACATATTGTCCACTCCCCGAAAAGTTTTGCAAACGCCTAATATAATACACAGTGACAGGAGTGGAAAAAATGGTATCTGGAAGAAAATTTTTTAGCATTACTATCATGATGGTAGTTTTGCTGTTTATGTTTCAGTTCACACTGGTTATTCGTGAAAAGCTCAATGAATATGATGAAAATAACCATATTACGGATACGAAATTGACGTCAGAAGATGCGTGGAAAATGGAAAAATCAGTTGATGAGGATGGCGAGTTTGTTGTTTTTATTGGTAACATGAAAAAATCCATAGGACAAAATGCAGAAGAATGGTGTACTTATACAAAGAGAAATCTTTTATCTTATGATAGTATTACGGAGTATATCGATCAACAAAGTCTGATGCCGGAAGTGATTCTTCTGGATGCAGATGCCATTCATTATGAAACAGATATCGATATTTTGTTCAATTTGGCAGAAAAAGGAATTTCTATTATTTTCTGTTCGCTTCCTGATGCGTCGGTGATTCAACAAGATGAACAATTACAAAAACTTCTGGGTATCGAATCTGTCTGGACAGAAAGTGTAGATTTGACCGGGGTGAAACTATTTTCCGGATTTCTTCTTGGAGGAGAGGCTATTTATCAGGCAGAGACAAAAGAGGAGCAGAAACGGCAGGATCTGGAGCTTCAGATTCCGTGGTATTATCTTAGCAGTGGTACAAAAACTTATATGGTGGGTATGCTGGAGGATGAAACCGTCAAGAATGAGGAACTGCCGGGGATTATCTGGAGAAATAGTATAGGATCATCCAGAATTTTTGCGGTAAATGGTTCTTATATATCAGATGTAATGGGAATCGGTATTCTGGAAGCCATGATGTCGCAGATACATTCCTATGAACTATATCCTGTTGTAAATGCACAGAATCTGGTAGTTCTTAATTATCCGGGATTGACGCCGGAGAATGAAGAACAGATGGAGCAGCTTTACAGCAGAAATCAGACAGGAGTATTCAGGGATATTGTTTGGCCGGGACTTGTTTCAACCAGCAAGAAAAATAAATTCCGGTTAACATTTATGATTACACCTCAGGTAAATTATATGGATTTGGAAGAACCTTCGGGGGAGGAATTAATTACTTATTTAAAACAGTTGAAAGAAGAGGACGCGGAAGCAGGGTTATCCATGGAATATACCCAGAATATGTCTCTGCAGGTTAAAGTAAACAGAGACGGAGCCTTTTACCAGTCCACAGGAACGGAATATCAGTTTCATGCAGTAGCTGCGGCAGCGTCAGATGTAAATGAGCTGATGCAGATGAGAAATAAATATATTATGTCAAATATGAAGACAGTAACCTGTGAATACAGTAATGCCCATCCGGTTCTTTCGTACTGTGCCAAGGATGTGACACTGCAGAGCTCCACAAGTACAGGAGTCAGTCATACATATACAGACGATTTAAGATTGCGGAGTCTGGAGACGGTGCTGGGATATACGAATATTCATTTAAATATGAATCGTGTGGCATGGCCGGAAACAGAGGAAGACAGGTGGGAAAATTTTTCTGAGAAATTTTCCAGTAATCTGGATACTTATTGGAAACCTTTCAAAAAATTTGAAAAAACCACTTTGTCGGAAAGTGATACAAGAGTAAGAAATTTTCTGGTTCTGGATTATGAAGAAGAGAGAAGTGAAAATATCATTCATCTCAGGGTATCAGGAAATGAGCAGGAAGTGTGGTTTATTCTTCGGTTACACGGGGAGAAAATAGATAAAATACAAGGTGGAAATTATGAAGAACTGGAAAGCGATGTATATCTTATCTGTGCAGAACAGGACAATGTTGAGATTCAGCTGAAAGAAGATAATGACTTGTATTATTATCTTCCATAAAAGGTAGGTGACGATGTATGAAAATCTGTATAGTGGCAGAAGGTTGTTATCCTTATGTGGTTGGCGGTGTTTCAAGCTGGATTCATAGTATGATACAGTCGTTTCCAAATCAGGAATTTATTATTTTAACAATCGTAGCCAATCGTTCTTTAAGAGGAAAATTTGTATATGAGCTTCCACAAAATGTGACAGAAGTATATGAAGTTTATCTTGAGGATTACGATTGGACAAAAAAGAAGAAAAAAAATAGAAATCCCAGACTGACGAAAAAAGAATATCAGGCTATGAGGAGTCTGGTTCTGAATCAAAGAGTAGACTGGGATACCATATTTGAGTTGTTTCATAACAGAAAAATAGCATTGGATGATTTGCTGATGGGAGCAGATTTTCTGCATATTGCTACAGAATGTTATAAATTAAAGTATCCCCAGATTATATTTTCTGATTTTTTATGGACACTTCGATCGATTTATCTTCCGTTGTTTCATGTATTAAAGACAGAGGTTCCAAAGGCTGATTTGTATCACTGTGTAGCTACCGGTTATGCAGGGGTGCTGGGAAGCATGGCGAAGTATTTCCATGGCAGCAGGCTTCTTATTTCCGAGCATGGAATCTATACAAGAGAGAGGGAGGAAGAATTGATCAAGGCTGACTGGGTGGCCGGAATATATAAGAATATCTGGATTGAACAGTTTAAGAAGATGTCGGCGCTTGCTTATCTTCGTGCAGATAAGGTTACCAGTTTGTATGAACATGCCAGGGAACTTCAGATGGATCTGGGCTGTCCGAAAGAGAAAACCATCATAACTCCCAACGGGATTAATGTGGAGCGATTATCGGATTTGCCTGGAAAGAAAGAAGAAGATATGGAATACGTTAACGTGGGAGCTGTTTTGAGAGTAACACCGATCAAAGATGTCAAGACGATGATACAGGCATTTGCGTTTGCAAAGAAAAAAGTAGCGAATTTGAAATTATGGATTATGGGTCCCTGCGATGAAGATGAAGAGTATGCAGGAGAGTGTTTTGAGCTGGTGGAAACTCTGCAGGCAGAGGATATTGTGTTTACGGGAAGAATAGATGTAAGAGAATATTTGGGACGAATGGATTTCACCATACTCACAAGTATCAGCGAAGGACAGCCCCTGACGATACTGGAAAGCTATGCGGCAAAGAAACCGGTCATAGCTACAGATGTAGGAAATTGCCGGGAATTAATTTATGGTGAGGATGACGGGTATGGTCAGGCAGGTATTTTAACCCATATTATGAATTTGGATGAAATATCTATGGCAATGGTTGAACTGGCACTGGACCAGGAAAAAAGAAAAAGATTCGGAGAAAACGGATATCGGCGTCTGATGTCAAGATATAAGATACAGGATATGAAGAAACAATACAAAGAGATTTATATAGAATTTTCAGAAGATATTGGCGATATCTGGCTGGAAAAACCATTTAAAGTAAAATAGAAAAAGGAGGGACAGCTATATGGCCGGAGTAGGTGTAAAACTGAATCATATATTTGAAAAGAATACCCTTACTACAAATCTGGTAGGTTTCGGGTATAGTACTGCAATTACGATTGCACCAATGATATTGGTGATAGCAGCAATTGTACTGATGCAGTATCTTTTGGGATTTTCAAAAGTGGGATATGCCAGCAGGGAGTTGTTTGCATGTACAGTATTGTATGTATTTATATTTTCTCTTCTGACAGCATCCCCATTTAATTCAGTTTTATCAAAATATGTGTCAGATGTGATTTATAATGAGACTTACGAAGATATTATACCATGTTATAACGTGGGACTGATTATGAATATGGCATTAAGCTGTCTTCTTGGCATTCCTTTTTGCATATGGGAATATTTCGTGGGTAAAGTCTCTGTCTGGTATGTGTTTGCAGGATATTGTGGATTTGTGGCATTAGTGCTTGTATTTTATTCTATGTTGTATCTGTCTATTTGCAAAGATTATAAAAAGATTTCGTTTTTCTTCTTCATAGGAATGCTTGTGACGATTCTGATGTCGTTAATCTTTGTAAATTATATACACATGGAAGTGACTTTCAGCATGATGGTAGCATTAGATATTGGATTTCTGCTGATTGCATCTTTAGAAAGTGCCATCGTCAGAAGTTATTTCAGAGTGAGCAGCAGAAAATATAAGGAAGTAATTCTTTATTTTAAAAAGTTCTGGAAACTTGCATTTACCAACTTCTTCTATACTCTTGGAATGTACATTCACAATTTTGTATTTTGGACTACAGATATGCACATGATTGTGGTAAAAAGCTTTGTCTGTGTTACAGCGTATGATCTGGCAACCTGTCTTGCAATGTTTACAAATATCTCATCTAGTGTTATATTTATATCAAGAGTTGAAATGCATTTTCATGATCGTTATAAAGCATATTCGGAAGCTGTTATCGGAGGAAGAGGTATGGATATTGAAAATGCGAAGAGAAGGATGTTTCGTCAGTTGGCAGAACAATTGATGGATCTGGTGCGAATTCAATTTATCATATCCGTAGTATTGTTTCTGATTTGTGTTGTCCTTCTTCCTCAGTTTGGATACGGAGGTCTGACTATGAAAATTTATCCTTGTCTGGCGGCTGGTTATTTTATTTTATTTATTATGTATGCAGCGATTATTTTCTTATACTATTTTAATGATATGACAGGTTCTTTATTGACAGCATTTACATTCTGTCTCACAACGCTTGTGTGCAGTATAGGGGCAACTATGTTGCCATCGATCTGGTATGGTATGGGATTATTTACAGGTGCTTTTGTGGGATTTTGTGTTGCGTATAAAAGATTGCAATGGCTGGAAAAGCATTTTGATGTTCATGTATTTTGTGAGGGAACAATTTTGAAACAGGGTCACGGCCCGAAACCTGAAGCAAAAGTATTCGACCGGTATGCCAGGGAAAAGAAAGGAGAAAAATATGGAAACAAGTGACTTATTGAGACTTATTTTGATTTTAGTAGGTGTGTTGCTTCTTTTTATGACGATTCTGTCTTTGGCACGACGCAAAATGACAGAGACATTTTGTCTGGCATGGGGAGCTTTTTCTGTATTGCTTATGTTAGCCGGTATTTTTTTGAGACCGACAGAAGTAGTTCATTATGTAAGCCCTATGGGACTGGTTCTTATTTTGTTAGCAGGATTTTGTGTGATTGCAGCAGCTTATTTTATCAGTACCCAGATATCTGTTTTAACAAGGAAAAACCAGGAGCTGGCCATGCAGGTATCATTGCTGAATCAGGAGAATGAACAGATTTTAAAGAAACTGAAGATGAATAGAGAACCTGAAGAAGAGGAGACGGACAATGAAAAAGAAGATATTGTTTGTCATTAATACATTAGGAGGAGCAGGGGCAGAAGCGGCACTGGTGGCATTGCTTCATCTGCTTGATCCGATGAAATATGATATATCGGTATTTGTACTCACAAATCAGGGAGAGCTGATACACAGGCTGCCGGATTATGTCAGGGTAAGAAATGTTTTTTATGATGACAGCTCTGTGTTGACGGATGAAGGAAAGAAAAGATTAAAGAAACATGTGCTTCGTATCGGTCTGGGACATGGTTCTGTTTTTAAAAATGTTCCATATCTGGTCAAGAATTTTAAATGTATGTTAAAAAAAGGAAAGGTTCAACCGGATAAGTTATTGTGGAGAGTATTGTCTGACGGGGCAGAACGTATGGATGAGAAGTTTGATCTGGCAGTAGCATATCTGGAAGGGGGATCTGCCTATTATGTGGCGGATCATATAAAAGCGGATAAAAAAGCAGTTTTTGTACACATAGATTATAATATGGCAGGATATACAAGAAGTCTTGACAAGGACTGCTATTTATGCTATGACAAAATTTTTTCTGTGTCAGAGGAAGTACGGCAGCAATTTTTGAAAGTGTATCCGGAGTGTGAAAGAAAAACAGCAGTTTTTCATAATATTATTGATCAGGAAGAACTGCGAAGAAAAGCAAAGCTTCCGGGTGGATTTTCAGATGATTTTCAGGGAATCCGTATTCTTACAGTGGGGAGACTTAGCACACAGAAAGCTTATGAAGTGTCGATAGATGCGATGCGTCTTTTGAAAGATAAGGGAGAAAATATCCGCTGGTATGTATTGGGAGAAGGAAGTGAGAGAAAAAAGCTGGAGGAACAGATTGAGCGTCTGGGACTTCAGGAAGATTTTATTCTGATGGGAGCAGTAGAAAATCCTTATCCATACTATGACCAGACAGATTTATATGTGCATGCCAGTCGTTTTGAGGGAAAAAGTATTGCGATTCAGGAAGCACAGACGTTAGGTTGTCCGGTACTTGTTTCGGATTGCAGTGGTAATCGGGAGCAGGTTACAGAGGGAGTGGACGGACTTATGTGTGATCTTACACCGGAATCTATCTGTGGTGGTATATTAGAATATATAAATGATCCGGAGAAAAGAAAACTATATGGAGAAAATGCAGCAAAAAAAAGGATTGATGCCCGGACGGACCTGGATCAATTACTTTCTATGCTGGAATAATCAGATAGCTGCATAAGAAGAGGGATGTCAGATGGAAGATAAAAAGAGAAAAGACTTATTAATTATCATTCCTGCATATAATGAGGAGAAAAATATCAGTAAATTACTGGATAAACTGGAAAAACCGGAGATTTCAGATATAGCAGATGTATTGCTGATTAATGATGCATCATCAGATTCTACAAATTTCATAGCAAAAAAGAGAAAGATTATTTTAGTCACGCATGTATTTAATCTTGGATATGGAAGTGCACTTCAACTGGGATATAAATATGCGATTCGCAGAGGATATAAATATGTAATACAGATGGATGCAGATGGTCAGCATGATATATGCAATATTCCGAGGATTTATCAGGCTCTGCAGACAGCAGACGACAAGGGTGAATATCCCGATATTGTATTGGGCTGCAGATTTATGGAGGGAAGTACACAGTTTCATGTGTCATGGGCTAAAAAAATAGCGATGTCCATGTTTCGGATGCTGATTCATGTGGCGACGGGCAGAAAAATAGCGGATCCGACTACCGGGTTGCAGGGACTAAGCAGACGTGCAGTATTTTTCTATTCGAAATATAATCATTTCGATGATAAATATCCGGATGCAAATATGATTATGCAGATGTTGTTATTGGGATTCCGAATGCAGGAAGTGCCGGCAGTTATGCATACAAGGACAGAAGGTGTGAGCATGCATTCCGGATTAAAGCCTATCCTGTATATGTTTCGCATGATGTTTTCGATTGCAGCAGTGTGGATTAGAGTAAAAGTATTAAAGATAGATGCAGGTGCCATAGATGATAAAATTGTTCCATAAAAGGCAAACAAGGCAATTTCATAAAGAATTATTTCAAGAGACAGATGCAGTTTTGAAAAATCCGGCAAGAGGCTGGTATCAGATATATACATTTTCGGCGGAACAACCTGCGGATTTTGAAGAATTAGTCTGGTGTTTAAAAGAGACGGAAAGTCTGGTTTTAGTATTATTGGATATCGGATATTTCCGGCAGAAAAATCTGGATGAGCAGGCATTGAAAAATATCCGGGATATTTTTGATTTCTTTTCAAAACAAAAAAAAGATATGATTCTAAGAATTGTCTATGACAGAGAAGGAAAAGGATTAGAGAAAGAGCCGTCTACCCTGAGTCAGGTACTTTTTCATATCAATCAAATCGGGCCTGTGATGAAAGAATATCTTGATTATATTTTTGTATTTCAGGGTATGATGATAGGCAGTTGGGGCGAGATGCATACCTCAAAATTCCTGGCACCGGAACAGCTAAAAAAAATCAGGGAGGAATTGGGCAAATATTTAGGGGAAGCCACGTTCCATGCAGTCCGCAGACCATATTACTGGAGGATGTTTCATACAGAGGAACAATTTCATATCATGGATGCCATGACATTGTTTGATGATGGGATGTTCGGTTCCGATACTCATCTTGGAACTTTTGGAACTGTCAGCAGAGCAGATGGAGGCTGGCGGCAGGCATGGTGTCCCAGAGATGAGATAGCATTTGAAAATCTGATTTGCAGACAGAGACCAAATGGAGGAGAAGTGATAGCAAATCAGGAGAATCCTTCTGAATGTAATTTGGAGCAAATGATCGAAGTGCTGAAAAAAACCCATGTAACCTATTTAAATTGTGTGCATGACGAAAGCGTTCTGAATAGATGGAAAGAGCTTAATGCCTATGAGTATATCGGCAATCATCTGGGGTATCGCTTTGTCATCAGAGACACAGAGTTCCCGGCAAAGAATGGTTCCATGCTTAAAATTTTGATTGAAAATACAGGATTTGGTAATTTCTGTCAGGAGGCAGTTGTGTGGATTGATGTGGAAAACGATGGGAAAATATGCGATACATCATTGATAGAAACAGATGTGAGAAACTGGGAAAGCGGAACAGTTTCCTGTATCGATTATCATCTGAAGGAACAGGTGGGAACCCTTTACCTTGGAGTGAAACGTAAATGGGACGGCCATCCTGTCTTTTTTGGAAATGTATGTGATGAATATGGAAGAGTAAAACTGGGAGAACTTACTTTACAGTAAGCTCTCCCAGTTTTGGCTCCTTATTTGTATTTGTATTCTGATTTGCAAATAAGATGGTGGATCCAGTGGAAGGATCTGTCATGGATAAGTAGAGGTGATAACTTCCTTTTTCGAGTGAACGGACATCTATGGGTACGGTTACACTGACCGTATCGCCGGATGAAATTCTTCTGGTATCAAGTGTTACGGGAAGGATAACTTGTTCTTTTGTGTCCTGATGTTCAAGGATTAAATTACAGTTAAAGGCACGATATGCAGGGGCAAATCCCACATTTTCAATAGTGAAAGTTAAATCTGCGGTATTGTTGAAAAAAGAATGAAAAGCAACTTTGGAGCTGCGAAGCACATAACGATATCCGAGATGGGCCTGAATATATTCATATCCGTTATATCCCTGGTATTCTGTCTGTTTCCATTTGTCCAGAACTTTTTTGTCATAATCCATATTCAGATAAGTAATATGCATGTCGGCCAAATCGGTAATGGCATTTTCTAAATCATTGTAAACATTGTCACAAACCACTTCTCCTCCGTTAGGAACATATTGGCACAGATGATTCTGAAAATTCAATTCCTCTTCGCGGGTTCCTTTTTCTGTATAATCTTTACGAGACAAAGGGGTATCATCATAAGTTCCAAGATCATATATAGAACCGAGCATACCATCATTGTACAGACCGACGCGGGAGTAAAATGCAGAGGAAAATGCATCTTTGTCAGAAAAAATATCATAGCTTTTAAAAATAGTTCGCCATTGGGCAGGGGTACGGACAGCCAGAAAAATGCCGGGATCTGTAATCTGGGCAAGATACATGGTCAACTGCGTTATATCTTCCTCGGAACCATAAGCGGTCTGATTCATTTCACCATAAGCACCGGAAAAATTCCCCTGCAGAATAAATATATGTTCGGCATAAGTATTTACAATGTCAGAGGTCTGTGTCATATGATTAAGAATGACAGATTTGTCATCAGGCTCTTTGCCGGATGGTGTTCCGTCCCAGTCATACAGAAAACGAAGAATCAATTGTTTATTGGCGGAAGAAAATGTTTCAAGAATGCAGGACAACTGAGATAATGCTGAATCAGTCAGGGCCTGATCTGAATAATTTTGCAGATTAATCTCGAGAAGTACTAATTGCTGTGTATCATGTTCCAATATATTTTCACTCCATTCAAGAGCATCTTCGTTCCCTGATTCTGATAAAAGATATCCATATAAATGATAAAATCCGCAATAGGGATTATCCAATAACTCAGAACTTTCCTTGTATTCTGCTGATGTATAGTAAATGGGCAGATAAGTATGCCGGATATACAGAAAGATGCATATGATTACAGCAGATATGGAAAAAAGACAAAATAATTTCTTTTTCATTTGAAACTCCTTTAAGAATCTAAAAAAATCTATTTTGTAGTATACCATATATCAGGAAAAAATGCTATAATGAAAGAAATGTGATATGAGGAGAAATGGGATGGAACAGATAGATATCTGCCAGCTGCTGTCTTGTGCTTTACAGGGAAAGCAACTTATGGTTCATGCAGAGGCCGAAGAGATTGTCAAAATTGCAGATCGTCATAAAGTACTTGCTTTGTTGTATGAATTGTCTGAAGGGGATAGCCTTTCTCCGTATTTAAAGTCCTATGTGCAACAGAAAAGCCGTCAGACTGTTCAGCAGAGTTACCGGCTTTTATTTCTGACAAAGTATCTGGTGAAACTGTTTGAAGAACAGGGAATTCATCCTGTCGTTTTAAAGGGATGTTCGGCAGCAGTATTATATCCGGTTCCTGAACTGCGCAAGTCAGGGGATATCGACATTCTTATTTCAAAAGATTGTGATATGGAGAATATTGAGCGGGTTTTGGAATCTGCGCAGATGAAAAAAGAAAAAGAACAGTGGTCAGTGCATCATCAGGTTTTTGCCACCATAGAGGGAATTAAGATTGAACTGCATACCATGCCCACAGAACCTTTTGAAAATGAGAAATTGAATCGATATATAAAAAAGGTAACTCCGGGTTTCTTTCAGCATATCGAATACAGAGAAATCATGGGGGTAAGTCTCCCTGTTTTGGAAGATGCATATCAGGCCTATCAGCTTTTGCTACATATGCTTCAGCATTTTCTGACAGCAGGATTTGGTTTGCGGCTTTTATGTGACTGGGTGGTATTCTGGAACAGACCTTTATCTAAGGAAATACAAGACACATTTCTGCATCTTGTAAATGAGAGTCAGATATGCGGATTCGCAGAGATGGTTACAAAAGCCTGTATACTCTATCTTGGACTGAAGGAAGATAAGGTGCAGTTTATGTTTCAAAATAAAGAACCGGATGTTGTACAGGTGAAGGAATTTATGACAGAAATTTTTGCTGCAGAAGAATTCGGTCAATCAGATCCGACACGAATGGTGACGTTACAGGGTACGAAATTGAGGGATTATTTTCATCAGTTTCATCATCAGATGAAACTGACATATCCCCGGAGTTCAAAATGTATTTTTACATGGCCCGTATTGTGGATCATGATGTTTTTTGGATTTGTTTATCGAAACCGGAGAAGAAGAAATATATCTACGATTTCTATCTTAAAAGAGGCCGGCAGAAGAAGCAGAATGATTGAAAGTATGAATTTATTTAAAGAAAAGGATAGATAAATATGGATGAAGGAAAAATACCTTGTGTCAGTGTGATTATTCCGATATATAATGTTGCGCCATATCTCAGGCGATGTCTTGATTCGGTATTGGCACAGACTTATAAAAAACTGGATATTATTCTGATTAATGATGGTTCCACAGATTTAAGCGGAAAAATGGCTGATGAGTATGCCTGCTCAGACAGTCGCGTACAGGTGATACATCAGGAAAACGGAGGATTATCCCATGCGAGAAATACAGGTCTGGATATGATGCAGGGAGAATGGCTGATGTTTGTGGATAGCGATGATGCCATTCCGGAAAATGCCGTTGAACTGTTATTGAAAGCTGCATTAGAAGAAGACACGGATATGAGTATGGGGAGCTATTATCGCTGTATACAAGACGGGGAAAAAGAAGGAAAAAGACAGAAAGAGCATATTCGTTCAGGGGTTTACAGGGGAGAAGCACTGATGAAGTATTTTTTCCGGGAAAAGGATAAAGAATATGTATGTATGAAATTGTTTCGCAGAGAACTTTTTATGGAGCTTCGTTTTCCGGAAGGAAAATTATATGAAGATATTTATCTTATGCCCACACTGCTTCATAAGGCTTCCGGCTGTGTCATGATAGACGAACCGGTATATTTTTATTATATCCGAGAAGGCAGTATATCATCAGGACTGAATGTAGAACAACAGATGTCAGCCATAGAAGCCAGACTGGAAGAAAAAAATTTTATAAAAGAGAAGTATCCTGCACTGACAGGTTATGCGGGGGATGCAGTATTGGAAACCTGTTGCTGGCTATTAGCAAAAGTAGATAAAGCAGGCAGAAGCAAATATAAAAAATATTGGGATGACATTCTTCAGATCGTTCATCAGGAGAAGAAGGATGCTGTTTGCCAAACCTTTCTTTTGCAGTGTGCGGTCAGAATGATTCGGGTTTCTCCGGTTTTATTTGCAAAGCTCTATCGGCTGTATGGTTGTCTGAAGGTCTAGGGAGGTGAAGCATGCAGAAAATATGTTTTTTTTCAGGTGATATTACAAGAAGCGGCGGAACTGAGCGGGTGTCTGTCATGATAGCCAATGCCCTGGCAGAAAAGAAAAAATACAAAATTATTTTCTTAAGTCTTGTGGAGCAATCGAAGCATCCCTTTTATGAAATACATCCGGAAATCCAGCGATATGCACTTGGAAATAAATGGATTCAGCCGGGACCGGGATATCTGAAAATTGTACCAAAGCTGAGAAATTTTTTAAAGACCAGGGAAATTGATATTATAATAGATATCGATATTGTACTTGACATATTATCCATTCCGGCAGCAAAAAGATTAAAAACGAAAATCATCTCATGGGAACATTTTAACTGTGATTATGAGATGTCTGTATTATATCGAAGAATGATCTTGAAATATTCTGTGAAACATACGGATTATATTGTTACTCTGACAAATGGGGATAAAGAGTGTTACAAACATTATCTGAACAGGCAGAAACAGATTACCACCATATATAATCCTATGAAGGAGCATACGGCAGAACCGGCATCTGAAAAGGAAAAGGCCATTGTAACGGCAGTTCGGCTTGTTTATGATAAGGGAATTGATTATCTGGGGGATGTGGCAGAAGAGGTTTTAAAGAATCATCCGGATTGGAAATGGTATCTTCTTGGTGACGGAGAATTGAGAGAATCTATTTGCCGGATCGTGAAAGAAAAGGGATTGGAGGGAAGACTGATTGTTATGGGGAAAGTTCCTGATGTGGAGAATTATCTGAAAAGAGCGTGCTTATTTGTCCTGACTTCCAGAGTGGAGGGACTTCCTATGTGTCTTTTAGAGGCGAAAGAATATGGGCTTCCCTGTGTCAGTTTTGATATAAAGACAGGTCCGTCCGACATTATAGAAGATGGAGTAAATGGTTTTCTTATTCCGCCATTTCAATGCAGTGATATGATAGAGAAAATCCATCTGTTGATAGAAGATGAGAAATTAAGAAATGAGTTTGCAGCCCATGCATCAGATGGAATCGGTAAATTTCAGATGAGTGCAGTCCTTGGACAGTGGGAAGAGCTTCTTCAGAAAGTAGGAGGAGAAAGTAGTGTATGAGTACAATTAGCGTGGTAATTCCTGTTTATAATGTAGAAAAATATCTGGACAAGTGTATAGAATCCATTATCCGTCAGACATATAAAAAGTTTGAAGTGATTCTGATTGATGATGGGTCTACGGATTCCAGCGGAAAACTGTGCGATAACTGGGCCGATAAAGATCCCAGAATACAGGTGATTCATCAAAAAAACAGAGGTTCTTCGGCTGCCAGAAATGCAGGTATCAGAAGGGCCACAGGAGAATTTCTTGTATTTATCGATAGTGATGATTATGTATCAGAGCATCTATTCGAACATTTTATTCAGGCTATGGACAGGAATACGGATTGGGCTTTGTGCCGTTATGAATATATTTACCCGAACAATGATAGCAAAGTGCATGAAATTGTGAAAAACAAATCTTTCAAATTGGATTCATCAACGAAAAAAATGGATTTCTTACTGAAGATTTTACTTCAATATAAAGTTAATTTTGAATTATGGGGGAAATGTTTTCGGACTTCTCTGATTCAGGAAAATCATTTATTGATGCCGGAAGGAATTCATCTGGCAGAAGATATGTATTTTTGTACGTTTTACACTTGTGTAGCCAAAAATATAAAAATTTTAGATTATGTGGGATATCATTACATAGAGCATGGTGATTCTGTCATGCGAAAATTTAATGATGAAATATATCTTGATATGATGAATGAGCTGGTGATTCATCTTTATCAGGAGGCAGAAGAAAGAAATTGGGATTTTCTTCTGGAAGAAATGCCGATGATCCATGGCATGTATATGAATCAACAGTATCAGAAGATATATCTGGGTATAGAGCGGGCATCAGAAAAATTGGTTGAGGCTGTCAATAAAATTCAGAACATAGATTTTTGTCATAGTCAAACATCAGCTCTGCTTCATCAGAAGCGAAGGCTTTTGAAACTGGTAGGATGGAAGCAATATGCAGCAAGGATGCCGGTGATGCGGTATATGGAAAGCAGAGATTTTTTTGCATTTAATTTTAAGTATCAAATATTATTGATATTACAGAAAATCAGTCGGTTAGGAGAAAAATAGGAGATGTTGAAAGCAGCGATTATTACCTTGCAATATAATTTTAATTATGGAAACAGACTTCAGAATTATGCAGTGCAGAATCTTCTCGAACAATGTAAAGTAGAGGCAGTTACTTTATTTAATAAGGATTATACAGAGTATTGTTATCCTTATTTTCAGAGAGAGGACTGGTTTCGGTGGATAAAATACGTGATCCGGAAAATATTGTTCTTTCGTAAAATTTCTTCGGCTGTGTCTGGAAAGTTTGACAGGTTTAACAGAGAATATATCCGTTGGGGTGAGTTGTTTGATACAGATACAGAGTTATCTTTTTTAAATGAAAAGTATGATTTTTTTGTGGCAGGCAGTGATCAGATATGGAATCCGGAATGGAATCTATCGATGGAAAAAGAATATCTTATGTTTGCAGATTATGATAAGACCATAGCTTTCTCGGGAAGTTTCGGGGTTTCTGTGCTGCCAGAGGGAAAGAAGCAGAAGATAAAAGCAGGTCTGGAACATATTAAGTATCTGTCAGTGAGGGAAAATCAGGGAGCAGATATAATCAGAGAACTTACCGGAAGAGATGTTCCGGTCCTGATAGATCCCACCATGGGAATTGATATTGAATGTTGGAAACAGCTAGAGAATCCTGTCAAAGGTATTACAGATGAGAGGTATGTATTGTGCTATGTGCTGGGTAATATGACAGAGGATATGAAATCACTGGCAGAGAGATATGCGTTGGAACAAGGATTAAAGATATATTATCTGGAAGATTTTTTTGTAAATTGGCAGGTGGTGGGACCACAGGAGTTTTTATACTTGATTCATCATGCAGAACTGGTTATTACAGATTCCTTCCATGGATGTGTGTTTTCATTACTTTACCATGTAAATTTAAAAGTATTTAAACGTGTCACAGCGGCAAAGGAAGATATGAATTCCCGAATTTATACGCTATTTGAAAAATTTAGTCTTCCACTGGAATACTTATGGTTTCAGGAAGAGACGTTGAATTTTTCGTTGGGGGAAAAAGAATGGAACAGATTTGAAGAAATATTGGAGCAGGAAAGAAATCGGCAGAAAATTTTTTTGTTAAGTGCATTGTCGCAGCAGTAATGAGGTTATTATGAAGTTAGAGAGAACGAAAAATGCAAAAAGAAATATTATATTCGGAGTTTTTCTGAATGTATATCAGATATTAGTTCCGTTTCTGATGCGCACAGCCATGATTTATTTACTTGGTATGGAATACCTGGGGCTTAATAATCTTTTTACATCGATTTTGCAGGTACTGAATTTAGCGGAACTGGGGATAGGATCGGCCATGGTTTACAGTATGTATGAGCCTATTATCAATGATGATGTAAAAACAATCCGGGCATTATTAAATATGTACCGCAGATATTATCATGTGATTGGAATGGTGGTTCTGATTGCAGGATTGGTGCTGCTGCCCTTTTTACCTTTTTTAATCAAGATGGATACGGTTCCTGAAGATATTAATGTGTATCTGCTGTATCTTTTGTATCTCGGGACAACAGTCCTGAGTTACCTGCTTTTTTCCTATAAGAGCAGTCTGCTGACGGCCCATCAGAGGACCGACGTGATAAGCAAAATTACGTTGATCACCAATACGGTGCAGTATGTGATTCAGTTTGCGGTGCTGATTCTGTTTCAGAATTATTATTACTATGTGATTGCAATTCTGGTTACGCAGGTTCTGACAAATCTTATGATTGCATGGATTGTGAAAAAAATGTATCCTTCTTACTATCCGCAAGGATCCCTGGATGAGGAAATTACCAGAAGAATAAATGGGAGAGTCAGGGATTTATTTACTGCAAAGCTGGGCGGTGTGATTGTAAATTCTGCAGATACTGTTGTGATTTCGGCTTTTCTTGGTCTGACGGTATTGGCCGTTTACCAGAATTATTATTATATTCTTTCTGCAATTTTTGGATTTGTTATTGTGGTGTTTAATGCCTGTTCTGCAGGAATCGGTAATAGCCTTATTGTGGAAACAAAGGAAAAAAATTATCATGATTTTTGTACCTTTACACTGTTAATTGGTTGGATTTCCGGATTTTGTGCCAGCTGTCTGCTTTGCCTGTATCAGCCATTTATGGAAATGTGGGTGGGAAGAGATAATATGCTGTCTTTTCAGTTTGTAATTGTTCTGGTGGCATATTATTTTATATATGAAATTAATCAGATGCTGAATGTATATAAAGATGCAGCAGGTATCTGGCATGAGGACCGTTTTCGACCATTGGTTACAGCCCTGGGCAATCTGGTGATGAATCTGATACTGGTACAGATCTGTGGATTATATGGTATTCTCATCTCGACTATCATCAGTATGGTTTTTATCGGAATGCCGTGGTTATTAGGGAATTTATTTACAGTGCTTTTTCAGCGTTCTCCGTGGCAGTATATTCTGCGTTTATTATATTATACTGTGGTATCGGCAGGGGCAGCAGTTCTTGCATATGTCTGTGCCTCACTGATATCGGCAGGCGGAATTGCAGGATTTGTTTTGAAGGCAGCAGTCTGTATCGTCATTCCAAATTTTGTTTTTTTTGTAATGTATCACAGATTGCCGGAATTTCAATCATTGCGTCAACTGGTATACCGAATGACCGGAAAGAAAAAAGTATATTGACATGGCATAATTATCAATATATAATATGCAAAAAGCAAGATAAAGCAGATAAATATGGAGGGTATAAAGGCATGAGCTATTATAAGAAACCCATAGTTAATATTTTAGATGATACAAGTGAAGGAGTTTATGCTGCTAGCGGGAGTGTAGAGGAGACAGAATCTTCAGATCATCCTGAGAAATGTAAATTTGGAAGAAAAGAGGCTAATCCAGGGGCTGATTCCTGTCAGGGATGCCCGGAGAATATGCCAATAAAAAATTCTAAGCTTTAATCCTGATGGATAATCAATGAAAGAAAATGGAGGAAAGGGAAATGAGCAAATATTTAAAACCGATAGTTTTAGTTAATGAAGATCTGGCAGAGGGCGTATATGCAGCCAGTGGTGATTGCTGGAGTGTGGAAGTAACCTCTGCACAGGATGATGCCGGTGGTTATCATAATTTCAGAGTGCATGCAGTACATTCCGCATCTGCAGAGCATATTTCGTCAAAGACAGTGATTACAATCGTGTTTAGTGACATTGTTACGGCAGCCACCTTTGAGGGGTTTGATGTTAGTGTCAGTGGTAATACAGTTACATTGACAAGGGAGACTCATGGTAATTCTTATCAGTCCGGTGATCAGTTTAATACATTGCTGAGTATCTGGTCTGACAATTATAAAACAATATCTGTAGTAAAAGCTGATATTGTATGTACACATGAGACAAATGTACAGGGTAAATATGATTAGTACCGTGTAAGATAGGCAAGATATCACAAATGAAAGAGAAAATCTCATTTATTATAGGGCGTATAAAAGCAGGAAGACTGCAGGAGATGAGAAAACAGACAAAATGGATTTACCAGTATGCAAGGCGGTACTGGCCGGCCATGATTTTTTATACAGTCCTGGGTCTTATAGGAACATTAGTTTCTCTGGGGGCCAGTCTGGTTTCGAAGGATCTTGTTAATATCATTACAGGACATAAAACTGGTCAGGTGGTTGAAACCTTCTGCATCATGATTGGATTAAATGTGGGAACTGCTTTTATGAACCAGATTTCTAATTTCGCATCCAGTTGGATTAGCATGAAGGTGGATGCAGAGATTAAAGCCGATATTTTTTCTAAAATACTGGTGACAGACTGGGAATCATTAACCGCATATCACACAGGGGATTTGCTGACACGATGGAGTTCAGATGCATCGGCAATTTCCGGTGGAGTACTGAATTTTATACCCAATTTTATTATTTATTTATTTCGATTTATCAGTGCTTTTGTTGTGGTAATTTATCATGATGCTTCCTTTGCACTGTTTGCATTTCTTGGCATGCCTGTCAGCCTTATTTTATCTAAGACATTGATGAAACGGATGGTCAATAATAATAAGCGTAGTGCTGCTATGAGTGCAAAAATGTCAGGATTTAATCAGGAGGCATTTTCTAATATTCAGACCATTAAAGCATTTGATTTGATATCATTATATATTCAGAGGTTAAAACAACTTCAGAAAGAATTTATTTCCATGCGTCTTGATTTTCAGAAGATGTCTATGGGAACTTCCATGCTTTTGACGACAGTTGCCCTGTTGGTTTCATATGCTTCTTATGGATGGGGAATTTATCGCGTATGGAGTGGAGCCATTGATTATGGTACTATGACCATGTTTTTAAGTTTATCGGGAACGTTGACTACCACATTAAATAATCTGACTTCACTGGTACCTACTGCTATAGCATTGACTACTTCGGCTGGCAGACTTATGGATATAATCGAAATGCCAAGAGAGGATTATAGTCAGGATGAGGCAGTAAAAGAATTTATGGATAAATTTGAGCACAAAGGTATCAGCCTATATCTGGATGATGTGAAATATTCTTATCATAATGGCAAAATGGTGTTTGACCATGCATCTCTGGAAGCACATCCTCATGAGGTCATTGCATTAGTGGGACCGTCAGGAGAGGGTAAGACAACGATGCTTAGACTGCTTCTGGCACTCATCGCACCCCAGGAGGGAAAGGTAGAGCTTTGCGGTGGTGGTGATACTAAAATAAATCTGACGCCATCTGCAAGAAAAATGTTTTCTTATGTACCTCAGGGAAATACCATGTTTTCTGGAACAATTGCTGAAAATATGAGAAATGTAAAACCGGATGCCACGGATGAGGAAATCGTGGAATCATTAAAGCTGGCGTGTGCATGGGAGTTTGTGGAAAAACTGCCGGAGGGCATCTATAGTTCTATTCAGGAACGGGGCGGGGGATTGTCAGAGGGACAGTCCCAGAGACTGTCCATTGCCAGATCGTTGATTCGAAAATCTCCCGTTCTGCTTATGGATGAAGCCACATCTGCGCTGGATATTGCTACGGAGCGAAGGGTATTAAAAAATATTATGCAGGATGAATATCCGAGAACATGTATTATTACGACTCACCGGCCAACCGTCTTAAATATCTGTAATCGGGTATATGCAATCAGAGATAAGCGATGCGTAGTATTGGAGCGGGAAGAAATCGATGAAATGATACATGATTTTTAAAGTATTCAAATATGATATATTAATTAAAATACTCGTTTATCCGATATAAAAGATAAGAAAGAGATGACTATGAGGTTTGCACGAGTAATAGGAGGTAAGCATTATGGATAAATATATGAAACCAATGGCGTTAAAAAATGAAGAGTTAATCGAAGGTGTTTATGCAGCAAGCGGTGATTCGGTTGCTGCAAAAGAGTGTGACAGCATTTATATGAATGGGGTATGGCAGGGGCCTGATTATAGTGATTGGGCAGGAACCGAAAGAGGTTACAAACAGCAGTTTGGTTGTCTTGGATGTCCGGCAAATACTCACAATGGATGCGGTCTTTTGAGTCATTATCAGGATTCAAATCAGGCAGGAAGTTATGATACAGATAAGGGAAATAGAAAACCTAACTGGGAAAAGAAAGGTTATGGACCGGATGATGTTGTATCAGATTGGGGATGATAATTGAAAAGCTGTTGTGCTGCGGCACAGCAGCTTTTTTTACTTATCTGAGAAAAATCTGCTTATCAATTTCTTCTTTCATAAAGTGAGCAGCAGACATATCTTTGGTGCAGAACAGACGCCCGATATAAACAAGACCGGCCAGTCTTTCCGCAATATCAAGATTCTGTTCCAGCAATTCTTTTGTCCAGGCAGGTGAAATAAAACGCTGCATCACATATAGTGTTTTCTTATCTGGTGTAAGTTTTTCAAGATAATTCGTTTCCCCTTGTTTCAACAAGATAATTCCTCCGAGAGGATATGTTTTTGAATCTGCGATGCCTGAAGTACCGCACCATGGCATGCCACAGACCATTGCCTCGTTTCCGGCAAGCTTAATCAGGTTTAAGTCTCCATTGATGACCGGGGTGTGAAATTGTTCTTTCCATAAATTCGTATGTGTGGATTTTCCTGTGCCGGAAGGTCCGGAAAACAACCATGCTTTTCCCTTGTATAAAATAGAGGCAGAATGTAATGCAAACAGATTGCTTTTTTGTGCCCGATAGAGATAAACAAGGCGAATGGCATGAAATAAATCATTGACTAATGGCGGTGTAAAAGGAGGTAAACAGTAGAAGCTGGCGGAAGAACCATCCTTTTCCAGATGCGCTTCCAATATCTGTCTGGAAGATGGGAATAAAAACAGATAATCTGTTTCACGTTCACAGATAAATAATTCTTTATTGCGGAGAAGCAATGTTCCGTTTCCTGTATTTTCAGGGCTGGAAGAAAGAACCTCAATCTTCATATCGACATGTGGACATTTTGGTATTTCAAATGCATCCAGTTCTTTTGAAAACGCATCAGGATTTCCTGAAAGCTCCAAATAAAGACCGCCGATTTTCAGATATTTATAGGGGGTATTATTGACGGAAGTATTTCCAGTATCAATGAGTCCCAGACCGGACAACTGATTTAAAAACATTTCCAAATCTTTTTTCATTTCATTCATATCTTCCTGGGCGGTATGATAATGCTGCTGTAATTTATTTAACAGATCATCTTCTGTCTGTTCCTGCTGTAATGCATTCCAGAGGAAAACCCCTGTTTGATTAAGCTGAACCCCATGTTTGTGGTCTGCAATATTTTGACCATAAGGAATCAGATAAGGGACACTGGCAATTGTTTTTATGACATATCCATCTTTTTGCTTCATAAGGAACCTCCTAAAGTTGTTAGCTTATTATAGCATTATTTGTTTTGAAATGCTATAATGGATTTCGGTGTGGTGGAAAGCTTTTCAGTGGAGATATAAGTTATGGAGAAAATGGATATAGAAAAATTGCTGGCGGAAGGAAAAATTATTCAGATTAAACCTCAGGGATATAGTATGTATCCTCTTTTTGTGCCGGGAAGGGATGAAGCAATCATAGAACAGGTGAATCCGGCTTCTCTAAAAAGGGGTGATATCGTGCTTTATCGTAGAAAAACCGGAATTCTTGTGTTACATAGAATATGGAAATGCACAGATCAGGGGTTCTTTACGGTGGGAGATAATCAGACGGAAATTGAGGGACCACTGGGGGATGAACAGATCAAAGGAAAGATGACTGGATGTATACGGAATGGAAAAAAAATTCCGGTAACAAATACGTGTTATCGGATGTTCAGTGGATTATGGCTCTGGATTCGCCCATTCCGTCCATATATTGCAAACATGATACATTGGATAAAGACAAAATAGTATCGTTTTTTCCAATACAAGACTCTGATATATATGTTACACTATGGCCAACAAAGGCAAAGGTGCTGGATAGACGGTATCTTTGCCTTTTATTTTATGCAGAAAAGAGGGATTGTATATGGAAAAGAGAATTGCGGAACATCCAATCCTTGGAGTCCCGGAAAAAGGAAGAAAAGTAACTTTTTATTATAATGATATGCCTGTAGAGGGCTATGAAGGAGAACCGATAGCTGCAGCATTAAAGGCCGCAGGAGTTATGGTTCACCGCTATACAAAGAAAGAACATAAGCCGAGAGGAATCTTTTGTGCTATTGGACGCTGTACAGATTGTGTTATGGTGGTGGATGGAAAGCCGAATATTCGTACATGTGTTACTCCATTGAAGGAAGGAATGAAGGTCCAGACTCAGTATGGAGTATCAGCGGAGAAAGCAGAGTAACAAAAGGAGGACAGTAGGATGAAGAGATATGATTTGATTATAGTAGGTGCCGGACCTGCAGGTCTTTCAGCCGCCATTGAAGCTGCAAAAAAAGGAATAAAAGTAATTGTTTTTGATGAAAATGAAAAGCCGGGGGGACAGCTTTTCAAGCAGATTCACAAATTTTTTGGTTCCAAAGAACATAAGGCAAAAATCAGAGGATATAAAATCGGTGAGGAGCTTTTGAAAGAGGCAAATGACGCCGGAGTAGAGGTAGTACTGAATGCAACAGTAGCAGGTCTTTATCAGGAAAAAGAAGTCACTGTAAGGATAGGGGATGAAATGTGCCACTATAAAGGAGATGCCATTATTATTGCTACCGGTGCTGCAGAAAATATGGTTACTTTCCGGGGATGGACACTTCCGGGGGTGATTGGTGCCGGTGCAGCCCAGACCATGATGAATCTCCATGGGGTAAAGCCGGGAGAGAAAATTCTTATGCTTGGGACCGGTAATGTAGGACTGGTAGTTAGTTATCAGTTGATTCAATGTGGCTGTGAAGTTGTAGCACTTGTAGATGCAGCTCCAAGGGTAGGAGGTTATGGTGTACATGCCTCAAAAGTAGCAAGAACCGGAGTTCCATTTTATCTTTCGCATACTATTGTGGAGGCGGAAGGTGAAGAATGTGTCAAGGGAGTAACGATTGCCCAGGTGGATGAAAAATTCCAGTTTATCCCGGGTACGGAAAAACACTTTGATGTGGATACCATTTGTCTGGCTGTGGGATTATCACCAATGTCACAGCTCCTGAAGATGTCAGGGTGTGAAATGGAAGATAATCCGAAGAAAGGTGGCCAGGTTCCTGTTTGTGATGAATTTGGCCAGACATCTATACCAGGTGTGTTTGTGGCAGGAGATGTATCTGGTATCGAGGAAGCAAGTTCTGCTATGATAGAAGGAAGAATAGCGGGTATTGCAGCTGCAAACTATCTGGGATATGCGGATGAGGCAGAATTAAAAGAAAGAACAGATGATCTGGAAAATGCATTGGATAGTCTGCGGCAGGGAATGTTTGCGCCGAAGAACAGAGGAAAAAATATTGAAACAACAGAAGAAGGCATTCCGGTTTCTGAAAATCTTTTGAAAAAAGGATATATCGCAGATGATGAAATCGAGAGATTTCCTGGAGTCACAAGGCAGAAAGGAATCCATCCTGTGATAGAATGTACTCAGAATATTCCTTGTAACCCTTGTCAGGATGCCTGCCATAAGGGATGTATCAAAATCGGTGAAAAGATTACCTCCCTTCCGGTAGTCAATCCGAATAACCAATGTGTAGGCTGTGGCATGTGTGTGGCTGCATGCAGCGGACAGGCTATTTTCCTGGTAGATGAGGATTATGAGCCGGGATATGCAACAGTCACTCTTCCGTACGAATGTCTTCCGGTTCCGGAAAAGGGTGCAAAAGGAAAGGCATTGGGAAGAGACGGACAGATTGTCTGTGACGCAGAAGTGGTCAGTGTAAAAACTGCACCTGTCTTTGATAAAACAAATCTGTTGACTATGAAGGTTCCGGTTGATATGGCTATGAAAGCAAGATATTTTAAGGAGGTATAGGCGATGAATAGTGTAAATAACAGAAACAGGGACATAGGTGAATTCATTCCGGCTGCAGATGATGACATGATTATCTGCCGTTGTGAGGAAATCACAAAAGGGGAAATCAGAAAAGCTGTTCATGACGGTATGTACACCTTAACAGAAATTAGAAGATATTTGAGAACAGGTATGGGATTATGTCAGGGTCAGACATGCTCTAAGCTGGTAAAGGGGATTGTGGCAAGAGAACTGGGAGTGACTTTTATTACCGGAGAAGATGTTATCCGTATAGAAAAAATAAAAGGAAGAGCCAGAAGAGTGGTGACACAGACGGAGGTATTTGAAGGAGAACAGATTA
>JAXFDY010000015.1:0-2885 GCA_034172985.1 Lachnospiraceae bacterium
GATGCCCTGGTCTGCGGCGGTATTGGCGGCGGTGCCCAGAGGGCACTGAGTGATGTGGGTATCCGTCTTTATGGTGGTGTTTCCGGCAACGCTGATGCAGCAGCAGAAGCACTGGCAGCAGGCGAGCTGGACTTCAACCCCAATGTCAGGTGTGATCATCACGACCACCATGGGGAAGGTCACTCTTGCGGTTCCCACGGCTGCGGCCATCACTCCTGCGACTGAAATAGGTGATTAAGTCACGGAATATGTGTCGTGATTTGTGGATATATTCACGATGAAGCTGTCGGTGGCAAGTGGGGAGACCTACCTGCCGATTGGAAGTGTCCTGTCTGTAAAGCAGGCAAAGACGCTTTCAAACCCAAAGAAGAAAAAACAGCGTTCAAGGAAGTCCTTGAAAAGCCCCATGTAGACAAGGAACTCTCTCCCATGGAAATGAGCATCATCTGCTCTAATCTGGCCCGTGGCTGCGAAAAGCAGTATCTGCCCCAGCAGGCAGATGATTTCAGAAAACTGGCAGAGTTTTTCAGAAGCAAGGCTGCGCCGTCGAGGAGGCCAGCTGATAAACTGCTGGCCGGGTGACTTCTCTGGATATCTTGAGATATCCCAAGATATCCCACGATGGTCTTGGGACGTTTTGCTTCATCTCACGGGCGATTATTTGACGCTTACTGTGCACCTGCGGACGGAAGGGCAGGAAATATACAAAGGCGAGAATTCTGGCATTGAGCATTGGAATACAGCACTTAATAAGGGCAATAAGGATTGGAAAGTTGTATGCCCGGATAAGTTGAAACATGTATTTGCCGGACAGAATGTTATGGAGACAAAAGATGCTGCTGCACTTGATTTAACGGTATCTCTCCGCACGCATTTGGCAGGTGATGTAAGCAGCTTTACAAATAGTCTGATAGACGGTGATATACAAAGAGCCAGAACTTTTGTCAATCCGATTTATAAAGCCGGCTTCTCCATGTTTATTACGCGTGATCTGCAGGCAAGGAAAATAAAGAGAGTAAAAGCAGTATCTGTAAGGAGTGCAGTAATTTATTGTAACGTAGAATCGCAGACGGGATATTCAGATTGGGATTTTAGTGTGGATTTTAATAACGGGGCCATGTTACAGGAACGTATTGGACGCAGACGGATAACGATGATTCATCTATTCCCCATCATTACGGTCACATGGTATCCGGATGGATACATGATTTTTATCGGGATAGAGAAAACAGTTTTTAACGATAACTTTTCTATCGTTAAAAACTGTCGTGGACATATACCCTGGGACATAGAGTAGTATAATCATATTCCCTGACGTACATCGACTTGTCTCAACTCACGTCGAGTGCGTAGTATTGATGTCAAGGGTTTAGAAATAAGGCTCTGAAAATGGCTTGTTTACTGGCTTTTTCGTGAGTCGGGATTTAAAGTCTAACTTCTGAATAAGCTCGGTTATTTTATATGGAAACATATCTACTGTAAAAACGGTCATAGGGTTTAGGCTGTGGATTAGATGTCATAGGTTGTGGCACTGGGATAGATGTTATCTAGGGTGCAAACTCAATTTGAGTGAGTGATTTAGATGTTGTCTAATCCGGCAACTCGACTGTTGGCTGTATAGCAGGCAGTGGATTAGATGTTAAAGAAGGAGGAAAGTATATGATTGATACAAAGGAAAGAATAGCACGTTCAAATATTTACAGCATTTTCGGGAAACTTATGAATAGACTCATTGACAATAACGATAATGGTGAAGTATTGCTTAAAAAAGCAGGATTATCATCATTTATAGAAGAATATGAAAATAGATTATGTCCTTATTGGTATAACAGAGGTTATCAAAACAGAAATGACCAGTATAATCCAGAATACGCATGTATGGCTATCTGTGAGAAAATAGAATCCGATGAAACAGCGTTGTTAAGATTTTTAAACACAATTTTGGAAAGTATTCATCAGATAGATGAACAGCAGTATGAGAAGTTAACGAACTACCTCAATGTAATTGGATATGAGTTGCTTGAAACTGTCGAGGAGGATGATTATTACGAAACAATAAATTATTCTCTTATTCCTGCTTCTGGTGGTGCGCAGCAAAGAAATGCAGATGTTACATATTTACGTTCTATGTTAGTAACGCATCATTCAGATTTGGTAATTCTTTACGATGAAGCTATTTCAAATTTTGGTTCAGGTCAGTATGTAAGTTGTATCGAAAACTGTAGGTCGCTTTTTGAGAGCTTTTTCAAAAAATTAGATACAGTTAATAATGATTATATTAAAGGCCTTCTGAATGCAACTGGTGAGACAATTATTGAGAACGGAGCACAGCTTACATCTATAAAGAAAATATATACATATTGGATTACAAACAAAAAAGGTGCAAACAGATTCCGTTTATTTCAGACCATGTATAGTGTGATGTCTGGATTGGGGACACATCACGAAGATGTCGCTAGCAAAGAAGATGCATTATTGTTATTACGATATGTAGAAGACTGCTTGTTGTGGTGTTTTAGAAAAGGTATTAATTGCTAAGTGAAAAACTTGGAGAAAGGTAAAAACTATGATTTCCGAAGAATTAAAATTGATTGTGGATAAATTCAATGAACAGGGAAAAATGAATTTTCTTGAAGAAACCACAGAAGAAAAGATATCAGAATTTGAGAAAGAGCGTAGTGTAAAGCTTCCAACAAAATTCAAGGAATGGTTGTTGTTTTCTGATGGCGGGGAGTTTTTCTTGCCAGCAGGCATTCAGTTATATGGTATTGAGCATAAACCATTAATTGATGTAGATAACAATGACAGACCTAGTGAAGATTATATCGTCATCGGTGCTCTTGCTTCAGGAGACCCTATTCTCTGTGAAAAAGATGGTGAAAGAA
>JAXFDY010000036.1:0-5042 GCA_034172985.1 Lachnospiraceae bacterium
GTTTTATTATCTTGATGCAACTGCTACTATTAACGGTACATCGGATTATCCGTATACTATTAAGATTACTGATGCATGTGCAGGACTTGCAAGGGTTCTTACCTATGATGGTGATGGTAGTGACATAACGATTGGAAGTAACAGCTATAAATATATTACGATTACAGGAGCTGTAGTGAATAGAGATGGCACTGCTGGCAGCGTTTTTGCTGATATTCAGAATTCTTCCTCAGGGAAGCTGATTATAAACGATATTGGTGTTACAAACAATATTGGTGTTACAAACAATATAACCTCTGTTAGTGGAAATTGTGCCGGAGGTTTTGCTGGTGCAGTTTCCGGTAATGTGGAACTGCATTTGGGCTCTACCTATCTTTCTGCGAAGAAGGTTGAAGGTCAGGAATATGCGGGAGGAATCGTAGGAAAGATAGAAGGAACAGATACGGTAAAGGCAAAGATAGTGCTGGAAGAAACTATTTCTATGGAAAACAGTGTTTCGGCAAAGAAGGGGGCTGCCGGAGGAATTGCAGGATATGCAAGGAATGCAGAGATTGAAGCAAATACAGGCATAAAATTAACACAGCGTAATTTAAAAGGACAGACATATGCCGGAGGCATTGCAGGATATCTGGGAAATAGTATTTTTTCCTATGGCGATTTTACGATGGATATTAAAATAGAACAGAATGATCCTTCTGGTGAGGATACGGTTTATTATGCGGGAGGAGTCTGTGGTTACGCAGATGCTTCAGATATTCAGCCGTCTGATGACAGTAAATATCTGACTATGATAAGGCCTGTGATTCGGGCAGGGAAAACCAAAGGCGGACAATATGTGGGAGGTGTCGTTGGTTATATTGCAAATGGTACTGATAACGGAAGCCTGAAAAATATAAAAATATTTGATGTTGAATTGCAGGCAAAGTCTACGACTGCAACTACATATCTTGGAGGTTTAGTGGGATGCATGTCGGATACCGGAGTGGATGTTTCATCATGTTTAGTTGAAAATGTTTATGTAAGCAACGGAAGCTGTTTTGGTGGGATTATCGGAAGAAATGAAAAAGATGGCTTATCTGTTTCCTATGTTTCGGTTAAATTTTTAACTGCTAAACATGACAATGGAGACAAGGTAAACAGTGGTAGTGCATGGTATGTGGGCCAAACTGGTGGTATTATAGGATATACCATGACTGATTGCAGCATTTCAAATGCGTACGATATGATGGTTTCAACCTATTCTGCAGATAGTAGTGTTGCGAATGACAAGAGTATCCGAACGAATCTGCTGGGTGGTCTGATTGCTCAGGCAGGTGATGATACGCATAGGATTACTGTGAATGTTTCTAATATTGCATATGCAGATCTTGATTATAATTATCTTTCGTCATATGAATCCTCTGCTGTCACATCTGATAGTGCTGACCAGATAGGTTCAGTAACTATAGGCGGAATTGTAGGTGAATTGAGTCAGGGTTCTGTTCTTTGTATGGGTGGAACCATAGATTTGTCAAAAGTTAAAAATGCTTATGAAGATAAAAGTAATGGCGGTGTTACGGCTGCGTATTATGAGTATTATGGTTATGTGGTAGGTAAACAGACGGATGCACTGGTATATATGAATCCGACAGGAGCAGATGAAACAGGATATATATATGGTCTGAAGCTACCTGAGACAAAATATGCAGATGAGATAGGAAATTATGGAGCAGTATATCGGAATGGAAAATGGGATGTGACAGAATATGCAAAAACCCGGGATATGAGCACCGAGAATTGGATGGTTGAGGGCAAAACACATGGTGAAGTACAGCTCAATCATACCACAAATGTTTCATCATTATCTACAATTGGCGATTTTATGCTTATTTCGATTGCATGTAATAGCGGTGGTCAGTATGGATTGTCAAATCTTGGTGTGGATACCACAGAAGAACTGCTAAAGAAGACTTATCAGTTGACATCGGATATTGATTTGACCGGAACTAATATTCTTACCCTGAATCGGAATACGTTAGATGAGGCTGATTATTTCTGCGGAACTTTTGACGGGGGAAACCATACAATTACCTTTGATATAAGTGTATTTTATCAGCCGAATATAGGTTTGTTTTCTTCTGTGAAAAATGCTGTATTTCAAAATCTGAAAGTGGCAGGAACACTGACTGTACTGGATAAAACAGTGGAAAGTAATCAACAGGCAGTGCGGGCGGTAAATATAAAGAAGAAAAATGCCGGTGGTCTGGCAGCCTGTGCCTATGGAAACCTGACAGTGAACAATGTGACTTTAAATCAGATGGTGATAAGAGATTCCAAAGACTCCAGCTATATGAAAGTGTCAGGGAGAGTCTTTCGGGAATACTATGGTGGTCTTGTGGGATATTATGAGCCGGATCAAACAAATCATTCCTGCAATATTTCAACGATTGACTGTACGGTAGATATTTTGCATTCGGGTCTGTCACATTATGTAGGAGGAATCATTGGATATGTGCAGACGAAATCTCTTACAGAGGCTGATCCTATGTCTCTTAATCTGACGGGTATTACCTTGTCCGGTGGAATTCAAATATATACTACAAACCAAACACAACAGATTCAGATAGGTGGCGTGATTGCAGGAATCGGCGATGAACCGGTAGAACAGCAACAGGGATGGGTGTCTGATAAAGAAAAAGAGAAAAACGCAAAAGCTTCCTGTCAGGCTAGGGTAAAGTTAAAGGTAACAGACAGTATCGTTATGTCAGGTTTTTCCATTTCGGGAACGTTAAACTGGATTATTACTGATTTAGGCGGACTTATCGGTTATATCTGGGAGCATACAGATTCTGAGATAGCGAATATAACGATTCAGTCTGATGAAAGCCGTGCATCCGGAATTATGTTCCAGGCACGTAAGACGGAGTATGGAGGATTGTGGAATACAGTCTATGGACATATGGAGTTGGGTGCAGTATCAATCAGTGACACCAGATTTGATGTGGATTCAACAGAAGATCATAATGCATTTCTGATTCAGAATGGTCAGTATCTTTATCTGGAACTGGGAAATTATAAATTGACTAATGTTACATTGACAAACTCTGAATCGAAAATGTTTGATGAAATTGTGGGCGTAAGTAAAGGAATGATGACCAATTCTTCGGCTGATACAGGTGGAATTGTTTCTATTAAGACTGCAAATGAGTTTGAATTGTATCAAAACCAGGTGGTACAGCAGAAAAATTCATCTACCAGATATTACTATAATCTTGGGGATGATTTGGTTGACATTGCAGAGATAAGCGGAGCGGTTACTATAGATTCAGTGGGGGATTTATTGCAATGGCATCTTTCGCATTATGCGAATGAAGCTTTGAGAAAATATTTTAAGGCAGAAAATTATAGCACAACTTCGGAAACGGTTACTTTTAAGGAAGTTGATTTGGGAGATGCTAGCTATTATCCGACGAATGTGAGCAGTGGAACATACCATTCAGAAAATAGCAGACTTACATTTCACGGAAAGGAATTTTATCCTTCATCAAATCTGTTAAATCCATATGATGCGAATAGCCAGAACTACCAGATTCAGAGCGGTTTGTTTGGAAATGTGACTACCTCTCATATCACCGGTATAAAATTAAGTGGTTCTGTCACAGCCTTTGAAGCGGGATCCGGCGGACTAGTTTCAGGATGTATTTCCGGTATTGTAGAGAGTGAGTCAAATGGAGTGAAAACCTATTCAAAAACGGCCACAGAGATTTCAGGGATTACATTAAGCGGTCTGAAAGTATATCAGCCAAATGGTGATAGCTGGGATGGATATTACGGACTTCTCGTTTATCAAATTATGGATGGAGCAAATGTGAATTTTGACCAGATCCGGATGACTGATTATACAGGAACGTCACATGTTGCGGCTGCCCTGATTGGACAGGTGGGGGATGAAGATGCTGAGGCAATTAATTTAAAATTTACCAATATGGATATTGCGGATGTAAAGGATGGCGTCAGTGCACCAAATAGTCACGAACAGGATCAGATTCTGGCATATGCTTCCTTTATCTATGAGTATAATTACTCCGTTGATACAACAGCATTGAATTCATCTTATGGATTATATACATTTTATCTTTTGGACTATGTATATGGAACCGGTATCAGAACAGATGCGATGCCGGATACCACGAAGGGTATGGTCACTCTTGGAGAAGAAATCGGAGAGACGGTGCAGTTTTATGACGAGAATCTTACGACGCCGATTGCATCTTATACTGAAAATTCATTTTTATTTAATGCGGTGAACTACAAGCCATATGTCTATAAAGTAAAGAAAATAGAAGTGAATCCAAAGGCAGGACATATTCTGGAAGGCTGTGGTACTTATAAGGATCCATATATTATAGAAAATACCAATCAGTTTTTGTCACTGTATCAGTATATTAGTAATCATGAACAGTATCACAGCAACCTGAAAAAATGGAAGATTAACCAATACGGTGCTGATGAGGAAGATATTACAAAACATACAACTCATAATCAAATGGAATATCTGGATACTGCTTCTTATGATGAAGCTGCATATCAGACAAAAATCAGTGAAGGCTTTCCGACGGTGAAACAGCTGAGTGAAGCATATTATCTGATTAAGGGAGATATCGACCTGACGGCAGTAGAAGATTTTACAGGTTTTGGAACGGATAAAATACCATTTACGGGAGTGTTTATAGGAGATATACCTTCTGATAGCAGTCAAGGGCAATACATGATTACACTTCCGAAAAAAACTGAGGCAATGGAAACTTTTGGATTAATTCAGTATGCAAAAGGAGCTGTTGTACAAAATTTAAAAATCCTTCTTCCGGATGAGAAAGATAGTATGATTACCATTAAATCCCAGGGATACGGAGCAGCCGTTATGGGATGTATTCTCGGTGGCGATAATGTCATTGCGAATGTCACGGTCAGCGGAACGATAGCGGCGCAAAGTAATACCTCTGAAATCGGAGGCTATGTGGGCAGAGTGCAGCTTGGCTGTCTGATTTTAAGAGAAATGAAGG
>JAXFDY010000064.1:0-2023 GCA_034172985.1 Lachnospiraceae bacterium
GGTGGTGGTGCTGTTACAGCAAATAAAAGTGAGGTTGTAGATCATTTACGTTACCTTTCTACACAGGCTAAAAATGATGAACATTACTATATCCACAATGAAGTAGGGTATAATTATAGAATGACGAATATTCAAGCTGCATTAGGCGTTGCACAGTTGGAAGAACTACCTGAATTCATTAGACGTAAACAGAATAATTTTGAATTGTATAAGAAAATGTTTGCTAATTTTGAGCTTGGCAAAATAATAGAATTTCGAAATGGAACATCTTCTAACAAATGGTTTTATTCATTAGAGATCAATAAAGATATGGTTCATGCAACAATGAAAGAAGTTATTACATCTCTTCAAAAAAGAGGTGTGCAAACTAGAGCAATTTGGGGATTGATAAATGAACAGATTCCTTATCAAGAGGAGGATACATTTAAGCTTGAGAAAGCACCTTATTATGCTACACGTATTCTCAATCTTCCTTCAAGTACCCAGATTACGGAAGATGAAATTAATTATGCTGTTGAACAGGTAAAATTAGTATTGGAGGAGTATGCCAATGGAGGCGAAAAAAATTAAGGATTTAATTGGCAATGTTTCTATTTCAATTGTAGATGCAATGTGTAAAATTGATGCGAATTCAAAGGGAATATTGTTTATTGTTGATGATAACAATAAATTAGTAGGTTCATTAACTGACGGCGATATCAGAAGATGGCTACTGAAATCAGGTGATTTGTCAGCGTCTGTGTCGGAAGCTATGAAGTTATCACCATATTCGTTAAATGTTAGTGATAAAGGTAAAGCCATAAAGCTAATGCATGAAAAATGTATTACAGCAGTACCGATTGTTGATATTGACAAAGGAATAATTGATATTTGTTTGTTGTCAGAATATGAGGAGAATAAGCAGAAAGGTAATTTATCAGGTGTTTCTGTTGTTGTTATGGCTGGTGGTAAAGGAACGAGATTGTATCCATACACCAAAATATTACCTAAACCTTTGATTCCTATAGGTGATACGCCGATTGTTGAACGTATTATAGATTATTATACAGAATTTGGTATAAAACAGTTTTATATGACTATTAACTATAAAAAAGCTATGATTCGTTCATATTTTGATGACGTATCAAAGAATTACACGATTAAATATGTTGAAGAAGAAAAACCATTAGGAACAGGGGGCAGTGTAAAACTAATAGAAGATAAGTTCGATAGGCCTATTTTCATTACCAATTGTGATGCTCTTATTTTGGCAGATTATGAGGACATATATAAATATCATATCGAGAATAAGAATGATATCACTATGGTTTCCGCATTAAAGAATATTCAGGTGCCGTATGGAGTGTTACACACAGGCAACAATGGAATTATTGAATCAATGGATGAGAAGCCAAAATTGTCTTATTTCATAAATACAGGCATGTATATTATAAATCCGGAGACTATCGATTTAATACCGGATAATACTTTGTTTCATATGACACATCTTGTAGATAAAGTCATGAAAAATGGTGGGAAGGTTGGAACGTATCCTATTAGTGAAGATTCGTTCTTGGATATGGGAGAGCCGGATGAAATGAAAAGGATGGAAGAAAAATTAGGTATAATTTCAAGTAAAGGGTAAAACAATGAAAAAATTATGTTGTGTAACAGCTGCCAGATCAGAATATGGTCTTTTAAAGTGGATTATGAAAGATATAGATGCCTCAGATGAATTTGAACTTCAACTTATAGTAACTGGAGGTCATCTTTCTTATGATCAAGGGCACACAATTGACCAGATAATAGATGACGAGTTTAAGATTAATTATATAGTAGATGCCCAGCTTGATACATCTTCAACCGCAAGAATTGCTGAGTCCATGGGAAGGATGGCAGAGGGAATCGCTAAAGCTTTTGAAGAATTAAATCCTAATTATCTTTTGGTGCTTGGAGACCGATATGAATTGTTGCCAATTTGCAATACAGCATTTGTTATGTGCATACCAATTATTCATCTGTCTGGGGGAGATATTACAGAAGG
>JAXFDY010000184.1:0-3497 GCA_034172985.1 Lachnospiraceae bacterium
CTATATTCTAGTTATCTACACAAATCCTTTCCTGATTATAATGACGAGGACTATCAAATGTCAATAGAATGGCAATTAGAAAGAGCGTCCAAAGCAATTAAACCGATTATTCACAATTGTATTATCAAGGAAAAATTGATAAGGAGCAAAACCCGTGAAGAGTTTGGGAAAAAACTAAAAATAGCAATCGTATTGGACAAGAGCATTGATTCGTCTATGAAAAAGGCGTTAACTGCTTGCCTACAACAATATTCTCCAAGATTGGAAGTAAAATATTACGACTACTCTGCTTTAAAGCCAATAAATGGGAATAATGCGATTAAGGAGAAACGTGTTATTGTTCTGCAATATCGCCCGCATTATGTTAGAGAATCATATGCAAAGTTCCCAAATTCTTTTGACCCAATACCTGTACGTAAAGACCAATTTATACATGACATTATTCAAGGAGTAGCGTTTAATGATATGTATGAATGGGATAAATACGACTACGAAAAATATAAAGCAGAAGTTTTAGACTCAGAACTAAGAAACGCTCTTTGGGGTAAACTGGCCCGTCCTGTTAAGCCTTCTGTAAGAAGAACTAAGGGTGAATATGAATTTAGTGATGAACGCAGTACATCGCGAGCAGTTGTATATGTTAAGGGAGAATTTGATGATGGCAGTAAATTCAATATTCCTGAGACAGACTTCGTAATCTATGAAACAGATAATGGTATTTCACAAATAGCCCGACTAACCGAGATAAAGAAAAAAGGGATTCTCCAAGAAATTAAGAGGCTACAGAAATTGGATGATGTCGCTAACAAGCTTAAGTCTTTTATAGATTTACAATCAGAAAAGTATGATTCCCGTGAAAAGGTAATTCGAGAATCGCAATACAAATTAGGTAAAATCACAGAAGAAGAGCGCGATTCGTCGATTATTTTATGGAAGATTCTTCTTTCCAAGAAGATAGAAGAAGAAGGACTTGACAATGCCTATGATTCTGTCATGAAGGGATTGAAAGAGTCAAATAGAATACAAAAGAGCCAATTCTGCCACTGGGCCGATTTGGATTCAAATATGATTCTGCCTTTACAAAAGGTTTGTCAACAGAAGCTCTTTGAGTATTTAGGGTTTGGACTCATATCCCCGTATCTTTCAATAATGAGGAGTAAGAAGGCTGCCACGAAAAACGGCACAAGGAGATTCAACAGCATGATGAATCAATTCCTCCAAGACACATTGTTGGCAGATGTTGATGAAGATTTGTTTGATGATTATAAAGATAGTGATATAAATGATCTGCTAAACCTCCGCAATATCGGCGACTTAGCCACCTTGCAATCATTGCTTTGCAATGAAATAAAAATGAATAACGTCGTAATTATAACATGACATGAATAACATAATTGATATTAAAAGAGAATCTTTGGAGTCTTTCATCCGTGAACAAATGATAGGCCCCAATGGGTGTAGAGGACGTTTTTCCATAGAAATGGAAGAGGGTCAATCATTCGATGGTGAAGTGATTAACACTACTCCAGGATCGATTTATAGCACGGCAGTTCTTTTTCCACCCAAGGCTCAGGGCATGTTTGTCTCACAAGAGTCATCAGACGAAGCAGATATTGACGATCAAACAGTATCAACAAATGGTCAGGAAGATGACGATGAACTTCTGCGCACTGATAGTAACGAACAGAATGGAGATTTAGGAAATGAAGTAGATGATGAAGATGTCTATTCTTTAAGCAGAAGATTTCCTAATACAGTAGGAATCTCATGTTGCTTGGTTCCAGAGGCAAGTTTATCGAAAGATGTGGAAATAACTGTCTCGGGAAGATATTATACCAAAATTGTCCGCGGTGATAAGCAAAGGGTCCAGGTCTTAGTAAGCGACCATCTTACTCAGTTTGAGCAGTTCTTTAAAGAGAATCCTATTCTTCACCAATATTTCAACTATAACGACGGTAAACTTAATATATCCAATTCCTAACAAGAATGTATCACAGGTTAAGGACATGCTTCGTACAATGAATATGAATTGTGCAGCGAAGTTAGCCGTTACTGATGGTGAGACTGACCCAATTTTTACTCAGATTCCCCAAAATTACAGATTCTTACTTTCATATCGTGAGGTCCTTTTCAACAAGTATCTTAATCATATTCATTATGAAAAAGACAGTGACGACCATGATACACCATTATATCTTACAGATGAAGAAAAACAGCGAGTCCTTAATCAACTTGAGAAAGTTGAAATGTATGAAACGTTCCTGTCCTATTTTGATAATCTTATAGAGCTTTATGACCATAAAGGTTTTGGTTTCTGGCAATCTCATGATTTCAGTACGACTTTAAATCTGGAGGGAATAAAGTCAGAAAGTAGTAATGTTGCTAAACAGATATTTAAGCCAAAAGACAATGATACGTTAAACCATTTCTATTCCGTAGACTTGGAGAATGGTAAAAATATCGCATTGTCGGCTTGGTTGCAAGTGACAAGAAATAGTAAGGACAAGACAGACCGAAACCTATATCTAAAGGTTTTAATTGTGAACGATTCCTCACCATTCCGTGAATCTCCAAAGAACTATTTCTCAATTGTTAATGAAGAAGTTAACAAACTATGTTTCTTCGGAATCCATATTGATCTTAAGAGTAAGTTCTTATGCCCGTATCACGAAGGCAACACTTACAAAGATGTCAAAAAAGACGAAGATAAATTGAATTTCCTATATCGTTCCATTAATGATTATGGAGTGGGACACCTCTGTTCAGTTGATTGGAAAAAGGATGAGGATGGCAAAGTTTATCACATCTGGTCTGAATTTATTCCCTCTTTCGAAACTCCAGACATTGAACCTGTACCCAGGAAAAAGTATAGTGAATATATTGAAAAGGGGGACATGATTATTCCCCAACCATATTTTACTGATGACAGATGTCTTCAGTTTAAGTACTTATCCACATTTTCTGAGGCCAATGACCCAGAGATAATATCCGGATTAAAGGATTTCATAGGTCTCTATGAGGATTGGATTGCTCAAAATGAAACACGTATTACAGATGTTAATGACAGGGTGTTTGCATTGGATAATCTATCTAAATGCAAAAGTGACATGCAGCGCATGAAAGATAATGTTGACAATATTCTCTCTGGTAATAAAGAGAACATGCTCTGTTTTAGATTGATGAATTCTGCCATGTTTATGCAACTATGGCATAACAAGAAGGATAATCAGAAAATAATCATTGATGAAGACCCAAATTTGAACGAAAACTTCTATAAACAAGCCCAAGATAACATATTTCCTTCTTCTCCACATGCCGCATGGCGACCTTTCCAGTTGGCTTTTATCTTGTTAAATCTTGATGGTATCATCAACCATCCACAAGATAATGGTTGGAAAAAGCGTAATGACTTAGTTGATCTGGTTTGGTTCCCCACTGGTGGCGGTAAGACTGAGGCATACCTTGGAATCATTGCGCTATGTATCATCTATCGACGC
>JAXFDY010000028.1:0-2430 GCA_034172985.1 Lachnospiraceae bacterium
GAATTAGGAGGATTCTCTCTGCCTGCTGTTGGGTTAAGACAATCCGAATCCTTTAAGAATTTCTTGTACAAGCATTCCCCTTCAAGCCTTGACGTAAAGGTCAATGATGTGGTTGAGAAATGTGAAAAGTCTGATTTCCAGGCATGGTTAACTAATTCTGAAAACAATACTCGATTCATAAAGCATTGGTTGGGTGAGGATGAACTCGATAAGTTTGCAAAGAAAAATATTTTTATTGAATACGAAGGCGATTTGTTTACTGCAGGAAACCTCTACTATGATTTTGAAACGAATTGTAGTGGAATTGGATTCCTACGCAGATTTATCCCACATCTTCGTGATAACTCTAGAATTAGTTTTGAAGAAGAAGAAAACTGGAATGCATTTGCTGGCAAGTATTTCCAACCTTTCGATGCCACATCGATGATTACCACCTACATTCTCTCTAACGAGGATGCTATGGCATTGCTTAACGTGCCAGTCAATTCGGTGGCCTTCTATCGTTATATCTCTGTAAAGAAAGTTGATTTAAAGACAAATAGTCAAAAGGTACCATACATTACAGAAGATGGCGTGGCGAGTACCGACTATACCAATTATCGATATTTCTTCAACGATGATGCTCAAAGCCTGACCTGTGAAAAATGGTTGGGTGAGAATGTTATCAACGTACTATCTCACACCTATTTTGATGGCCTCGCTGATGACGAGAAAAATAACCTAATCAATATTTTCGCTCGTCTCGGATTCTATGAGTTTGATAAAGATTCATTCATTACGACAGTCATTATTGGCGATGCGAATTTCCGAGCAAAAGTAAATGTTGTCATTGAGGACAATTATGTAGCCAATAAGGCTTTTATTGATTATGTATATGATTGTGAAAAACAACTGAAGGAGAATTGTTTCAAAGATTACGTCTTACGTTGTGTAGATACCAAAGGTGACGAAGTTTATCTATGTAATGACAATGTGCGATACTTCAATCAGGATGCATTTGCACAAAATAGCACCTATGCAGATAATATTCATCACGCATGGTTACAGGATGGCATGATGTATGCACTTTCAAATGCCTACTTTGCAGGATATGAGAAGGAAGAGGCAAGGAAATTGGAATCATTCATACGCCAACAGTTCGGGGTTAAAACCTTTACAGATAAGTCATTCTTCGTAGACGTTGTAATCAAAAACAAGGCAGTTATCTATGCCAGCCTTGTTGATGAAGCAACTATGCTGGCCTTCCTGAAATACTTGAAAAGAGACGCAGAAAGACTATTTGATGGCAGCATAAGTTTCAATGAGATCAAAGACATGCCTTTGCTTGCGTATGACGGAAACATATTTAAAACTAGAGAGGCAAACATTCAGTATATTGAGTACAACGAAGAGGCCAAAGTACTTTGCGAAAAAACATGGTGCCCCAAGACGTATGTGTTACTTTCACAAAAATACACAGATTATTTCTCTCAGGACACGCGTCAGTTGTTCAAAATAGCGAAATTTGACATCAACAATATAACAGATATAATCGCATCTAACACTGCGTTACGACAATCAATAAATAGCGTTGACCAAAATATTGACTTCTGGCGGTGGATTAAAGCAAACCAAAAGCAAATTCTTGCTATTGACAAATTCAAGAATATGCCTTTGCTTGACAAAAGTAATTCCTTGTCAAGCCATTCATCATTGTATATATCTGATACTTACCAGCAGGAACAGATAGAGTCACTTGTTACCAAATATGTTAAGAGTGCGCAGTTTGTATCTTCATCTTATGTCGAAGATTTAAACGAGAATGAAAAAAACGAGTGGCTGAAGTTGTTCAAGAAACTGGGACTTAAATCTGACAACAAGGATATACTCTTTTCTGACATACTGCCCAATCTTCATTCTTTTGATACAGAATCACTGGATTCTGTTATCGCAATGATGACTAAGCATATCAAAGACCTAAAGGAGAAATGGAATGAAAAGCGAGGCCAGATTATACAACTGCGTGTAAGAACTCAATCAGGAGAATATAAGACCCTTAATCAGGTTACTATTATCAATGTGGATGAAGAATCTGTTTCAGAGCCTTTCAAATATATCACTCTGTCTAATGAGGTACATCCTGACATCATTAAGGCTAACAAGGAATTACTTTTGCTTATTTCGGCAGAATTTCAAAATTGTAACCTCATTACCACAAAGCAAAGGTGGATTAATGCAAAGGTGAAGGATTATCTTGACAAGTTTGCAGATGACGAGAATAGTATCACAAGTATTCATGTCAAGTTTGTACGGGAAGTAGCTAAGATACAAAACGAGTATGATATTGATAGCACCCTTCGTAAGCAGATAAAATATTTGGTCAAGTCGAATGAGACTACCTATATGAATGCCACTGACTTGACACTTGGTTCTGCTTATTCTCCAACCTGC
>JAXFDY010000076.1:0-6473 GCA_034172985.1 Lachnospiraceae bacterium
GAAGATGTTCGCTGAAAATTTTTAGAATTTTCAGGGATGGTTTATGATTCAGTTTTCAATGTTCTTATTTGTCACCAACCGCAGGTTGATGACCTGCTTGTGCACCAGCACAATTCCTTTTACTATCTGTTACCAGCCGAAGGCTGATAACCTGCTTGCACACCAGTGCAATTCCTTTAATGTTGTCTCTTTTTCAGCGACAGCTTGTATATACTATCACATTCAAAAGTTCTTGTCAACAACTTTTTTAATTTTCTGTCTTATGAACACCACCCGGTTGAACCTGTACCACAGTGACTCTAGATGACTGCTCTCAAGCGACAGCTTGTATAGAATACTACATTTGTCATAGCTTGTCAACAACTTTTTTTACAATTTTTTTCCATAAGCATTACGATTCACAGCCAGCTCTGACTGTGAATCGTAAACCTTAAACAATATTTTTTATAAATCCAACCAGAAGATTATGATTATATATCCAACTCAAAAAATCACTGTTATTTATCTGCACAAACATGTCCTGTGCCCATTCTTCGCTTCCGCATGCCTGAAGGAGGAGACACAAAAGCCATAATATTACGATTCCTTCCAGCACACCAACAGCAAATCCTGCCAGTTTATTAACCTCTTTAATCACAGGTAACTGGGCCACAATACCCAACGCACTGACTATAATTCTCAGAATTACGTAAATCAGAATATTAAGACATATATACACAATTGCATTAAATATCTGACTTGCGATTACTTCTGCCGCCACATCTGCAACCGTACTATCTACTTCCATTGCCTGCTGGATTTCTTCCAGCATATATTCCGGAAATGGAAGATTCATAGCGGCTTCTATATTTGTCACCTCATGATCCTCTATCATATCTGCTACCGCTTCTTCTATATTAGCATATAATGATGTATTGTTTTTTACCATTTCTGCTGCAGGGCGTACCAGTATTCCCGACAATACCATTGTTATCAAAAGTACCGCAACATATAAAAGCATTTTTATGATACCTAACCGATATCCTCTCCACGCAGCCAAAACCAATACAGCCACGGCAACCCCCAATGCAATATAATCCATTTCCTACCTCCTACTTCAACTTTATTTCCTGTGCTTCATTATTAGTAATCACTGTATACCTGTTCTCGTACTTTGATGGTATTACCTTCACAATCCCATCTTTGATGGTTCCATTATATTTCAGTATGTTATCTACCGTAAAAATATACAACTGTGTCTGATTATTAAATATAAGTCTGTCTCCTGCCAGTTGAACATCTGTATACGCAAAATCAATTGTTTTATTTAAAACAGATTTTCCATTAATATCATAAATAGTTACTATATGCTGGTTCAAAGCCAGATCACTTTTGCATATGATTCCTATATACTGTTCATTATAAACAACACTCTCTACAGCTTTGTCTAATTTGAATTCCTGTAACACAGATGGTCTTTGTTTGATACTGTAGATGGTCAATATGTCATCTCCAAAAGCCGCTACCACATCATTTGTCACAAACTCCACCTTGGAAATAATGCTTGTGTCATAATGTTCAAATGCCCCAACGATTCTTCCTACTTCATTTTTCCCCACTTCCGAATAATTGTAAAATACAACTTTTGTCTTTGCAACGCTGCTCTCCAGATAAACATATGATACAGCAAGCTTTGTTCCGTCATTTGAAATGCTGATAGACAACGGAGAACCGTCCCCCGAGAGAACTGTCTGTCCTACTGCTATATTTGTTCCTTCTTTATCATATACTTCAATGAGATTTGCCGTATCGTTTTTTGTTATGGCGGCCACCACTCCCTGACTGGCTACCTCAAGACTGAGAATAGGGGCTGTGGTTTCTATTTCTCCCTGCTGTCCGGAATTATTGTAAATATAAATTTTACTTCCATGCAAATCTGCTATGGCCATATATTTTTCACAGATATCAATAACCGGATCTTTCATTTCAAATGCCTGATTCCAAATCGTATCATCCCCAACCATATATGAAATACCATCATTGCTATACCTCAATATACCATCACAATAGCGATAAAATTCACACTTACTTACATCTCCCATATCTGTAGTATCTGCTATCTCGTAATTTTCATATTCTCTATGATCCAAAAAGATTTTTACACAGAAAGCCAGTACAACTGCCAAGAGAAGCAATATCAGTATGCCAATCCCCACTCTTCTTCTATGTCTGATCAGCATATCCTCATAATCTTTTTCTTCTATTCCAGAGGTGTCTTTCTTTCGCTTTTTCTTAAAAATTCCCATTTTATCCTCCATGTGGTTTTATCCAAAACTCTTCCTTATCATAACATATCTGATGGAAAAAGTCATTATATTTTATGGAACAATCAATGTATTTCCGTATGCGATACTATCTGGATTTTCCAGACTGTTCAATTCCATGATAACCTCCAGATTATTTGTATTACCATACAATTTACGGCAAATACCATACAGGGTATCCCCCTTTTCCACTGTATAATATTTCACATTTTCCGGCACGATAGACGCCTGCGTAGTCTGCTCTTCCGTTACTGTTTCTACCGTCTCTGTGGCTTGTTCCTGTGCCTGCTCCTGTGTCTGGTCTTCAGACACCTGCTCACTTTCCGGTTCTGTGGTTGTTTCCTCCTGAGTATTCTGTGTCAGTTCCGTGGTTATTTCCCTATCCTCATTTACCAGCAAAATATCATCCATTTGCGTACTGTCACCCTTATTCATAATACCTGCCACAACCTCCTTCATTTCCACAGTAAGGTTGTCCAACTGTCCTTTTTTATACATCATGCCGACTGTAAAAACCAATGCTCCGATGACAAAAAAAGATGCTGCTTTACCCGAAAACAAAGCCAGTCTCCGATATAACATACCGTCTTTTTTTTCTTTCTCCTCTTTTGCAGCATCCTTTGTTTCTTCCATATGAAAACGATTTTGTTGCTCGTCATTTTTCTCTTCCCGCTTATTCAAAACCGACTCCCCTCTTATCTGCTCACTATGTTTTTTCGTCGTTAAATTATAATGTTTCTCAAAAATATAACTTTCCAGATCCGGATTTTTTTCATAATATATATGATAACAGCCTATTTTTTGCAGTTCCCCCATAGAATACACATAAAAACTTTTATCATTTTCTTCCCGGTTAATATTCAAAAATACCTTGTCATTTCCGGCAAAATGGTCAAGCTGAATTTTTCGAAACTGAAAAAAATCTCTTTCGCAATAATCCGGCAGAGATGCATACCAGCCAATGATTTTTTCCCCATGAAAATATCGTTTCAGATCATCATAAATACCTGTCCAAATTTCATCACCAAAAAGAATTGTGTTATCAAAAATTTCTTCCACATCTATGACTGCCCGTATGAACAGATACATTTCTCCTTTTGAAAACTTTACATTTCCCAGAAGGACACCGTATCTCACATCCTGTTCATTTTCCGGTATCATTTTTAAATATTCAGATACCTTATCTTCTATATAAATGTGATATTTTGTTTCACCGGAACCTATTTGACGTATATTTTTTGGCAATTTAATCTTTTCTGTTCCATCTGTTTCTTCATTATATACTGTCTCTATCATTTTCCCTCCATTTCTGCCTTTTGGCACAATCAATTAATCAATTTATAGGTAGTACTATTCTACACGAAAGCTTGTTCATTTTTTGTCAGAATATGGAAGTCAATTTAATAAATTATCGACAGAAAGAATTGAATATTTCATTGATTTTGGGACATATAATTAACAAACTATCAGGGAAAGGATTCTAAATATGAAAAATATCTTCTATTATAATGCACTTTCTGGAAAGAGCTCATTGAAATTCAGCCAGCGTCTGTCCAAATTACTTAAAGAAAGTAATAAATCTCAGTCAGAGCTTGTTCTATTATGTATTGGAAGCGACCGTTCCACAGGTGACAGTCTGGGACCTTTAATCGGGCATAAACTTTCACGCACTCTCTCAACAAAATGTTCAATCTATGGCACACTGAAAGATCCGGTACATGCTGTAAATCTTACTTCTGTCATAGATACCATCTATCACAGACATCAAAACCCCTTCATTATTGCAGTAGATGCTTCTCTTGGCTCAAAAAATCATATTGGTTATGTGACACTTTCCCCTTCCCCCTTATACCCGGGACTCGGAGTCAAAAAAAATCTCCCTGAAGTGGGAGATATCTGTATCACTGGTATCGTAAATCTGTCCGGCATCATGGACGGAATGCTGCTGCAGTCTACAAGACTGGCCACAGTCATGGAGCTTGCAGACTTTATCAGCACAGGCATTTTTATGTCCATTCATTCCTATTCATCTTCTTCTATTACTTGTATTTCCAAGTAATCAAAATCAATATCATCAATAAAATTATCTTTATTGAAGCGAACCTTGTCATGCATCTTGAATTCGGCAATATTATTATCCAGCCAGATTGGTCTGCTTAAGTCGAATTCTTTGCATGCATCCTCCAAAGCAGCAAATATTTTCCTGGTTCGGTTCAGATCCGGACTATCATTGCATATCACCATATCCCGCAGCATATGACCAGACTTCCATATCTTTGCCCAAAGTCGAAACATACTCCACCTCCGGACATTACATATTTTCTACCATTGCAGAGAGCAATTTTACAGAATTTTCTACTGCCATAGCTTCAAATGCAGGATAATCCATAGTTGCACTGTCATCTGCCTTATCCGAAATAGCTCTGATTATCAGAAAAGGTACCTGATTTAAATAGGCTGTCTGTGCAATGGCGGCTCCTTCCATTTCTGTACAAAATCCCTGGAACTCTTCCACAAGATGATTTTTCTTATCCTTATCCGAAATAAACTGATCCCCACTAACAACTCTTCCTGTAAAAGTCTGGATATCCGGACAAACCCTGGCACAGCAATCTTTTGCCAGATTAATCAATCCATCGTCTGCCTTAAAATCAGACTCCTTCATCTGAGGAATCACGCCAAGGGCATATCCAAACCCACGGGCATCCATATCATGCTGAAGAGCATCTGTCGATAAAACTACATCGCCGATATTTATCTCATTTTTTAAAGAACCTGCTATTCCTGTATTAATAATATAATCCACGCCAAACAAATCTATCAGAATCTGGGCACAGATGGCTCCGTTTACTTTGCCAACACCGGAACGCACCACTGCCACGTCCTTTCCATGCCATTTTCCACAGTAAAACTCCATGCCTGCCCTGTCTTCTATCTTTACATCCTGCAGTTGTTCCTTGATTCTTGCCACTTCAATATCCATGGCTCCGATGATTCCAAGCATCAGTTATTCTCCTTTCCTATTCCGGGTATATCAGCCGTTCTTCTGATATCTGTTCAATCACTTCTTTTAAATATTTATCTGCCAGATATTTTGCCATCCCAAGATTCAAATCCAGATAATTTCCGCAATCATGTGCAGATGCTCCCGGTACTTCCCCTTTATAATCACGGATAAATACAAACATTTCCCTTACCAGCTCCACAATATCCCGTGACTCATAATCGCCTGATAAAATAAGATAAAAGCCTGTACGACATCCCATTGGTCCAAAATAAATGCATTTTTCTTTATAATCTTTGTGATTTCTGAGAAACGTAGCTCCCAAATGCTCAATAGTGTGTATTTCTGCAGTATTCATTACCGGTTCAAAATTAGGTCTTGTCATGCGCAAATCAAACGTAGTTACTACCTGTTCTCCCACCTTGTCTTTTCTTGAGACATAGATTCCCGGAAGAAGTTTTAAGTGATTTACAGTAAAACTCGCTATTTTTTCCATTTTTTCCTTTCTCCTATAACAATGTTTTCAATGCCTGTGCCAGCTGATCCGGGCAAGAAGTCGGCTTCATTCCGCAACGGATACCTTCCAGTTTTTCAACAGCTTCCTCTGCCTTCATTCCTTTCACAAGCGCTGCAATTCCTTTCAGATTGCCATTACATCCTCCAACAAACTGCACATTCTCTATAATTCCGTCTTTCACTTCTATTTCGATAGAACTTGAACATGTTCCTTTCGTTCTGTATACCATCAGTCTGCCTCCTTATAAATTTCTGCACTTCATCATACCACATTTATGCATACTTTGTCGAACCTTTTTTCTTGATATTTCATTTTCCCAAGAGTATCATGTTGTTATCAATATGTTAGGCGTTTGCGAAACTCTTTGGGGAGAGGACAATATGTCTATGTATTGCGACTTTGGGCGGACAAATTAGTTAAATTGTACGTCATAGTCGAACAATTTAACTAATTTGTCCGAAACAACGGAGTGAGAATAGACTATTGTCCCATCCCCGAAGAGTTTCGCAAACTCCTATTATACTTATTCTTCACAGAAATCAGCTTCTATATTCAACTGATTTTTGGATACCAGGGTTCCATTCAGATATAATAAGTAAGTTATTTGTATCCGGACTCCTTTTTCTTCTATGTTATATGCTACATCTTC
>JAXFDY010000077.1:0-5211 GCA_034172985.1 Lachnospiraceae bacterium
GAAGATGTTCGCTGAAAATTTTTAGAATTTTCAGGGATGGTTTATGATTCAGTTTTCAATGTTCTTATTTGTCACCAACCGCAGGTTGATGACCTGCTTGTGCACCAGCACAATTCCTTTTACTATCTGTTACCAGCCGAAAGCTGATAACCTGCTTGCACATCAGTGCAATACCTTTACTATTTGTCACCAACCGCAGGTTGATGACCTGCTTGTGCATCAGCACAATTCCTTTAATGTTGTCTCTTTTTCAGCGACAGCTTATTCATAATACCACGCTGTTTCTCATTTGTCAACAACTTTTTTACTGTTTTTGAATTTTTTTGTCTTTCACTTATCATTTTTTCTTCAAGCGACAGCTTGTTAATAATAATACTTTTTTATTTATTTGTCAACAACTTTTTTTAATTTTTTACTCATTCCGATACAAGTGAACCACCTGCCCATCTTCTTTTGCATGGCGGTATGCCAATGTCTGATTATAGTCAAAACGGCAACAGCCAAATGAATAATCTTAGCCCCATGCACTTGCGAAGCTCTTTGGGGAATAGACATATTGTCCACTCCCCCAAAAGTTTCGCAAACGCCTATATAAGGATCAGGATGTAAGGCGGGGTGAAAAGGCTGTGAATTATAACCTCATTCTTTTAATCGGTAATATTGACTTGGTCGGTGAGCATTTCCTGATGTATATCTGTCTGTCTGGCAAATCATTTCACTGATTTTTTTTCTAAAATTGGCCTTATATAATGGATGCCCCAGTATGATTTCATAAATTCTTTGTAGCTGTGGTAATGTAAATTCTTTCGGAACTAATTCAAATGCTATCTTTGAATATTCTACCTTGTTTCTCAATCTCTCTCTTGCATATTCTATGATTTTGCCATGATCAAATCCGATTTTATCCTTTTGTTCCAGCAATTCATCTACACTCATCAATAAAACTTCCGATACACGCATCCCTACACGCATTCTCAATGATTCCAAAGGCACCAGCGCCATATAAGAAACTGAGATTATTCTCATTCTCGGATCTCTGTCAACCTCACCCCACGTATACAGTTGTTCAAAATAAATATTTTCGACACCGGTTTCTTCTCTGATTCCTCTCTTCACAGCTTCTTCTAAAGATTCATCTACTCCCACGAAAACCCCCGGAAGTGCCAGATAATCTTTATAAGGCATTTCATTTCTTTTTATTACCAGTAGTTTTAATTCATCATTTTCTACTGTAAACACAAGTAAATCCACTGCCACTGATATTTTCTCATATTTCTCCTTATCATATTTTTCCAAAAACAGTTCTTCTTCAGACTTATTTTTCACCATGTCACTAATGTTCCTTTCTTCTCTGCTATCTGTATTTTAATTTCCATTCCGGAATTAAATACTATATTATCATGTTCTATACCATCGGAAAAGACGATTCCATTTTCCGGCATTTTTGACAAAATTACAATTTCTTCATTTTTTTCAAGCATTCCATATACGATATCTGCCTGTGTGAATTTACTTGGATATGGTTCTCTGACATTAAACATTAATACATCTGCATTCCACGAGATTTCCTTATTATTTAATTTTCCAAGGCCAAATACTTTTGCCATCCCATCCATCTGTGCCATAATGGATTTATACCATCCGGTAGATCCCAGTCCGGTAGAAACAATAATTCCACTGGAGGACTGATTTTCGGTGATTCCCCGGTATGTCAAATTATATCTTGCCGATGTATGATTATTAATTCCTATAAACAAATCATTAACAGCATAAAGAGTCTGACCATCTTTCGACGAAGCTTTTGCCATGGTCACCTGCTTTACATTATATTTGCCTCCAATAACTTTTAAAAGAATCCCTTCTATTTCTTCTGCTACAAAAGGCAGCAAAACACCATCCCATCTTTGTGTGTCAGGATTAACACCAATTAAAGGCTGACCATGTAAATATTTCATTACATTTGCCACTAAACCGTCCTGCCCCAATGCCACAATAATATCTTTCTCCCCAAATATCATATTCGGCACAAATTCCCTATCAATAATTTGCGTTCTTGCATATTTTTCTGCAGTGCTCTTTACAAGTTCTAATGCTGACTGATAGTGAGCATCCTCTAATGTATAATCTGAAAAATCTGCACCCATATGTTCAATATAAAACTTTGCCTGTTCTTTGGTATTATACTTTTTTATCAACTCCTGTAATCTTGTTTTTCTCGTAACAATAATCACTTTATTCATGCCCCGTTCCATCATTCATTTCTCCCTATGCCATCTTTTTTTCTGTTAACGTATCCAGCAAGTCAGGTGTAACATTCAATACACCTATTTTATCTGCCTTATCTCCAATTTCCATAAATGCTTTTGCAATCAGTGCTTTTGGATCCATTCCGGTGATAGCCAATGCTTCCAGAATCTTTACATCAATTCCAGCAAAAGTCTTCAGTAATACCTCCGAATCATATGCCTTTGCATCCGACTTTTTCTTTGCATTTTCTGTTTCCAAATCTACCAATTCCGCATTTTTCTTTTCAATTTTGATGCTATTTTCCATTTTTTCAGCATCCAGCTCTGCCTGTTTTTCCATAACCAGACGTCTGGTTTCCATCTCTTTTTCTTTCTTTTCTTTTTCTTTTTCCGCCACCCTGATTTCCGTATTTAATTCATTTTCTTTTACAATTCTTTCCTGTTCTATCGCTGCATTTCTTCTTTTATAAATAGCATCATCCTGCTGCTTCAGGATTTCCTCCCTAGTGGCAGCCTCTAAAGCTTTCCTTGTTTCGGGTTTCGCCATAATTCCTAAAATAGAAACCGATACTATTTCAATCCCCAGTCCTTCTATTATCTCATTATTTTTCAAATTCTCCCGCAAGACTTGTGCAAGTTCATCGGATGATTTCATGACCGTTTTCACATCTTTGGAACTGATAAATTTTGTTGTACAGACTTTTGATAAATTGATGACTCTTTTTGACATTTGATTTTTTGCATTTTTTAATATCTCAATATTTTCCTTTTTATTTTCACTGTAAGCAAAATTAACCATCTTGGCAGCCTGCTCATAATTTGAAATAATATATGAAATATCGCCCTGTACACTAACAGACTGAAAATCTGATGTCATAATATCATCAAATGTAAATGCCGTATCCAAAGCAGTAGCCGGAAGTACCATCATGCTGGTAGACATTGTATTATAAAAAAATGATAATCCCAGCCCCTGCTCTGCTATTTTTCCTCTTTTTACTTTCATTACATACTGTGTTGGCTCAAACTTTTTGAACTTAATCGACATATATTATTCCTCCTTTTTCTAATTAATTGTTAGTATTTATTCACTACTAACTATATGTATATTAGTATACTTTTGCTACTATGTCAATAGTTTTTTGTAATTTATTCTGAAAGAGTAATTGGATAGGAAATTCCTATAATACAAAAAAGAGCTGCTGTACTAAATATCTAGTACAACAACTCTTTTTCAAATTTTATACCTTCTTAAAACGTTTTACTTGTTCCTCGAAGTCCCAGGCAATGTTCTGACTGGCCTCCGTCTCTTTTTGTATTGAATCCAGGGTTCCCACAAGATTTACGACTTCTTCCGCAACATTTGTCACTCCCTTAGCACTTTCATCGACCGTAATGGAAATATCATTAATTCCATTATTCATTGTATCCATTGTTTCTTCCATATGAGCTGCAGCGCCGGCAAACTCATTTAATATATGATTTACCTGTTCAATATCCGTCTGATATTGCCTTGCAATCTCTACAAAATCGCCATAATCTCTGATAACTCTTTCATCAATAAATCCCAGCATCTCTTCTGCATTCCTGGTCAGTTTTTCTACTGCATCGGTTACAATCGCACTAATATTCTGAATATTATTTGCAGTATCTCTGCTATTATCTGCTAATACTCTGATTTCATCTGCCACAACAGCAAATCCTTTTCCGGCTTCTCCTGCTCTTGCCGCCTCTATAGATGCATTTAATGCCAGAAGATTCGTCTGACTTGCAATATCCAAAATATCTCCGGTAAGTTCATCAATCTTTTCTACATTTCTGCTATCTCGCACTGCTGATTCAAGCAATTCCTTTATATCATGAATCTTTTGGTTTGCCTGATTCTGGCTATCTACTGTATTTTGGTACATTTCTTTTGCCTGCAGTTTTATTTTATCCACCAGTTGTGTGCCCTCACCACATTTTATATTCATAGATTGAGCCTCTTCGAAGATACCTGCACAACCGGAAGCAATCTGATCCAGTGTTGCCGATACTTCTTCCATACTGGCAGAAAGCTCTTCCATAGATGCAGATACATTTCCTGCATTTTCATTGGATGCAGATACATGCTTTGTAATATGTTCTGCCGAATCCAGCATCTCAGAAGATGCACTTCGAAGCTTTTGGATTAAAAGCTGTAATGTTCCAAGGAATTCATTAAAACCGGCTACTAACTGACCTACCTCATCCTTGGAGCGGATATCAATACGTCTCGTTAAATCTCCTTCATTTTTCTCTATTGATTCTATAATCTCTGTCAATTCAACTTTTGCATGTTTTGCCGGTTTTGCAATTGTTTTTATTACAATGATAATCATTGCAATTACGATGCCCCAAAATACGAATGCTAATGCTATATCAAAAATATTTGTTCCCTCTATTCGGACATCAATACTATCAAACATTTGGTCAAATTCATTCTGAAGTTCCTTTGCATTACCACTTCCTGATGCCGTATTCTGAATATACTCATCCACTTTTTCTTCAACGGTCTGATTTACGTCCCGAACTTTCATAAATGCCAAAATATTTGCAGCCAGCAACCCCTGTATCAGCAAACCTAAAATCACAACCAATATTAATACTTTTGCCCCAATACTTTTCCTCATTTTTATTCCTCCTCATCTTTCTCTTCGTGTATTTTGCACTAACTCTGTGAATAATTGTAGTATACCATAAGAAAGTGTTTGAAACAATATATATAAAAAAAAGACTATCATTTTTCTGATAGTCTGATTTCCTGCACATTCAAAACTACACATTGCTTCTCTTTCCATCCGTCTCTCTCTTCCCCGACCTTTCTGGTCAAGCCCTCGACCGATTAGTATCAGTCAGCTCCATGCATTACTGCACTTCCACCTCTGACCTATCAACCTCGTCGTCTTCAAGGGGTCTTACTAGCTTCTGCTATGGGATATCTCAT
>JAXFDY010000080.1:0-5387 GCA_034172985.1 Lachnospiraceae bacterium
ATAATATGGTACTGTAATAAATACTTGTGTCTGTTCTTTGATTTCCATGTTCCCATAACGAAAGTATAACATAAACCACCACTTTTGGCTACCTTAACCCACCGTCTAAAGCCAGTGGGATTGCGGTAGCCTTATTTCAAACGTTTCCTCTTCATTTTACATGGTTCTACAGAAAATGTAAACCTTTCCCGGAAGTATTTATACTTTTTTCAGCCTTTCCAGAGCTGTTACAATAAGAAAAAAGCACGGGATATCCTGCTCACCTCTGCCAAACAGCAGGAGCAGCAATCCGTGCTATCAAAGTCATATGACACCTAGGAGAACAATTTAAGCGTTTCTTCGTCCGGCTCAATATAAAGAATTCCCCGGTTTCCATCAACTGCAGCCATTTTTCCTTCCCATTCTTTGGAAATATTGATTTGTGTCAGGGCAGGAATGTTTCTTTTTCGTGCGAGAATAGCTGTATGAGAATTCTCAGTTCCCCTTGTTGTCACAAAGGCAAGTATCTTACTCTTGTCCATCTCCACAGTCTCACTTGGTGCCAGCTCCTCTGCCAAAAGAATCACCGGCTCTCTCTGTTCTTCTGTCTGATAAGATACTCCCTGCAATGCGGCAAGCAGTCTTTCCGTAATATCTCTCACATCTGCACTTCTTGCCCGGAAATATTCGTCTTCCATCTGTTCAAACATCTGGGCAAAATAATCCCCGGTCTTTGCAACAGCATACTCTGCACCAGCACCTTCCCGCTGAATAAATTTTCTCACCGAGCCGTCATACTCTTCATCCTCCAGCATCAAAGCGTGAATCTCAAACAACTGGGCGTTCTTCTCTCCCACCTCTGCCACTGCTTTTTCATAAATCACCTGAAGTTCTGCCAGAACCTGACGCTGAGCATTCTCATAACGACGTATTTCATCTTCCGGACGCTTGCCATAATTCTTTTCTACTATCTGCGTTTTCTTCTCATAAATAGAAATTTTTCCAACAGCCATTCCTCCGGCGATGGTTTTTCCATGCAAACACTCCATCCCATTCCTCCTTAATGTATCATACACTTTATTCGTACTGTGATTCATAAGTTATAAGTTCGTTATAATTAGTTACTTTCGCTTTGGCTGCCCGATTTAAATCATTATACAACATTCTTGCATTCTCTGTCTGATTTTTCTTATTTGATGCAGTAGGAATTTCATTGATAGCATCAATAACAGATTGTGCCATTTCTTCCTCTGTCTGAAGTGTTACCGATGTAGACTCTGTTCCCGGAAGATGATAACATATTACAGGCATTCCCTTCTGCAAGTAGCCAAAAATTTCTTTCGCCACACCATATGGCAGATTTACGCAGCCATGCGAACCTGCATGCTGATAAAACTGGCTTCCAAACTCATATTTCCATGTAGCATCATGAAGTCCGATATCTTCATTAAATGGCATCCAGTAAGAAACCATCGTCTCATAAGTATCGCCCCGCAAAATTGCATAGCGCTCTGTATAAGTCACTGCATATGTACCGGCAGGTGTACTATGTCCTGTAGCTGCATTTCCCGAAACAAAATCTGATTCCAGTTTTTTCTCTCCATCTACATAGAGAAAGAGATGTTGGGCTGTCAGATTAATTTCCACATAAGTGTTTCCATAATCATTCTCACCATATTGTGCTGCCTCCTGATAATACACAGGAGTTCTGTCTCCGCTTTCTCCCGCTTCAATCATGGCAGTCAATCCTGCAATCTCTTCTTCTTTATTCATCCACCATCCATAATCCCCGCCTTCAATGGTAACGGTCTGTCCATAACTTGTTTGAAATTCTCTTGTTCCAAAGATCGTATCATATTTCCATCTTAAATAAGAAACATACTCAGTGACATTCTCCGAATTCAATGAAACAGTATAATTATCATAATCAATGGTAAGCCATTTACAGATATCTTCTCCTGTCAGTTCTTCCACATCATCTCCAAAGGTATAGGTAATATGTTCTCCTGCATACTGTTTCAGTTTTTTATAAAATGCCTGAATGTCCTCATTGTCAACTGTCACTTCCGGCTTTTCATAACAATCCTCATCCTCTAAATTGACTGTCTTATCCAATTTGCTGACAGCTTTTGAAAGCACTTCATCGACCCGGTCACGAACTGCTTCATTTCCCTGCACTTCCTCAACCAGTTCAAACGTATTTTTCTTTTCGTCATAAGGAGCTACATATGCATTCTCAGGAGATGTGATAAAATCATCTGCAAAACACATAAGACTATCCAACAGTTCCTGCCATGCATCTTGATCATATTCTGTCAATTCATCCATTGTATACTCTTTTCCTTTGCCAAACAGCCACTTCCCACCCTGCTGGTCATCTAATATCTTCTGTAAACCGCTGTCCTTACAAAGTTTAAGTCCCATCTGTGAACCCTTTATTGTTTCCTCCTCATAGTCACCATCTGATGTCCGTTCCACAATTGTCAATGTATAATCCTGTACCTTGTCATTCAGTTCTTTCATACTCATTTTAGAAACATCAATTCCATTTACAATTGTTCCCTTCATAAAATGGCTGCCATAGTAGTAATCACAGATAAAATAGCCGGTTACCAGTGCCACTACCAGCACTGCAAAAGCTATCACCAGACCGATTATCACTTTCTTTTTTATTCCCGGTTTTTTATCCTCTATTGTATCCATTATACCCTCCAAATTTTATATAGATTTCTGTTTATCATTATATATCATGATATTTGAAAATTGCAATAGACATTTATTCCAACTGACGCTGCCATTTTATGTGAATTTCCGGCTATTTTACCTTATTTATATTTTTCCTTCAAAATCCTGATTTCTTCTGCCCATCCCTGATCATCATTTGGTGTTTCCAAAATAAACGGAAGATCACGCAATGCCGGATGATTTATAATTCGTTCAAATGCATCCATTCCTATTTTGCCCTTACCTATTTTCTCATGACGGTCTTTATGGCTTCCAAGGTCATTCATACTATCATTTAAATGAACTGCTTTTAATCGTTCCAATCCGATAATCCGGTCGAACTCCTGTAACACGTCATCTAAATGATTTACAATATCATAACCACCGTCCCATACATGACATGTATCCAGACAGATACCAAGTTTATCCTGCAATTCCGGTTTTACCATATCCAAAATCATCTTCAGTTCTTCGAAATTTCTTCCTACTTCGCTTCCCTTGCCAGCCATAGTTTCAAGCAGTACGATAGTGGACTGTTCCGGTTTCATACAATCATTCAACATCTGTGCAATCAACGGCACCGCAACGTCCACTCCCTGACTGACATGTGAACCCGGATGCAGATTATAATAATTTCCCGGAATATATTCCATTCTCATCATATCATCCAAAAACATTTCTCTTGCAAACTGACGCAATTCCGGTTTCGCTGCACAAGGATTCATGGTATAGGGTGCATGTGCCACAACAGGTCCAAAATCATGCTCCTTTGCAATAGACAGATAAGCTTTTACATCATCCTCCTGTATATCTTTTGCTTTTCCTCCCCTCGGATTACGGGTAAAAAAGGCAAACGTATTCGCTCCCAGAACAAGTGCCTGTCTGCCCATAGCTTCATATCCTTTCGATGCCGAAATATGACTTCCTATATACATATTTTTATTTCCTTTCTTTTTTACCAAAGAAACCTTTGCTCTCCGGATCATAAATCCGAAAAGCAAAGGTCCATTTTAATTTGTAAATAAATCACGATACCATTCTAACGCATGTGTATATGCCTCATAGACATCCTGAATCTCAATATGCTGCAACAACATCAGTCTGCTGACTTCATTCCAATTAGCATTTTCATATTGAATCATCAGTTCATATACCGGATTCAGGATTCCTTTATGTTCTATCAGAACCTCCTGAATTTCTTTGGAAAGCTTAAGCATTTCCATGGCTTTCTCCATCGGCACCTCCAAAATCAGATCCACCACAGAAAACAATCCCATGAGGAATAATTCCGGTTCATGCATTTTTAATTGAAAAGCAGATGCCAGATTCTCTGCAAATTTTGCCCGAAGCAGAGATAATCTCGTGATTTCATTCGGCTTTTCGGAACAGAGCTGGTCGACAACAACTGTATTAATCCAACGTCTCAATTCCTTCTGTCCCAACATAGCGGCAGCATACTTAATCGATACAATCTCTGAATTTCTGGCAATCCTGTTTACCACTTTTAACAGAGACAATGCCAATGCCGTATCCCTTGAAATAATATTTGCCGCCTGTGATAATTCATAATCAGGATTATTCACCATATTAAGCAGTTCTATGTAATTAATTTTCAAAGGCATTACTTCATTCTGCCCTTTTGGTACCGGCATACGATAGAATGGTCCTTCATAAAACTGATATCCGCCTTCTTCTCTCAGTTTCTCAAATGTCTCATAAGAATCAATATTTCCTGCACATAATTTTATAAAAGGATACAACTTTCCAAAAAATATTCTGGCACTTGATATATTAATTCTCTTACAATCAAGGAAAATATAATCCATGAGTTTCAAAATAGGCTCATACAGCTGGAACTCGCTAACCTCCAGTTTCCTTATAGCAAATTGATATCCCTTCTCTTTCAATTCACGAATACGCTTCAGATACATTTCTTCCGGTGGAATATTGTGGTCAATCAAAAATACCAGCTTTTCCGGTGAAGCTTCTTTTTCTTCCTCAAATCTGGAATATATCGTAATAGGACTCAGAGGTACAAATACCTCCTTATCATCAGCAAGAGCTTTAAGTCCCATACTTCTTATTACATCTAATCCATCTACCGTTACCGCTTCCTGATTCGCCAATCTTGTGTTTTGGAAATAACTATTTTTCTGTGCAAATAATGAATACGCTTTAACCGTCATACTTTCGTCAAATAACGGTACCAGTGTCATAAGCATCTCGAACACCTCCTCTTTGTACTATGAACGCTCCCGATTTTTGACTTTATTATAACATAAATTTTCAGACAATTAAAGACCTATTTATTCAATTCCTTGAAATATCTGTGCAATCGGAGAATCTTTATCCAGGAATAATGTGGTTTCACCATCCTTAAGTGCTTCTTTTGCCGTATCCAACGCTTTTGTAAACAGATAAAAATCTGCCTTTGTCGCATCATTATATGCTTCCGACAAAATCTGCATATACTGCGCCTCTCCCTCTGCAATGATTGTATCAGCTTTTGCCTGGGCTTCGGATTTCATCACAGCTACTTCTTTATCTGTGGTATTTCTTATAATCTGGGCTTCCGACTGTCCCTGCGCCGTATAGGCCGCTGCAATATTGTTACGTTCCGTAATCATACGCTCATATACCGCATCTTTATTTTCATTTGGAAGATCTAACACCTTAATTTCTAT
>JAXFDY010000081.1:0-5997 GCA_034172985.1 Lachnospiraceae bacterium
ATAATATGGTACTGTAATAAATACTTGTGTCTGTTCTTTGATTTCCATGTTCCCATAACGAAAGTATAACATAAACCACCACTTTTGGCTACCTTAACCCACCGTCTAAAGCCAGTGGGATTGCGGTAGCCTTATTTCAAAAAATTATTCGTTATCCAGATTTATATTCGTTGGATATGGATCATCAATATATCTTCCAAAACTAATACTTTTCTTCTTATACTGATAATACTGTAAAAGTGTAGCTGCAATACCCGCTGCACCAATTGAATACCCATAGTCAGGAGATACATTTTGAGGTTTTACTCTCTCGTATGCGATCGGCCACACACCCTTTCTGCCACCTATCTTTGATTCCTGTTCTCCCACAATAATTTCTGAAGCAAGTTCTGCTATGTGATCTATTTCGCTAGCAAATTCTGTTTTATTAAAAATAATTCCACAATTAATTAAAAATTGTAAAATTCCTGCTGTTCCACAACATACACATACTGTATTCCAATATCCCGCAGACATTTTTTCAGGAGCACCCAGATGTCTCATTCCATAATAGAGTTTCTTAATATAATCTAAATATACTTCTTCTCCGGTTATCTGATATAGTCCATAAAACAACTTGCTTGTTCCCGCAGGACCATGACAATTAGCCAAATAAAAAATGGGTTCTTCATCTGGTGTATCATGCCAAGGGATTAAAAATCCATCTCCCTGTTTTACTGCAATCGCTATAATATGCTTAGCCGCTTCTTTGGCTGCATGTTTATAAGCTTCTTTATGTGTGTACTTATATGCAACAGTAAGCGCATAACCGGTTCCTGCAGTTCCCCCTTCAAAATTTGGGACGCGATCCACACCAGCATGCAAGGTACTCGTCCATGCATAACCACCACGAGGGTCTTCTATTGCATTTGCAACTATTCTATCTGCCGCCCTACTTGCCGCTTCTTTTATATGTTCATCCTGCAAAAATTCTGCTGCATGATATAAATATATCATCGTTCCAGCATTATGAAACATTGTACAGTCGATACCCCAGTAAAGACCATTTTTATCTTCCTTAGCGTTCTCAAGGATAAAATCTGTCATCTCTTTCACAGCAGCCTTATCCTTATCTCTATGTGTCAATTGATAAACAGCTATCAAGCCTTCGCCGGTGCTGGCAGCTCCGGAATAATAATTGTAGATTGTGCCAAGATCCTCGTTAATACCATATTCCCGGAGCATTGCGACTCCAGCTTCACCTGCTTTTCTCCAGTTAATTCCTATGTAGTCAGCAGCCTTATTAATGATATCCAGATACTTTTCATCCTTTGTCATGTTATATAATTCGATATAAAAATAAATAACACCAGCTGAACCTGTATATATTGCTCCATCACCATTTTCTTTTCCATGATTTGCCCAATAGATGCCGTCCTTATCATCAATTCGCAATGTTTCCAGATACTCGTGTGTTTTAAGCGCTATATCAACATATTCTTTATCGTCTAAAACTTTCTTTTTACTGTGTAAGCCACCTATTATAAATTTATATTTATTCTCTCTTTGCATATTATCACCCTATTTCAGCATATTTCTTATCAACAAGTTCACTTGAAAGATATTTCAAAACATCATCGTAACCAAACATTACAAAGGTTTTTCCTTTATACTCATCTGTTTTCGCAAGCTCTGCTGCTACATGCATTGCTGCTCCCGCAGTAATTCCAAGGAATATACCATCTGTACGAGCAACCTTATTAGACATTCTATATGCATCTTCTTTATGAACCTTCACAATTCTGTCATACGGTACTTTTTCTTTTCTAAGAATAATCTGTGGAAATGAGTTTTTAGGTGTTTGACTTATACTATGAACTCCCACTAAGGACTCTGTGTCATCATCTGTTGGTTCAAATGCAACTACCTCCAGATTTGGAAATTTTTCTCTTAAGGCATCACTTACACCTGTAATAGACCCTCCTGAGCCAACTCCTGCTATTAACACATCCACATGATCTACATCTGCAATTATTTCCTGGCCTGTTGTTCTATATTGAACCTCCCTATTTGCCTCATTTGCAGATTGAACCGTCAGATAATAGTTTATCCCTTCTTCTTTACTTCTTTGTTTAAATAATTCTACTAATGCCTGTGCAGAATCCCCATCCTCAGGTAATGTTGACATTACCTCCATAACATCTGCATCCGACTGCATATCTCGTACCGTTGCCCCATATGCTTCTAAAAGCTTTACACGTTCACTAGTTACCTGTACCATGTACGCAATCATTTTATAACCACGCTTTGCCGCGATTGCCGCAAGTCCAATAGCAGTATTTCCACTTGAAAATTCTACAATAGTGTCGCCAGGTTTTATATCTGTATCTCTTTCAAGAGCATCAATCATTGCAACTGCAATTCGATCCTTCAATGAGCCTAGCGGATTGACACTTTCCAACTTCACAAGAATATGTGCATCTAATTGTTCCTTTTTCTCTAGACCGTCTAGTTCTAATATTGGTGTATGCCCAACAACTTCCTCTATAGCATGCTTAACATTACTCATAATACAATTCTCCTTTTTGTTTTTCTACTGTTTTAGTAGGTATTTTAACAATAACATATTCTTAGTAAAAAAGATAATTCTTTTATTTTATGACCTGTTATAAGAAAAAAATATAACTAAACTCTTAAATTCATACGATCTGCCACTTGATTTATATAGCTTTCAGTGACCCCGAATTGTTTAAATATGTCTTTCTGTTTTTTGGTCAACCCATATCTTCTTATGTACACATCTTTACTTATTTTTACTATCGTTATTTTTGCCTGTTCACTTATGGCAACCGGAACTGTGTAATTTTACCAATACAGAAAAAAATAATATTTGCAAACAAAAAGTGCCGATTTCTCGACACTTTTTGAATTTTCTTTTGGATTCTATTTTATTTATAGACTTGTTGACTCCTCTTTTTTCTTTTTTAATCCGAGACATACGAGTACTGCTGACAACAGTCCGGTGAACCACAGTCCTGTCGTTCCTGCCTTATCTCCTGTCTTCACAGCCTCGCCATTATCTCACTTAATGAAAAGTATGCACCTATCAAGGTTAGTGAAAATGACCGCTTAGACATATTTGGAAAAGTTCTTGGAAAATCTGATGCTTCTGCTATTGAGGATTGAGTTGGAGATTTTATCCAGCCCAATCCTCCAGTCCTCATTTTGACTTTTTAAATCTGCATTGTTACGTCTATGAGATTTAGTTCAAAAATCAATACTATGTTCCTTCCTTTTTACGGTTTGTGAAAAACTGCGGCTTCTTTCATACTGTTTAACTGTCCGTTTCTAGTTTCCGACCTCGAATACTCTTTCAGGTAATATCATCAATCCCGTTTTTTTCGGCTCGTCCTCCTCCATAATGTTAATGTTGTTCGTCTGCCGCATCATCGGCGGCCGCCACGATCACAAGCCGTCCGTCTTCTTTGGAATATTCACAGGTCGATAACGTCAGAAGTTTCGTTCCCGGATGCGGTAATTCACTGCTTTTCCAGACAGCATATTCGCTGCAGCCGTCCAAAAACTCCTGATATCTGTCTTTATCGGACAGATCCACATAGTCATAATATGGGAACGTCTCTGTTTCTATTTTGGATATTACAATCACAAAAACCACACGATATCTAGTGCTCTCCTCTAAAGTGTCCCACAAAATCCATTCATTCGATGTGCAAAACGCAGCATCCCGATACAGCATCAGGTTTTGAAACATCGTTCCGTCTTTCATGTGATGACCATAAATGATCAGATTGTCCGATGTCTCAAGACTGCAGTTCACATCCAGAAACGGCGTTCCATGTACGTTGTCATTCCGTTCAAAATCATGTGTCAGATAATAATCATTGTCCGTTGCCGTCTGCATGACTGGATAATCGATCACAGTTCCGTCGATTTTCAGCCATCCGACAAGTTCCTCATTTTGCTGCTGCAGCTTTTGGATTTTTGTGTTGATCCCCAAACTGTGATTTTGGGAATGATTCTTTTGAGAATCTTCGGCTTTTGTGTCTGACTGTGGTTCTGACTTTGAAGAGTCCGCCTGCTGCGCCAGTTTCTCGTACAGCTCCTCGGTCTGCCGGGTGGATGCCTTTATCTTCCACAAATTCCAGCATGCAAAGACAAGAATAATCAGGCAGAGCGGATAGAGGATTTTCTTTAACTTTTTCATGTTTTCCTATCTCTTATGCTTTCCTGTTCCCGGCTTTTTATGATTTCCTGTTTTTTCTTTCTCTGAGTCGGTCGATACTTTCAAATACGGCTATAAATAACAGGATGCCGATAATCACCCGCATCCAGAACTGCGGATTCTGTGTGTCTCCGGTTTTCTTTAAGCCGTTTCCGATGATCTTATCATTCTTTTCCTTGTCGACCTGCTCATCCACAGGCTGATTATCTTTTGTGCGGATTAAAATCAGTATGGTTCTGTCATTGGTACTTCCATCTGAACAGGTGACAAGTGCTGCCACTTCCATCCGCTCGGGATGTTCGATCAATGCCTGAAGATAACCGGAATGATACCATTTACTGTTCTCCTGAAGGAATTTCCCCAGACCGTCCAGATTGTCTTTCCATCTGTCAGGATTAAAGATTTCTTCTGTTCCTGCCGATATCTGGAGAATAGCTGCCGTATAGAAGGTTCTTTTCTCTCCCGGAATCAGAAGCGTTGCCGTACGGTTCTTCTGGAAGAATGTTCTGTCCTTGAAAAGGGCAAGATCCCCGAACATCAGATGTTCATCCATATTATGACCATAAATCAGGGAATAGGAATCCGAAAAATCGGCTTTGTTTCTCGTGTCCAGAAAGATGCTTCCCGCCAGGGAAAAATTGCCATAGACGTCTTTGTTCATATAAGCCAGATTTGTTTCACCCTGAAGAACGGGATAATCAATATTGGTGCCGTCTACGGTAATCCATGCAACCACGTCCGGATTGATGGCACGCAGCTCATCAAAGCCCGGGCCACCATCCGCATCACTCTCAGGCTTCAGCTGGCGGATCTGATCCTGAACCGCTTCCGCCTGATGATAAATCTGTGCATTATCCCAGATGGCATATCCCGCAAATGCAGCCGACGCCATAAGGAAAGTGCTCAAGATCAAACCATATATTTTATTTAAACTTTTCAGGATCAGCCAGCTCATTCGTCTTTACTCCTCAATTATGCTCTTTTTTCGGATGAATACAACTACGACAATCCCAATAAGAAGCAGCAATGCCACATAGGGTGCATCGGAGGTCATTACACCGATGTCAATCACAGATGTCTTGTTGTTAGTAATCGTTATCGTATCGGAATCATCGGAGATAGAACCCGTTGCTTTTGCTTCATTCCATTTTTCAGCTGCTGTCTTTGATGTATCTGTACTCTCTGCTGTTACTCCATCAGCATTTAACGAAACACCATCGAAGGTTACAGTGACATCTGCATTTTCGTGTGCAAACGTATGTGTATACTTGTCATCACTTGGCCGTGTCTCTGTAATCTCATAGGTCACACCATATGGGATATTGTTAAAGGTGACGGTTGTGTCGTCCTTGACATAGAATGTTACTTCTATCGTTTCATTGGTATGTATTGTGGCGGTATCACTGGTTACAACTTCATCTGTCCAGCCCAAAGAAGTTGCAGCTATTGTTTGAGTACCATCAGCTTTATAAAAATTCTTATAGGTAATATCACTCTTCATGTTTGCCTTGGATTCATTCTTGAATGTGACGGTAACTTGAAACAGCTCATTCTTATCACCGGCATTTCCGGTAACTTTTTTTGTAATATTCAAAGAGCCTGCATAATATTTGTTCTGGATATCTGCTACTTTTTTGTCATTCTGACCTTCCGTGTTCTTGTTATTGTTACTATACCATGTTTCATAGGCTGCATTTGTATTAACCCTTGCTACGTCAGGTGCTGTTTTATGAAGCGTTACGGTACGGATATACGCTCCTTCCGATTCTCCATTG
>JAXFDY010000086.1:0-20597 GCA_034172985.1 Lachnospiraceae bacterium
TCGAACAATTCGGCTGATTTGTCCGAACAACGGAGTGAGAATAGACATATTGTCCACTCCCTGAAGAATTTCGCAAACGCCTAATAATAATTAATACAAAGGAGTACAGAATCATGTATGATTCGGATATCAGAGAACCTCTTTTTGATTATTTAGATGAGATTTATACAAAAAACAGAATATTTGAAGAAAAAGTTATGGGGAAATCAAGAGCGGATCTCGTCATGATTATTCCGGAAGGGTTTGTTGGTCTGGAAATTAAAAGTGATGCAGATACTTATGAAAGACTGGAGAGACAGACAAAGGATTATGACAGATTTTGCAATTATAATTATATTGTGGCAGGAAAATCCCATGAGAAACATGTGGCGGAGCATGTTCCTGACTGGTGGGGGATTCTGATTGCAGAAGAGGAGAAAGGTAACATAAAAATCACTCTTATGCGTGAGCCGGAAACGAATCCGAAATGTAAACAGCTTCATCAGATTAAATGGTTGTGGAGAACAGAATTAAATCACCTTCTGGAGAAAAATAAGCTGCCAAAGTATGCACAGAAAAGTAAAAAGTTTGTTCAAAATAAACTTAGGGAGAACGTGGAACCGGAACAGTTACAGATTCAGATGATAGAAGAATTGTTTGAGCGGGATTACGAAAAGTGGAAACAGGAATACGAAAAATACAAAAGTGAGAAGAGGAAGAAAAAATGTTAGGAAAAATTTTGATTGAGACAGACTGGGCATGGGCTTTTTTATTGTTTTTGGCATACTCAATAGGTGGATGGGTAGCGGAAACCACTGTGGGTATTATTAAAAATAAAAAATTTACTAATAAGGGATTTTTAAATGGCCCCTATTGTACGATTTATGGTGTGGCAGCTCTGATTGTGACGGTGGGATTTGCAGAATTGAAAAATTCATGGACATTTCTTTTTATAGGTTCCATGGTTTTATGTACTGTCATAGAATGGAGTGCAGCAAAATGTATAGGAAAGCTTATGCATATGAGATTGTGGGATTATTCAGATAAGAAATTTAATCTGGATGGATATATTTGTCTGCAGTATTCCGTTCTCTGGGGCATTGCGGGAGTTGTAGGTGTAAAATATGTAAATCGTTTCCTGCATTGGATTTATCAGATGATTTCCGGAACGATTCTGGACATTGGTCTTTGGATTATTTTTGGCATTATTGTAGTGGATATTTTAGGTTCCTACTTTGCTGCAAGAGGCATTTCTGATAAATATCCAAGGGTAACAGATGTTAACAACAGGCTTACATCGCTGCGGATTCGTATGGGAAACTGGATGGCAAAGAAAATGGATGAGCGTTTATCCAGAGCATATCCTATGATTCAAAAGAAAAGAGAACAGACGGCTGAAACTAAAGTATTTGCAGCAGGATGTGGATTTTATAAATTATTTTTATTATTTATTATAGGAGCATTTCTGGGCGATATTACGGAAACCATTTATTGCAGATTGGCAGGCGGTGTATGGATGAGCAGAAGCAGTGTAGTCTGGGGACCATTTAGCATTGTCTGGGGACTGGGGATTATGTTTGCCACAGCATTTTTATATAATTACAGGGATAAATCTGATAGCTCGATTTTCTGTTTTGGAACAATTATGGGTGGTGTGTATGAATATCTTTGTAGTGTTTTTACTGAGCTGGCTTTTGGTCAGGTATTCTGGGATTACAGCAATATGCCGTTTAATCTTGGCGGAAGAATTAATCTCTTATATTGCTTTTTCTGGGGAATTGCGGCGGTAGTCTGGATTAAAAAACTGTTTCCTTTTGTGTCGGGATGGATTGAAAAAATTCCTGTGAAACAGGGAAAAATTATTACATGGGTATTGTGTGTATTTATGATTTGTAATATATTAATGTCAGGAATAGTTCTGGTTCGTTATACCGAGAGAAATGATGGGGTAGAATCAAAAAACAGGGTGGACAAATGGCTGGATGTTCATTATGATAATGAGAGAGTAGAGTGGATATATCCAAATATGACAAAGGCAGACTGACAAGGAGGAAGGACTAAGATGAAAAAACTGGGATTTGGAACAATGAGAATGCCTCTGAAAGATTCGAAAGATCAAACAAATGTAGATTTAGAACAGGTTTGCAGAATGGTAGATGTATTTCTCAAACAGGGTTTTACTTATTTTGATACAGCGTATATGTATCATGATTATGCCAGTGAGCGTATTGTCAGAAAAACATTAGTAGAGAGGCATAAAAGAGACAGCTTTCAGCTTGCAACAAAACTTCCTACTATGATGTTGAAAGAAAAAGAAGATATGGAACGGATATTTAATGAACAATTGGAAAAGTGTGGAGTGGAATATTTTGATTATTATCTGTTACATTGTCTGAATGTGGCAAATTATGATATATGTAAAAAACTAGGATGCTTTGATTTTGTTATGCAAAAGAAAAAAGAAGGTAAAATTCGAAAAATCGGGTTTTCTTTTCATGACAAAGCAGATGTTTTAGAATTGATATTAAAAGAACATCCGGAGATGGAGTTTGTCCAGCTACAGATTAATTATCTGGATTGGGAGAATGAAAATGTTCAGTCGGGAAAATGTTATGAACTGGCAGTAAAATATGGAAAAGATATTATTGTTATGGAACCGGTAAAAGGAGGTACACTGGCAAAGATACCAGATCAGGCAGAAGCACTATTAAAGCAATATGCACCTGAGCAGTCTATTGCATCCTGGGCGGTACGCTATGCGGCAAGCCTTCCAAATGTATTTATGGTTCTGTCAGGAATGTCAAATTATGAGCAGATGCTTGATAATATTTCTTACATGAAAGATTTTGTTCCATTAAATCAGGAAGAAGAGGCATTATTGCATGAGGCAGTTGATATTATAGAAAATAGTATTGCGGTTCCATGTACAGCCTGCAAATATTGTGTGGAAGGTTGCCCTAAAAATATTCCTATTCCGGATTATTTTAAATTATATAATCTATATGAGAAATTCCGTGAAGGCTCCAGAACTCGTGACAAATATTATAATTTAGCACAGGATCACGGAAAAGCATCAGACTGTATTGCATGTGGAAATTGTGAAAGACATTGTCCTCAGAATTTACAGATTATAGATTATATGCGAAAAGTTGCAGAGGTTTATGACAAGTAGAAAAGGAGTGTGTGAATGGAAGCTAAGTATTTGGATTTATCAGTGAAAGAAAATGCTGATAAGGAGATGAATAAGGTAGCGATGACCGGAGTGTTTATCATGAATTTTGTGATTGCAGCGGCATACCTGATCGAAGTTTTTAAAGGAACAAGAAGTATTGCTTCCTATCTATTTTTATTGTTTCTTTGTTTGACACCATGTATATTGTCATTGGCAGCCTATTTTTGTAAGAGTAAGGGTACAAGAATGGTACGATATATATGCAGTGTCGGTTTTGCATTAATGTATGGATATATTATGTTTACCACAACGACCATGTTGACGTTTACTTATGTGATTGTAATTTTTGTGATTTTTGTGGTATATATCGATATGAAACTCTTGATTGGTCTTGGATGTTATTCAATCTTAATTAATGTGGCGGTGATTATTCGTGAGGCATCTTTGGGTATGTTCAAGGGTACGGCAATAACAGAAGCGGAAATTATAGTTGCTTGTCTGGTGCTTACCTGTATTTTTACAATTTTAGCCATTCGAAAAGTAGAAAAGATTAATCAGGCCAATGTTGATAAGGCTGCATTTGAAAAAAAACAGTCAGAGGAATTACTTCAGAAAACATTAAATGTTGCAATTAAAATGACAAATCATATAAAAAATGCGGTAGATGAAACAGATGGTTTAAAAGATGCAATCGGGCTGACTCAGCAGGCCATGGTGGAACTGACAGAAAACAGCAGGGAAGAAGTGAAAGCCATTGATGCACAGAAGCAGAGTACAAATCAGATTAATGCACAGATTAGGGAATTAGAGGCTTCTGTAGATTCAATTCTCGGGGAAACAAATTTAGCTGAAAAAAGTCTGGATTCCGGTAATATGGTAATTAAAGATTTGTTGTATCAGGTTCAGGAATCCAAGTCTTCCAGTGAATTAGTTGTCCGTGAAATGAATGAATTAAAGGAATGCGCTGATAAGATGCAGAATATTATGGGATTAATCAGTAATGTGGCAGAACAGACAGGGCTTCTCGCATTAAATGCCAGTATTGAAGCAGCCAGAGCAGGGGAAGCCGGAAAAGGCTTTTCGGTGGTTGCATCTGAGATATCAGCATTGTCAGAAAGAACCAACGAGGCTACTGGGGATACATATGCAATTATAGATAATATTGTGAATTCTGTGGAGGAGGTTACAAAAGCTATAGGACGGCTTTTAGAATCCAATGATCTTCAAAACCAATATGTTGATAATACAGCAGACAGTTTTGAAAAAATCCATACGAGTACTCAGGGAATCATAGCTCAGGTCACTAACTTGAAGCGGACGGTAGATGAAGTGGCAGTAGCGAATAAAAAGGTGGAAGAAGAGATAGAAAATGTAACAGAAACAATGAGTAAAGTAATGGATGGAGCAAATGATACTCTGTATAGTTGCAATACGAATTTAGAGAGTATAGCGAATGTCTCGTCGATTATGGATAGCTTAATAGAAGAAACAGCTAAATTACAAAATGAATAAAGATAGAGAGCAGCAATTATTGATTTTGCTGCTCTTTTTCGTTGCCTTTTTTTTCATTTTTTTCTATGCGGTGGATGGCACCGGTTTTTTCATCTGTAGCAAAAATGATTTTTTGTTTCTCAAGTCTTTTCGTTAAGTAACGGTTGAGCAGATAGGCAATCACTGCTACGGTAGGAACACCTAAAAACATACCGATAACTCCGGCAAAGGAACCTCCGATAGTAATGGCAAAGATAATCCAGATAGGACGAAGTCCGGTACTGTTACCAAGAATTTTAGGTCCGAGAAATAAGCCATCAAACTGTTGTAATACAATGATAAGAATCAGGAAGATAAAGGCTGCTTTCCAATCTACCATTAACAAGAGAAAGATGCCCGGAATTGCACCAATGAAAGGACCGAAATAGGGAATCATATTGGTGACACCCACAATCGCACTAATCATCAGGGCATATGGCAAATGAAGGATTTTCATACAGAGGAAACAGAGTAATCCGATAATAATGGAATCAATCAGTTTTCCTATAATAAAATTGGCAAAAATTCTGTTACATTCATTGGCGGTAGTAGCAATCCAGTCTCCTCGTTCTGCACCAAAAATAGCATAAATAATACGTTTGCAGTTATTTAACAACTGATGCTTATCGATTAACATATAGATAGATACCATAATAGAAAGTAAAACATTTACTACTCCCGAAATCACTGACATAGAGGTGGAGTAGATCGTTGGAAGAATGGATGGCAAAGCTTCTGTAAGAAACTTAACGATTTTTTCAGGCATTTCCTGGAGCGTTTTGTTAATTACAGAGAGATCCGGGCTATTATGTTTACTCTCAAATTTTATCAGTTGATCCATCAATTGGTTATAACCGGACTGGGCAGAGTTAATGAAAGTTGAAATCTGCGTCAGAGAATCGGCAATCTGGGGTATAATATAAAAAAGTGCTGTGATAATCAAACCAATTACAATTATATAGGACAGAAGAATCGAAATTATTTTCCGGAGATTATGATGTTTGGATTTAAAAAATAAATTCAGACATTTCTCGTCAATCAGGGTAGAAAGGGGATTTAGAAAATATGCAATAAATAATCCAACAATAAAAGGATTGAGTATGCTGAAAATATTGGAAAGTAAGGAACTTGTTCCATTCCAGTTGATAATAATCTTTATAATCAGTGTAGAAATGGTGATAACAGCAATTGTATATAATGCAATGGTATAATATTTGTTGTTTTTTGAAAATTTATGATTCATGAATATCTCCGTTCCTTTGTTTAGCGTATAACTAATACTATAGTATAACAATGAACGAGTTTATGCAAGTGGTTCTAAAAAAATAAAAAACCTTTTTTTTGGTTTTCATCTTTTGCTTTTAGTGGTATGATATATTGCGTTGTTAAATAAAAACATAAAATGATATAGAAGGAATTTAATTATGAATAGAGATAGAAGAAGCAGGAGTTATCGCATCAGACAGAAGAGAAAAAGAGAGCTGATGATAAAGACCAGTGCGTTGATTACAGTGACGGTGCTGATTTTTGCCGGGAGTGTCGGTATTTGGAAAAATCAGCATCAGACGGAAGGAGATACAAAGAAGCAGGCAGGCCTGCAAAAGAGAGAAGTAGTGGCAGAACCTACAGAGGAAATAACTGAAGAAATCAAAGAAGTATTTCAATATCCAGAGAAAAGCGAAAAATATGTGGAAATTGTTTCAGAGAATGTGAAAAGTCCATATGTCGCACTGTTAGACGTGGAAAAAAATGAGATTATCGCAGGGAGAAATAGTGATACAAAAATTTATCCTGCCTCTATGACAAAAGTTATGTCACTTATCGTTGCTGTAGAACATATCCAGGATCTCAATCAGACTTTCCAAATGACAGCAGAACTGGTAGATCCTTTAGTTTATGCAGGAGCTTCAAGGGCAGGATTTGAAGCCGGCGATACAGTTACCGCAAAAGATATGTTATATGGATTGATACTTCCCTCTGGTGCAGATGCAGCAGTTGGACTGGCAACCATGGTCGCTGGTTCAGAAAGTGCATTTGCAGATATGATGAATGAAAAATGCGAAGAATTGGGATTGAAAAATACACATTTTATGAATGCTTCCGGTTTACATGACGAAAATCAATATACAACTCCCGTTGAAATGGCAATGATATTGAAATATGCTATGGAAAATGAAATTTGTGCGGAAGTATTATCTACTTACCAGTATACGACGGCTGCTTTAGCTTCAAATCCGGAAGGAATATTGCTGACAAGTACTATGTTTAGCAGAATGTATGGAACGGAAGTAGAAGGAGTTGTAATCCAGGCAGGCAAAACAGGATATACAGATGAAGCACGTAATTGTCTGGTAAGTTATGCAGAAAAAAATGGGCATCATTATGTTGCCCTGACTGCCGGTGCTGAGAATCGATGGTACGTGATTTATGACGACTTTGAAATATATGGACAATATCTGCCGGAAGAAGTATTAGCAGAGGAAAATGTTACATCAGAAAGTGGATATGGTGTTGATTAAAAATTAAAATGTTGTATAATGGACATATCATAAAAAAATGATGAGAGGTGTGTCATGGAAGAAAAGACAGATAGAAGAATCAGAAAAACAAAAAGTCAGTTAAAAAAAGGACTTGCCCGACTAATGATGGAAAAAGGCATAAATGAGATATCTGTAAAAGAATTGGTACAGGCAGTAGATATTAACCGATCAACCTTTTATCTGCATTATTCAGATATTTATTCCCTGCTGGATGAAGTGGAAAAAGAATTATTAAATGAGATACAGGGAATTATTGATTTGCATCCCATGGGAATAGAAGATAATACTTTTACTTTCATGGAAGATATTTTTGTGGTTATCGAGAATAATAAAGAAATATTTATGGCTCTTTTGGGAGATCATGGAGATGCAACATTTATGTTTCAGCTGGAAACAATTATAAAGAAAAATACCATGAAACAGTTGGAGATTTTGTTTCCGGATATTCCGGATGATTTGAAATATACATTTTCTTTTTGCATGAGTGGTTGCATGGGGATTGTATGCCAGTGGATCTTTGAAAATGGTCAGGAAAGCCCACAGCACATGGGAAAACTGATGTTTTCCATGGTGGTTCATGCACTGGGAATTGATAAATATGAAAGATTATTAAAAAATGAATAACAGTCTGGCAGACTGGATGTTGGAGGAAAAATGTCAAACAGAGAGATTGATTTAACAAAGGTAACAGCATATACATTGATAAAGAAGGAAGAAATTGAGGAGTTGAATTCTACAGGTTATCTTTTGCAACATGTAAAAAGCGGTGCAAGACTGGCATTGCTTGTGAATGAAGATAATAATAAAGTATTCAATATTGGATTTCGGACACCGCCGGCAGATGATACAGGAGTGGCACACATCATTGAGCATACAGTTCTTTGCGGTTCGAAAAAATACCCGCCAAAAGATCCTTTTGTAGAATTAGTAAAAGGTTCATTAAATACATTTTTAAATGCCATGACATTTTCGGATAAGACGATTTTTCCAGTGGCAAGTTGTAATGCAAAGGACTTTAGAAATCTTGTGAATGTATATCTGGACGCGGTTTTTTATCCTAATATATATAAAAAAGAAGAAATTTTCCGTCAGGAAGGATGGAGTTATGAGTTAGAAGAAAAAGACGGAAAACTTGCATATAACGGAGTTGTATATAACGAAATGAAAGGAGCACTGTCAACACCTGATAGTGTATTAGAACGTTATATTGCCCATGAGATGTTTCCTGATACATGTTATAGCTATGAATCCGGTGGAGATCCGGATAGCATACCGGAACTTACTTATGAACAGTTTCTTGATTTCCACAGAAAATATTATCATCCATCAAACAGCTATATCTATCTGTATGGAAATATGGATATGATTGATTATCTGAATTGGATTGATCAGGAATATTTAAATGATTTTGATAAAATAGAAGTGGATTCCGAGATTTCCTGTCAGAAACCTTTCGAAGAAACCAAATATTCTGTGAAAGAATATCCTTTAGGAGAAGAGGAAGACGAAAAGGAAAAGACAATCTATTCTTATACCATAACTGCTGGAGGGGCTTTGGACCGTCAGGACTATTATGCCATGAAAGTACTGGATTATGCACTGATTTCCATGCCGGGTGCTCCGGTGCGTCAGGCGTTGATAGATGCTGGAATTGGAAAAGATATATCGGGGGGATTTTCCAGCGGAACACTGCAAAATACTTTCAGTATTATGGCGAAGGAAGCGGAAGCCGGCCAGCAGGAGAAGTTTGTAGCTGTGATAGAAAATACCCTGAAGGAATTGGTGGAAAAAGGAATTAATCAGGATTCGTTAAAAGCAGCATTGAATGTTTTTGAATTTCAGTATCGCGAGGCTGATTTTGGTTCTTATCCAAAAGGCTTATTCTACTGCATGGATATGTTTGAGAGCTGGTTATATGATGATAATGAGCCGTTTATGCATATAAAGGCAGGAGATACTTTCCGCGAATTGAATGAATATGTAGGTACAGATTATTATGAGAATCTGATTTGTAAATATATGCTGGAGAATCAACACAAATTAATTCTTACATTGATGCCGAAGAAGGGTCTGGCTGAAGAAAATGATCGAAAAGTGGAGCAGAAGCTTGCTGCATATAAGGAAGGATTGACGGATGAAGAGATTGATATGATGGTGGAGAAAACAAAATCTTTAAAAATCTATCAGAGCGAACCTTCCACAGAAGAAGAATTAAATACAATTCCGGTATTAAAACTGGAAGATATCGATAAATTACCTCAGGAATATCATATTGATGAACGTCAGGTCAGCGGGGTAAAAGTAATTTTCAGCAATGTTCCGTCAAATGGAATTGCATATATAAATGCATCTTTTCATGCAGGTAATCTTCCGGAAAGATATCTTCCGTATATTTCTATATTAAAAACGGTATTGGCAGATATGGACACGGAACATTATTCATATGTAGAACTGAATAATTTAATCAATATGCATTCCGGAGGATTTCATAATGACTTTACCCAATATGGATGTACGGATGGCGGCACTGTTATGATGTTTGAAAATAATATCAGGGTATTTTATCATGAATTAAAAGCGGCATTTGATATTATGGCAGAGATTATTATGCATACAAAGTTTTCAGATACGAAAAGATTGTATGAAATCATTGCTGAGCAGAAATCGAAGATGAGAGTGAAATTAATGTCTTCCGGACATCTCACGGCAGTTACAAGGGCGAATTCTTATTTTTCAGATAGCGGATATGTGAAAGAAAAAACCAGTGGTATTGCTTACTATGAATTTTTAAATGATTTGGAAAAAAATTTTGAGGAAAAGAAGGAAGAGGCAGTCAGAAATCTGGAAGAACTGGCAGGATATCTGTTTACAAAAGAAAATCTGATAATCAGTTTCACGGCGGACGAAGAAGGCTTTTCACAGATGGAAAAAGAACTGAGAGGATTCGTACAGCAGCTTTCAGATAAGAAGTGTCAGGAAAAACCGGGACAATATGAGCTTAAGAAATTGAATGAAGCTTTTAAGATTCCGGCAGCAATCTCTTATGTAGCGAGAGTTGGTAATTTTAAAGAAGCAGGATATGAATATACAGGTATCATGGAAACGTTGCGTAATATTCTGGACTATAATTATCTGTGGAATAATGTGCGCGTGAAAGGCGGTGCTTATGGAGTTATGAGTTCCTATGGTCCCACAAGCGGCAATGTGGTATTTGTGTCATATCGCGATCCGAATGTTGGAAAAACAAACGATGTGTTTAATGGTATTCCGGAATATTTGAGAAATTTTGATGAAGATGACCGTGCCATCTTAAAATATATTATAGGAACTATCAGCAGTAAGGATATTCCGAGAAACCCGGCAGCTCAGGGAAGAAGATCTTTTGCAGCGTATGTTTCAGGTGTCACATATGAGCAGATCTGTAAAGAACGGGAAGAGATTTTAAGCCTTAGTGTTGAAAAAATAAGAAAGATGGCACCGATTATGGAAGCTGTTCTGGCACAGAATTATATTTGCGTTGTGGGCAATTCGGAAAAAATAGAGGAAAGTGCTGATTTATTTGAAGAAACAAAAGATTTGTTTTAGGTGCAGAGTAGAGGAGAATATATGGAAAATAGTAAAAAGTCAGGTTTTGTATCATTAATAGGAAGACCAAATGTGGGTAAATCAACATTGATGAACCGTCTGATTGGACAGAAGATCGCCATTACGTCTAATAAGCCCCAGACAACAAGAAACAGAATACAAACTGTGTATACGGATGAAAAAGGACAAATTGTATTTCTGGATACTCCGGGTATTCATAAGGCGAAGAATAAGCTTGGGGAATATATGGTAAACGTAGCAGAAAACACATTAAAAGAAGTGGATGTGGTTTTATGGCTGGTGGAACCGACCACATTTATCGGTGCGGGAGAAAGACATATAGCGGAGCAGCTGCAGAAGATCAAGACACCTGTCATACTCGTAATCAATAAGGTAGATACTGTAAAAAAAGAGGAGATTCTGCAGTTTATAGACACATATCGTCAAATATATGATTTTTCTGAGATTATTCCAGTGTCTGCATTAAAAGGAATAAATACAGATGATGTGATTGAAACGATTTTTAAATATCTTCCATATGGACCGATGTTTTATGATGAGGATACAGTGACCGATCAGCCTATGCGTCAGATTGTGGCAGAACTCATTCGTGAGAAAGCATTGAGAAGTCTGAATGAAGAAATACCACATGGTATAGCTGTGTATATTGATACTATGAAAGAACGTCCTTCCGGAGATATGATTGATATCGAAGCAACTATCGTATGTGAACGGGAGTCTCATAAAGGAATTATTATCGGAAAACAGGGACAGATGTTAAAGAAAATTGGAACATTGGCACGCAGGGAAGTGGAAGAAATGATGGGTGTCAAAATTAATCTTAAGTTGTGGGTTAAGGTAAGGAAAGAATGGCGTGACAGTGATGTTCAACTGAAGAATTTCGGATATAATCCAAAGGAAATATAAAGTACTTCTGATTCATGCATTAGGAGGCAAACTATGACGGGTGAAGTAACGCTGACAGGTATGGTGATTCTTGCAGCACCGGCGAATGAATATGATAAAAGAGTGGTCATTCTCACAAGGGAACGTGGAAAGATTACTGCTTTTGCAAAGGGTGCCAAAAGAAGCCGAAGCCAGCTAGCTGCAGGAACCAGACCATTTTCGTTTGGAGAGTTTACACTTTATGCAGGAAAGACGGCATATAATTTAGTATCTGTAAGAATTGAAAATTATTTTGAAGAGATTACCGGTAAGATTGAAAGTGTTTATTATGGTTCGTATTTTTTGGAAATGGCAGATTATTTCGGCACAGAAAATGTAGAGTCCACGGATATGCTTTTGCTTTTGTATCAGTCTTTAAGGGCTTTGATGAAAGAATCTTTGGATAATCGGTTGGTAAGAAGAATTTTTGAATTAAAAATCCTTACCATTAATGGAATATATCCAAACGTATTTGAATGTATGAAATGTGGCAGGAAAGAAGAGCTAAATGGTTTCAGCATGAAGTTTCATGGTACGCTCTGCAGTCATTGTCAGAACGAGGATAAAATCGAACTATCAACATCTACGATATATGCAATGCAGTATATTATCTCCTCCGGCATAGGAAAATTGTTTACATTTAGTGTATCGGAGGAAGTTATGATAGAATTGTCCATGGTGTTAAACCGATTTATGGTGGTTTACGTAGATAAAAAGTTTAATAGTCTGGAGTTATTGGAATTATTATAATTATTATAATTAGACGTTTGTTCGAAACATCGGAGTGAGAATAGGCTATAGTTTTCTCCCCGATGAGTTTCCCAAACGTCTATTTTTAATGCAACAGATAGAGAAGTTTATGATACATCTGAGGTATTGGGGGAAGAAAAAGCGGAATGTCTTTTGGAGCTGCAGTGAGTGAAAGGAAAATGATTGCAAAAAATACTTGAAAAACTACTATGTACAATCCCATCTTTGACACTTAAAGAAGAATAAAACAGCCACAAAGCCTTTGTTTATTGGCTTTGTGACTGTTGTTGCCTTTGCAACGATATGTGCTATATTTTTGATTTTGTGCTAGTTGCTTTTTTTGTCTCAGAAATAATGCTTCGCATTGATGATTTTGATATGAATTCAAAATCTGTTCTGAATCCAAAGATATCATGAAGTTTGTCTGTGAGAGCGGTTCGCTTATAGGATGGAATATAACCGCTTTCTTTGCTTAAAAGTGTCATCTGCATGTCACGTAATGTCTCTAAAATCTGGTTACAGGTGAATTTCCCTCCCAGCTTCTGTTCCAGCAGACGGTACACCAGAAGACTGATATAACAGGTTAAAAAATGTGCTTTTATACGGTCATTCCGCTGTACATAAACCGGTCTGGCTTCAAAATCGGATTTCATGATGCGGAAATTTTCTTCTATCTCCCAGCGTTGTTTGTTTATCTTAATGATTTCTTCCGGATTATCTTCGAGGTTTGTCACAACGGCATAAAAACCATCATACATAGCTTCTTCGTTAATGCGCTCCTCGTCCAGACCATATACTGACTTGTCTGCAATTTCACCATCCGGTGTGACTGAAATTTTTTGGATAAACCGTGCTGGATCATTCTGATTCTTTCCGCGTCTGCAATTTTTAGGTGACTGTATCATTTTTACGGCACGTTCAATCTGACGGCTGCGTATTTTCTGCTGGTATGCCTTGTATTTGGGAGAATATGTGATGATCAGTATTTCGTCCATGTCACCTGTCACAAGCGGAAGTTCCTTGTAATAAACAGTATTGAATACAGCAGGGTCTGTTTCATCAAGTGTTCTTAAATCAATCATTTTGTATGACCCCGGAACTCTGAAGCCGGTTGGTTTTAGCGCGATTTCACGGTCTTCCTTTTTCATTTTCTTCAATGAATGGGTGATTACATATGCACGGTTTCCAAAACCGTTCAGGAAACGGTTTTTCGCACTTCCCAGGTCTGCATCCGAACAGAAGATAAACTCGCTGCAGTTAAAATCCTGAATTACTTTTGTTTCCAGAGGTTTCAGTGTAAGCTGCTCATTCTGATTGCCGGGAAACATGTCGAAGGCCAGAGGGATGCCGTCAGCATCCATGAAGAGCCCCATGGTAACAATGGGATTCGGTCTGTGTTCCTTGCTCTTGCCGTATTTTTTATCTCCACTTTCCTCTTCAATTTCGAAATAGTAATTCGTACAATCGTAGTATAAAATCCTTGAATTCCGGTGGTGAACAAAGTTGGAATTCCGGTAGAGTTCTTCCTGTATGTAATCAGATTCCTGAGCCATGACGGAAAGTGCACGGTATACATTCTGCAACTGATAACGTGGCGGTTCCAGAAGAGACTGACAGTACGAATAACTGCTCAGCTTACTGGAAGGCGAAAGGATTCTTGCGTAAATCAAATCTGTGAGGATTGCGTGAAAATCGTATTCAAATTTGTGACGGCTGCGAATGTTCCGGCAGATGTTATCAAACCTTAATTCGGAACACAGCTTCTGTAAAAAGAGGTATCCCACATTAAATAAATGCCCTTCATCCAGCGGGATACGGGCTGTCTGGGAAAAACTGACAGAAACACGTTCACGCTGCTGGTTGTATAGTGCAGTTTCTTTTGCGGCTTCCTCCCTGGCCCATGCCATTAATTTTTCCTTGTCACCGGAAAACCGTTCCAAAAGTACATTATACTTTCCAAGTTTTTTGTAGATACGAGAAGAAGACTTGCCGTTTTCTTTCCTGTAAGACTGATAAATATATACATCCTTGTTGTTTGTGCTGCCGGTAATATTTACATACATAGAAAATCACTCCTAAAATCAATATTTATACCTATTATACCACACAAGTACATACTAAAACACGAAATTTGACAAAAAAATAAGCCATAAACGGCTTGAAATCAATAAGAATTAGATGTATGTTGATTTATAAAGTGTCAAAGACCCGTGAGTGAAAGGAAAATGATTGCAAAAAATACTTGAAAAACTACTATGTACAATGTTATAATCATCATATTGTTTTATTAGGAAAATAAAGGAGATATCACAATGGAAAAGACAATGGATAAAATCGTAGCATTGGCAAAGGCAAGGGGATTTGTATATCCCGGTTCTGAAATCTACGGAGGTCTTGCAAATACATGGGACTATGGTAATCTTGGTGTTGAGTTAAAGAATAATGTAAAAAAAGCATGGTGGCAGAAATTTATTCAGGAAAATCCTTATAATGTAGGCGTTGACTGTGCGATTCTTATGAATCCCCAGACATGGGTTGCCTCCGGACATCTTGGTGGCTTTTCAGATCCTTTGATGGATTGTAAAGAGTGCCATGAGAGATTCAGAGCAGATAAGCTGATAGAGGATTGGGCAGATGAAAATAACTTTTCACTTGATGGTTCTGTGGATGGATGGACACAGGAACAGATGAAAACATTTATTGATGAGCATGAGATTGCATGTCCAACCTGTGGAAAACATAATTTTACAGATATCAGACAGTTTAATTTGATGTTCAAAACATTCCAGGGTGTTACAGAAGATGCAAAAAATACTGTATATTTAAGACCAGAAACGGCACAGGGTATTTTTGTTAATTTTAAGAATGTACAGAGAACATCAAGAAAGAAGATTCCATTTGGTATCGGTCAGATTGGTAAATCATTCAGAAACGAAATTACACCAGGTAATTTTACATTCCGTACGAGAGAATTTGAACAGATGGAATTGGAATTTTTCTGTGAGCCGGGAACGGATCTTGAATGGTTCCAGTACTGGAGAGGCTTCTGCCGTGACTGGCTGTTAAGCCTTGGTATTAAGGAAGATGAAATGCGTCTTCGTGATCATTCTCCGGAAGAACTTTGTTTCTACAGCAAGGGTACTACTGATATAGAGTTTCTTTTCCCATTCGGATGGGGTGAACTTTGGGGAATTGCTGACAGAACAGATTACGATCTGACTCAGCATCAAAATACATCAGGGGAACCTATGGATTACTTTGACGATGAAAAGAAAGAAAAATATATTCCGTACGTTATCGAGCCTTCTCTTGGCGCTGACAGAGTGACACTTGCATTTCTCTGTGCAGCATATGATGAGGAAGAACTGGAAGGGGGAGATGTAAGAACAGTACTTCATTTCCATCCTGCTCTTGCGCCGGTTAAAATCGGTATCCTCCCATTATCAAAGAAATTAAATGAAGGCGCGGAAAAGATATATACTCAGCTTTGCAAGAAGTATAATTGTGAATTTGATGACAGAGGAAATATTGGTAAGAGATATCGTCGTCAGGATGAAATAGGTACACCATTCTGTGTCACATATGATTTTGAATCAGAAACAGATGGATGTGTTACAGTAAGAGATAGAGATACTATGGAGCAGGAAAGAATTGCAATTGCAGATCTGGATGCTTATTTTGCAGAAAAATTATCATTCTAAGATATGGAATGCTTCGTGCAGTTAATAAAACTGTACGGAGCATTTTGTTTTCTTATAGGTTTCGACACTTCACTCCTTATAGAAAACCTTTTCTAACAAAATGTTACATTCTAAATATTAACATGTCGTAACAAATGGATCTATATATTAATAAAATATTACAAAAACAAGGAAATAGAAAGAGATAAAACGTAACATTTTAAAAATTACCATAAATGTTACAATCTTATCGGATAAAACAATCGTCATAAAGGTATTTATTGTCATATAAAGTTAACATACATTTGAATGACAATATGGGGAAAATATGTTAAAACTATATACAGAGGAAACAAAAAGAAACCGGTTTCTGATATGCATATTTAATTGTTTTTTCTGAATTTATAGTGACCGTTTTGGTGTTGCTACATATATTTTGCGAATTTTTGTATGTAATAGGAGGTAGGGATTTCTGCGGGTGTGCAGGAAAAATAGATCAATTAAATTAAAACACATTTTGCGTGTACTTAAACAATGAAGATATTCATTCGAGCCGTAAGGTGCGAATGGTTCGTAAAGGTATTTTTCAGAAACAAAGGAGAAGCTTTTGTAAAATAGGCAGAGAGCCTGTGAAACAGGAGCTTTTTCTTTTGTCGATTTGTTAAATATAGATAAAAAAACGGTCGAAAACAAGAAAAAATATTGACTATGTACTAAAATATGTTATAATAAGGACAGTATTTTTTTAGTGTTTTTGCACTAAAATTCTGCTACAGAGTTCGTAGGGTTGGGCATATGGTATAGTATGTGACCATATGTATCTCTATATAATTATCATTAACAGGAGGAACATTTAGAATGTCAAGAAAATGGGTTTACAAATTTAGCGAAGGTAGTGCAGCGATGAGAAACTTACTTGGTGGTAAGGGCTGTAACCTGGCTGAAATGACAGGCTTAGGCATGCCTATCCCACAGGGCTTTACAGTTACAACAGAGGCTTGTACAGAGTATTATAATTGCGGAAAGCAGATTTCAAAGGAAATCGAAGATCAGATTTTTGAAGCATTAGCTTGGTTAGAGGAACATAATGGTAAGAAGTTTGGCGATACAGAAGATCCGTTATTGGTTTCTGTGCGTTCAGGTGCGAGAGCATCTATGCCAGGTATGATGGATACTATTCTGAATCTTGGTTTAAATGATGTGGCTGTAGAGGGATTTGCAAAGAAAACAGGAAATCCTAGATTTGCATATGATTCCTACAGAAGATTTATCCAGATGTACTCAGATGTAGTTATGGAAGTTCCAAAGTCATACTTTGAGAAGATTATCGATGAAATGAAGGAAGCAAAGGGCGTTACTTATGATACAGAGCTGACAGCTGATGATCTGAAGGAATTAGCAGGAAAGTTCAAAGCTGTATATAAGGAAGCAATGAACGGCGAAGAATTCCCACAGGATCCAAAGGAACAGCTTATGGGTGCTGTTAAGGCTGTATTCCGTTCCTGGGACAACCCAAGAGCTATCGTTTACAGACGTATGAATGATATTCCAGGTGACTGGGGTACTGCTGTAAACGTACAGACAATGGTATTTGGTAACAAGGGTGACACATCAGGTACAGGTGTTGCATTTACCCGTAACCCATCTACAGGTGAGAAAGGTATCTTTGGTGAGTACCTTTTAAATGCACAGGGTGAGGACGTTGTTGCAGGTGTTCGTACACCACAGCCAATCACAACACTTGAGGAGGCTATGCCTGACGTGTACAAGCAGTTCATGGAATTAGCTCAGAATCTTGAAAATCACTTCCATGATATGCAGGATATGGAGTTTACAATTGAGGAAGGCAAGTTATACTTCTTACAGACACGTAATGGTAAGAGAACAGCTCCTGCTGCCATCAAGATTGCTTGTGATCTTGTTGATGAAGGACAGATTACAGAAGAAGAAGCAGTATGCAGAATTGAAGCTAAGTCTTTAGACCAGTTATTACATCCAACATTCGTTCCGGAAGCATTGAAGGCTGGCGAAGTAATCGGTTCAGCACTTCCAGCGTCTCCTGGTGCAGCTGCAGGTAAGGTATACTTTACAGCAGATGATGCTAAGGCTGCTGGAATGGGCGGAAGAGGAGAAAGAGTTATTCTTGTTCGTCTTGAGACATCTCCGGAAGATATCGAAGGTATGCATGCTTCACAGGGTATCCTGACAGTTCGTGGTGGTATGACAAGCCATGCTGCAGTTGTTGCTCGTGGTATGGGTACATGCTGTGTATCAGGATGTGGCGAAATCAAGATCAATGAGGAAGCAAAAGAATTCTCACTTGGCGGATATACTTTCCATGAAGGAGATTACATCTCACTTGATGGTACAACAGGTAAGATTTACAAAGGTGATATCGAGACTAAGGAAGCTGAGATTGGTGGTAACTTTGGAAGAATCATGGGTTGGGCTGATAAGTACAGAAAGCTTACAGTAAGAACAAACGCTGATACACCAGCTGATACAAGAAAGGCTGTTGAACTTGGTGCAGAAGGTATCGGTCTTTGCCGTACAGAGCATATGTTCTTCGGAGAGGACAGAATTCCTAAGTTTAGAAGAATGATTCTTTCAGATACAGTGGAGCAGAGAGAGGAAGCTTTAAAGGCAATCGGAGAATTCCAGAAAGCAGATTTCAAGGCTATGTATGAAGTTCTTGAAGGAAAGCCAATGACAGTACGTTACTTGGATCCACCTCTTCATGAGTTTGTTCCTACTGAAGAAGAAGATATCAAGGCATTAGCTGATGATATGGGATTAACAGTTGCAGAAGTTAAGGCTAAATGCGATGCTTTACATGAATTCAATCCTATGATGGGACATAGAGGATGCCGTCTTGCTGTAACATATCCTGAAATCGCTAAGATGCAGACAAGAGCCGTTATGGAAGCTGCAATTGAAGTAAAGGCTGAAAAAGGCTATGATATCGTTCCTGAAATCATGATTCCGCTTGTTGGAGAAAAGAAAGAATTAAAGTATGTTAAGGATGTAGTTGTAGAAGTTGCAGAAGCAGTCAAGAAAGAAAAGAATTCTGATATTGAATACCATATCGGTACAATGATCGAAATTCCAAGAGCTGCTTTAACAGCAGATCAGATCGCAGAAGAAGCTGAATTCTTCTCATTCGGAACAAACGACCTTACACAGATGACATTTGGATTCTCCCGTGATGATGCCGGTAAGTTCCTTGATTCTTATTATCAGGCAAAGATTTACGAATCAGATCCATTTGCAAAACTTGACCAGACAGGTGTTGGCCAGTTAGTTAAGATGGCTGCAGAAAAAGGACGTGCTACAAGACCAAACATCAAGTTAGGTATCTGTGGCGAGCATGGTGGAGATCCATCATCAGTTGAATTCTGCCATAAGGTAGGACTTAACTATGTATCTTGTTCACCATTCCGTGTACCAATCGCAAGATTAGCAGCAGCACAGGCTGCTATCAACTCAGCACGTTAATTGAAGATGCAACGTTTTTAGGGACATTTGAAATACCCAAGGACTTCATGAAAAAGAGTGCAAAGCTCTATTATGAGGACAACATATTTCGATTTCCCCAAAAGATGGAATTGAAGCTATACATTGTATAGGGAGTCTGCAAAGGCTCCCTATATTTTTTTGCGCGAAATAATAAGAAATATTGCGTACTGTGAACCTTGTATATATTTGAAAATTTTAGTTGCAGTTGCTTGTTGTAAAATCATGATTAATCGGTTATAATATATTCAAAGATAAAATGATGATAAAATTATGATAAACATTGCAAGGAGGTTCTTATGATACAGATTAGACCAGTTTCAGATTTAAGAAATAAGTTTCCAGATGTAGAGAAGGCAGTTGCATGTGGCGAACCGGTATATTTGACAAAAAACGGCTATGGTGCAATGGTTGTGCTTAGTCTGGAAGCATATTCAAGATTAACAGATGGCATTGAAGCAGCTCTTGATATGGCGGATAAAGCTGCGGAAGAAGATGACAGAAGATATACGCATGAAGAAGTTTTCTCTAATCTTAGAAGGAGGGTAAATGGCTAATACAAAGTATAAGCTGCGATATTTGTCACTGTTCTATAAAGATTTAGAGGAAAAGATTGTTTATATCGCAGAAGAATTACATAATGAAAAGGCTGCAAATGATTTATTGGATGAGGTTGAAGCGGCGATATTAGAGCGTCAGCCTGTGGCAGAATCATTTGAACCATATCGTTCTTTAAGGGAACGACGCTATCCATATTACAGAATTTATGTGAAAAACTTTGTTGTCTATTATGTTGTGATAGATGATGAGGGTGAGGATAAGATTATGGAAGTGAGAAGATTTTTATATAACAAGCAGGATGTGAAACGTTTGTTGTAGAGAATAAATGAATAGATGTAATTA
>JAXFDY010000104.1:0-59626 GCA_034172985.1 Lachnospiraceae bacterium
GCTGCATAAAATACTGTGACTTTAGCAAACAATATCTTTGAAAAATGATATTTTCACCAAGGGGTAAGTGCGCCCTTTTTTAGTCAGATAATAAAATTAAAATTTTTTCATTTTTCTATTGACATTTATTAGCTGGACTTCTGCAAGTACAAAAAAAGAGGTCATTGAAGATATCTGTCTTCTTTGACCTCTTTTATATTTCTATGTAACAGAACTGTTCTTTTGGGTTTTTGTAAAGAACAATTTTTATGGTTGAGATATTAACACAGCCATTTTTGATTGTCAACATATAAATTTTATTTTTTTGCGTTTTGGTTTATTTGTCCATAAATACTAATTTATGATCTTTATTTTCGTGAATAGTCACAATCATGTTAAAAACACAGCTCATAAATTTTCATTACATCTTCTTTGCTCAACGGCACAAAACATTGCTCTGTTCCTCCTGCGACAGCCTGTTCTGCCATTACTTCAAATTTCTCTTTGTCTGTAATACCGATAGAGCGAAGAGTCGATGATAATCCCATTGTCTCAAATACTTCTCTTGTCTTCCGGATGGCCTGTTTTGCAATCTCCATTTTATCCAGTTCCGGAGAAATACCAAAGACGGATATTCCATAATTTACAAACAGATCCACCGTCTTATCATTTAAAATATATTCCATCCAGACCGGAGTCAGTATGGCCAGACCATGACCATGGGTGACATCATAATATGCACTAAGCTGATGTTCCATGGCGTGACATGGCCATGGACCTGATTTTCCGCAGGAAATAAAGCCATTGATGGCCCAGCTGGCTGTCCACATGAGATTTGCCCTGGCATCGTAATCATCCGGTTTCTCACAGGCGATAGGACCATAATGAACGCAGGTTTTCAATAAACCTTCCATCACCCGTTCCTGCATATAAGTACCTTCTACTCCATTAAAGTATACTTCAAAAATATGTGACATAATATCTGCTGTTCCGGATGCTGTCTGGTATTTTGGTACGGAATAAGTATATTCCGGATCGAGAATCGAATATTTTGGATACAATACATATCCATCCAGACCCAGTTTTTCATTTGTTTCCATATTGGAAATGACAGAAAAAATATCCATCTCTGAACCGGTAGCTGCCAGTGTCAGTATGGTGATCAGAGGGAGTGCATCTGTGATCAATGAATTATCTAATACCATATCCCATACATCTCCATCATAATAATATCCTGCCGCTATGGCCTTCGCACAATCAATGGTACTACCTCCGCCAATCGGAAGAATTACATCTATGTTTTCTTCGCGACAGATTTTTACCCCACGGTTGGCTGTGGTAACTCTTGGATTCGGCTCCACACCAGAAAGCTCTATATGATAAATGCCATGATCATCCAGAAGCTTCACTACTGTATCATATAATCCGCTTCGCTTGATACTACCGCCACCATATACAATCAGTACTCTGTCTCCAAATTCTTTCACAAATTCCGGCAGTCTTGCCACTGCTCCCTTACCAAACTCAACCTTGGTAGGTATCGAATAAAAAAAATTCTGCATATCTGACCTCCTATTTTTTATACTAAATTAATTAGTTCCTGATAATTTACATTATACACCTTGGTAATATATTTTTTAGGGGAATAAAAAGAATATTCTTTAAATTTTTTTGACATATGAGCCTGATCATAATAACCCATTTTCACAGACAAATCTGCCAGATTCATCTGTCCTTTTCTACCAGATTCGTTCAGGCAGCTAAGCAGAGACTGAAAACGTACGATATCCGAAAATTGTTTCAGACTGATTCCCATCGCACTCGAAAAAATATCTCTTATTCTTCTTTCAGAATAATATGTCTGCTCTGCCAGTTCTTTCACAGAAATATTTCCATGTTCAGTTAATATCATCTGCATTACGCTTTGAAATATCGGGTTTTGCTGCCTGCTTATGGCTTGTCCCAAAGAACCATGGCAGAATTCGTTCATAAAAATATTTACCTGACAGCAAAAATCCTGATGAAGAAAAATAGACTCATATGCACCGTGCACTCCAATGATGTCATCAAGAGGAATCCCTCCCATGGGTAGTTCATGAAATCCAACAGGTCCCATAGAAGCATAATATCCCGGCAAAAAGCGGACACCAAAATACCGCGCACCGCTGACAAGACCGAATTCCTCTGCCTGTGTTACAGTTCCCATCAATTTCACATATGGATTTTTTTCATCGCAACAAAAAATAATATCCACACAACCATCTGGCACACTGATTTCTTTTTCATCCGTACCCTCCGCCACAAACCCATAAAAATGGTCAATTCCTCCACACATCATGGTATGTTTATAATATTGTTTATTTGCCAATACCCAAAACGGTTGTTTAAACTGTAAATATTCCATTCCCATAATCAATACCTCGGAATTTCCTATAATATGAAATAAGGAGACTTCTGCCCGGGGCAAAAATCTCCTTTGATATGGGCTTATTATAGCCATGCATAATGGGAATGTCAAGTTTTTTTAATATAAGTATGGTTCGTCCCAAAGGTTTAACTTAGTTCCGATACCACGTTTCAAGGCATTTTCATAGCAGGTGTAACCCCATCCCACGTCTTCAATCGGCATACCACAGGCGCGTACCACAAAAATCTGATCCTCGGAGGTTCTTCCCGGTGCGATACCTCTGACTAAATCTCCAATCAACGGAACACTTTCTTTTTTCAATGTCCCATGATTCACCATATTCAGAAGATTTGAACCGAGAATACCTAACGGACGCTTTATGCCTTCTTTTTTCTGACGCTCCAGTTCATTTTCAAGAAATTCCTCATACATCATCCAGTTATCAATCACCAGAGAAGCTCTGTGCTGAAGGAAATCATCGTCAAACAGCAGATTCATAGAGGATAAAATCACAGCCCCCGGCTTAATCCACTCCTCTTTAATAAACGGCTTATCGTCTTCATTTTTGACAGATACCGCTTCGCATATAATATCAGAATCTCTGACTGCCTCTTCCAATGTTTCACAGATTTGTACTGTCTCTACTTCCGGATAATGTTCATGAATATATGTTTCCAGACGTTTTGCAGTGACTGAATTAACACTTCCAGCCTTGATTTTGATTGTCTTAATAGATGGATAATCTGCCAAAGCACAGCGGACACTAGCCGTACCGATGACACCAGCTCCGATAATCGCAAGAACAGACGAATCTTTCCTGGCCACATATCTGGCTGCCACAAAAGGCACAGCCCCGGTACGCATAGCACTAATGAGATTTCCTGACATATAGGCAATCGGTGCCCCTGTATCTGCATCATTTAACGTAACCATTAAAATCGATCTTGGCAATCCTTTTTCAATATTTTCCTTATTGGAACCATACCATTTCTGGCCGGTCTTATGAAAACGTCCGCCCAGATATGCAGGCATGGCCATGTAACGTCTGTCCGGACCATCCTTTGGCATATTAGGAAATTCAGGCTCTTTCGGGAAGCTTAAAGCAATTCCATGATAATTGGCATTGGGACCACCGAGTCTGTAATCTCCTTCACTTAAAAGTGCCATCACTTCACACATTACGTCGATACACTCTTTTCCGTCCAGCACTCCGGCTTCAATCATGTCTTTTTCGTTTAAATATAAGAAATCTACTTTTGATGTTTCACTCATATCTGTTCTCCTTTCTTAAGAAAAAAAAACAAAGGTGCCATAAAACACCTTTGTTTTCTATAGCTCGAATCATATCAAAACAGATTCTTTTATTCTTGTAAAAATCGGCACTTCTATTTTACATCTCAACCTTAACTTTTTCTAAGTGCCAGATGTCTTTTACATACTCCTCAATAGTTCTGTCTGATGAGAATTTTCCAACATTAGCCACATTAAGGATTGCTGATTTTGCCCAGCCTGCTTCATTTTTATAAGCTTCCTCTACCTTTTTCTGAGCCTGGACATAAGACTCGAAATCTTTTAAGATAAAGTATACATCCGGTCTTCCATACTTATTTGTAAGGAGAGAATCGTAGATTTCCCTGAATCTCTCTGAATCATCCGGTGCATAAGTACCATTGATTAACTGCATCAGTACTTTTCTTACATCCATATTGTTATTAAAGATTTCCATCGGATTGTATCCGCCATTCTGCTCGTAATTGATTACCTCGTCAGAAGATAATCCGAAGATAAATGCGTTCTCTTCGCCTACTTCTTCTACAATCTCTACATTAGCACCATCCATTGTTCCCAGAGTAAGGGCACCATTTAACATGAACTTCATATTACCTGTACCGGAAGCCTCCTTGCTGGCGGTGGAAATCTGTTCGCTGACATCTGCTGCGGCAAATATCCACTCTGCATTGGATACGCGATAGTTCTCGATAAATACCACCTTGATTTTTCCATCAATGGACTTATCATTGTTGATTACATCTGCCACACTGTTAATGAGCTTAATTGTAAGCTTTGCTCGTCTGTATCCCGCTGCTGCTTTTGCACCGAAAATAAATGTTCTTGGATAAAAATCCATCTCCGGATGTTCTTTAATCTGATTATAGAGATACATTACATGAAGAATATTTAACAACTGTCTCTTATACTCATGCAGTCTCTTTACCTGTACATCAAAGATAGAACGTGGATCAACATCGATTCCGTTATGTTCCTTAATGTATTTTGCAAGTCTCAACTTGTTCTGATACTTAATATTCATAAACTCAGCCTGGCATTTTGCGTCATCTGCATATATTTCCAGTTTCTTAATCTTGCTCAGGTCTGTAATCCATTCAGAACCAATTTTATTTGATACCCAGTCTGCAAGAAGCGGATTACCATGAAGAAGGAATCTTCTCTGTGTGATACCATTTGTCTTATTGTTGAATTTTTCAGGCATCATTTCATAGAAATCTTTTAATTCCTGATTCTTCAGAATCTCAGTGTGCAGTCTTGCCACACCATTTACAGAAAAGCCTGCATATATAGCAAGGTTTGCCATCTTCACCTGTCCATCATAGATAATCGCCATTTTTTTCTGCTTTTCCTGATTGCCAGGATATTTTGCAGAAATCTCCAGCTGGAATCTTCTGTTGATTTCTTCAATAATCTGATAACATCTAGGAAGCAGCTTTGAGAACAGTTCGATTGGCCATTTCTCCAATGCTTCTGCCATAATCGTATGATTTGTGTATGCACAACACTGTGTTGTGATTTTCCACGCATCATCCCATGTCAGATCATATACATCCATCAAAAGTCTCATAAGTTCTGCCACGCAAATGGTTGGATGAGTGTCATTTAACTGGAATACTACCTTTTCAGGTAATTTCATAATATCGTCGTGGTTATCCAGATATTTTTTAATAGCAGTCTGTACACTGGCAGATACAAAGAAATACTGCTGTTTCAGTCTCAATTCCTTACCTGCATAATGATCATCACAAGGATACAATACTTCTACAATATTTTTTGCGAGAGATTCTTCCTCTGTTGCTTTTATGTAATCACCTTTGTTGAATGAATCCAATACAAAACGCTGTACCGGCTCTGCATCCCAGATTCTCAATGTATTTACGATATTATTTCCATAACCTACAATCGGAAGATCATATGGAATTGCTCTTACAGAGCGATATCCGTCCTGAACCACACGTTCTCTTCCATCTTCGCCTGTTACCCACTTGGTATAACCGCCAAAACGTACTTCACATGCATACTCATCACGTCTTACTTCGAATGGATTTCCATCCTTTAACCATTCATCCGGCACTTCGACCTGATATCCGTCTACAATCTTCTGCTTAAACATACCGTATTTATAACGGATACCACATCCATATGCAGGATATCCCAAAGTTGCAAGGGAATCCAGAAAACATGCTGCCAGTCTTCCCAGACCACCGTTACCAAGAGCTGCATCCGGCTCCTGATCTTCGATCAAGTTTAAATCAAGACCTAACTCTGCAATGGCCTCCTTTATTTCATTACATGCGGAAAGATTAATGATAATATTTCCCAGTGCACGTCCGGTAAGGAATTCCATCGAAAGATAATACACTGTCTTTGCATCCTGTTTTTCGTACTCTTTATGGGTAGCTATCCACTGATCTATAATAAAATCTTTTAATCCGTATGCTACACCTGTATAAACATCGATATCAGAAGCTTCCTCAATCGTCTTTCTTGAGACAACTTTTACGTAATCCTTTACCTGCTTCTTAAACTCCTCTTTAGAGAATGTTCCAATTTCTGACATATATACCTCCATTTATATTATGTTATTGTTTTTCAACGCCCAGTTCTACATTTTCGCCGTTGATATTCCACTGTTTATTATACCCATCCATTTTACCAAAGATAACATCATTTGCCAATACTTCTGACATGATTTCTTCTTTATTTTTCTGCAAAATGCGGATGATATTGTCATTTTTATCAACATAAATGTTGATTCTGTCCATTACCTCAAAACCGGCTTCTTTTCTCATAGTCTGGATTTTGCTCAGTATTTCTCTCACAAATCCCTCTTCGATTAGTTCCGGTGTCAGATTCGTATCCAGAACAACTGTTACTCCGTGATCATTCTGGGAAACGTATCCTTCCATCTGGGTCATCTCAATCAAAAGGTCTTCTTTTGTCAATTCAACCTGCACATCGCCTGCTGCAAACTTCAGTGCTCCGTTTGCCTCCAGGTCATCCATAGCTGCATTTCCATCCAATTCAGAAAGATAATTTTTAATTGCACCAAGCTGCTTTCCATATTTCGGACCTACTGTTTTTAACTGAGGCTTAAAGATATAAGTAGTAAAGTTTCTAACGTCATCTGTAAATTCGCATGTCTTAACATTTAATTCATCTGCGATAATATCTTTATAGAAATCAGACAACTCATAATCTGCTTTCACATACATTTTTCCAATCGGCTGTCTGTTCTTAATATTAGACTCATTTCTGCAGGCACGTCCCATAACAACAATGTCAAGAACCTTTTCCATATTATCTTCCAGCTCTTTGTCAATCCACTCTTCCTTAACTACAGGGAAGTCACAGAGATGAATACTTTCCGGAGCATTTTTGTCAATATTTCTCACAAGATTCTGGTAGATATCTTCTGTCATAAACGGAATCATTGGTGCTGCCGCCTTAGAAATCTCCACAAGTGCTGTATACAACGTCATGTAAGCATTAATCTTATCCTGCTCCATTCCCTTTGCCCAGAAACGTTCTCTGGAACGTCTTACATACCAGTTGCTCATCTCATCCACAAAATCCTGCAATGCTCTTGCAGCTTCAGGAATTCTGTAATTTTCCAGATTGTTATCCACCTCACCAATTACTGTATAGAGTTTTGATAAGAGCCACTTATCCATCACCGGAAGCTTGTCATATTCCAAAGAATATTTTGAAGGATCAAATTCATCAATGTTAGCATAAAGTACATAGAATGCATAAGTATTCCATAAGGTACCCATAAACTTTCTCTGTCCTTCTGTCACTGCCTTATCATGAAATCTGTTTGGAAGCCATGGGGCACTGTTTATATAGAAATACCAACGGATAGCATCTGCTCCGTGGGTCTGTAATGCTTCAAACGGATCTACCGCATTACCCTTGGACTTACTCATCTTCTGTCCATTCTCATCCTGTACATGGCCGAGAACGATTACATTTTCATATGGAGCTTTATTAAATAACAGGGTAGATTCTGCCATAAGAGAATGGAACCAGCCTCTTGTCTGGTCTACTGCCTCTGAAATAAACTGTGCCGGGAACTGCTGCTCAAATAATTCTTTATTTTCAAATGGATAATGATGCTGTGCAAAAGGCATGGCTCCTGAATCAAACCAGCAGTCAATTACTTCTGGAACACGCTTCATAGTTTTTCCACACTCCGGACAGGTAAATGTCACTTCATCAATATATGGTCTGTGAAGCTCTACTTCTGCTGCCTTCGGGTCTTCGGCACGCTCTGCCAGCTCTGCACGGCTTCCGATACATTCCTGATGACCGCACTCACACTCCCAGATATTCAACGGAGTACCCCAGTAACGGTTTCTTGAAATTGCCCAATCCTGTATATTTTCCAGCCAGTTACCGAAACGTCCCTTACCGATAGATTCCGGTATCCAGTTTACAGTATTATTATTTCTGATCAAATCATCCTTTACCGCGGTTTCTCTTATATACCAGGATTCCCTCGCATAATAAATCAGTGGAGTATCACATCTCCAGCAATGCGGATATTCATGCTCGAATTTTGGAGCATCATAAAGCTGATTTCTCGCATCCAGATCTTTGATTACCTCAGGATCTGCTTTCTTTACAAACAATCCGGCAAATGGTGTTTCTTCTGTGAGTTCGCCCTTTCCGTTGACAAACTGTACAAATGGAAGGTCATAATTTCTTCCCACATTTGCATCATCCTCACCAAATGCAGGGGCAATATGAACAATACCTGTACCATCTGTCATGGTAACATAGTTATCGCAGGTAACGAAAAATCCTTTCTTATTCTGTTTATCTGCCACTTCCTTTGCACAGGCAAATAATGGTTCATATTCTTTATATTCTAAATCTTTTCCCTTATATGTCTCAAGAATTTCGTAGGCAGGAGTCTCCTCTGTGGCCAGCTTTCCTAATACTGTATCTAACAGTGCTGATGCCATATAATAAGTAAATCCGTCTGCTGCCTTAACTTTTGCATAAGTTTCTTCCGGATTTACGCAAAGTGCCACATTTGATGGCAGAGTCCATGGAGTTGTGGTCCATGCCAGGAAATACGCATCTTCTCCTGTCACTTTGAATCTTACGATGGCAGAGCGCTCCTTCACCGTCTTATAGCCCTGTGCTACTTCCTGTGCAGACAGTGGAGTACCACATCTCGGGCAGTAAGGCACAATCTTAAATCCCTTATACAGCAAACCTTTTTTCCAGATTTCTTTCAATGCCCACCACTCTGACTCGATAAAGTTATTATCATAGGTAACATATGGGTTGTCCATATCTGCCCAGAAACCAACAGTTCCTGAGAAATCTTCCCACATACCTTTATATTTCCATACAGATTCCTTACATTCTTTGATGAATGGTTCCAGACCATAATTCTCTATCTGATCTTTTCCATCCAGTCCCAATTTCTTTTCCACTTCAATTTCAACCGGAAGTCCATGGGTATCCCAGCCTGCTTTACGAGGAACCATATAACCTTTCATTGTTCTATATCTAGGAATCATATCCTTAATGACACGGGTAAGCACATGTCCGATATGAGGCTTTCCGTTGGCTGTAGGCGGTCCGTCATAGAAGGTATAAGTCTCACCTTCCTTGCGGTTTTCCATACTTTTTTCAAAAATCCTGTTTTCTTTCCAGAACTGTTCTGTCTTTTTTTCTCTCTCCACAAAATTCATATCTGTGGAAACTTTTTCATACAACATCTCTTTTTTTCACTCCTTTAAAAAATAAAACAGCCTCGTCCTGTAAAAGGACGAGGCTTTATTTTCTCGTTACCACCTGTTACACTCATACTCCGCCGAAGCTTTTATATGTTTCCCGTTAACGCCGGAATTACGTCATCCTCTACCGGTCAGCCCATACGACCTTCAATTTGAAACTCGGAAGTGATTTTCATTAAAATGCTACTGGTACCTGCTTCCACCTGCACAGGCTCTCTGAAACGTTCGCATAATAACTACTGTCTTCGTCTTCGTTTTTCCTATGGTTTTGTGACTTTTATTATATATTTTAAATTTTCCCTTGTCAATGCTAAATCTGCTGTTCGTACATTTTTTCAATCTCTTTCTGATCCAGCACATAATCATAAAACGTCAGAGAATCTACAAATCCTTCAAAAGAATCCGCATAGATATCTCCTCCCAGCACCAGACGTTTTGGCCGGTCTAACAATATTACATTGTCCCTAATTGCCACAAATTTTCCATCTGTGTATAATTTGGCAATACTGCTCTTATGATTATAAGTAATGACTACTGTATGCCATTCTTTATCAATTTTATTTCCTATAGAATCATACCAGACATCATCTCTTATATCCCCCTTGATACGATACATGGAAAGACCACTCCAGGCATATGGCATGAAAGACATAAAGCCATCCTCATATGACACATATAACAGAGACGTCCAATTGTGAAAATTATTCGCCCTGAATCGCAACACCACAGAATAACTGGCGGTTTCCATAATTTCTGCCGGAAACTCCACCACGCTCTGAAAAGTGCTTCCGCCCGGCAAATACAACACTTCTTTTTTCAAAATATCATCATAAACATATTGTTCTTTTCCATTTCCAAGATAAACTCCTGTATAATCTTGTGTTACATCATTGAGATTATTTTTAAACTCAAACTCAATGCATTTTCTTTCGGCTAATGTGTTTTTTTCTACAAATGCACGGTATGCTTCCTCACTCAGGTCCTCTGAGAACATCGTTCCACTGCCCAGATTACATCCGTAAGCCGTGAGATAACGGATCTGCATGGCATTGCTGATTCCTTCCATGATAGCTTCATAATTCATATCATTAATCAGGGATAAGATATTTTTTACAAACAAACTTTCACGTTTATCATTCAGCATGTTGTCTACAATATCTTTTCCCACACTGACATAATCAAGAGATAAATTTTTTATGAGCTGCAAAGACTCTCCTGAACTTCCAAATCCCTTGAATGCCGTTCCAAAACCTAATTCTTTCAGGTTTTTAAAGAAATAGATTACTCTCCTTGCATCCATTCGCTCATTGACATGATCTAACTGTATAATCAGACTCCCCGGTTCAACACCCATGGCTTTCGACTTTTTCAGAAGTTCTTCCGCAAAACCAATGCGGTTAATATTGATTTCCGAAATAGTAAATATAACCGGCAACGTGTGTATTCCTGATTTCTCTGTTTCCGCTATCATTTTAAAGATATTGGTTAATTCATATTTTTCCAGTTCAAGAATAAAACCATTTTCCTCAAAAATGCTTTTAAACATCTCTTCACGCCATATCCCGTTATTTCTGTTCCACACTACATAAGCTTTGGCAGCCATCAGCTCCGAAGATGTAATATTCATAACAGGAATATATCTCACTTCAAATTCACCATTTTGAAGCGCTTTGTTTTTTTCCCTGTCCACGATCTGTTTCAATTCAAAAAGGTCTTCAATGGTACTATACAAAACGTATCCGTTCTTTCCTCTTCTCTTTGCCTCATACATAGCCGCATCACACTTCGGCATAATATTATCCAGGCCCTGAGACTTCTTCTGATGCATAACGATCCCTATACTAAAAGATATAATGGAGCGTATCTCAAGGCTGATGTCAATACTATTCACCGAATTAAGAATGCTTTCTGCCATTCCAATGACAGCCCGTTCCAACAGTTCCGATGAGGGCATTACAACAAACTCATCACCGCCGATTCTTGCCAGTAAAGAGTCCCCAATTCTGCTTTTGATTGTTTTCGCAACTTCTACAAGCAGCTTATCTCCCATGGCATGACCATAAGTGTCGTTTACTCCCTTGAAATTGTCAATGTCCAGAAACATAAAATTGACATCCGTATCTTCCGGAATATGTGAAAAGAACTCATACAAACCTCTTCGGTTCAATTCGCCTGTCAGATAATCAATTTTCGCCGATGATATTTCTTGTGATAATTCTTTTTCCACTGCTACACCTCAATTTCTTTGATTGCCGCTTAATACACCACTGCATCAAATGTTTCCTGTTCTGATGCATCTGACGTAATCTTAATTACAATATGGTTCGGCAAACAAGTCACTGGTATATTCCCTGAACTGATAAATCCCATATCCACACACAAATAATCAGGACAGTTGGCTGATTTCATACCAATTTCGCCTTTTCGAACCTCTATTACATTCGTTGCGCCATTCTCACCGATGATTTCAAAGGTATAGCTCTCTTCCACTGCATTCAAATCTATCTCTCTGACTAATTTCCCATTTTGGTAAATTTGTGCATACTTTCCCCCTGAGTCATCGGTCTTCTTCCATATAATAATTATAAACGAGCTTAATAATATCAATATTATTATAGCACATAAAATCCAAACTGTCTTGTTTTCTTTCACCATTTTAGTAAATATTATGAATTTTGTTTAAATTCTTCATCTTTATTCAATAATTCGGTCTTTATTTTGTATAATTTGTCGGATAAATCCACATAAACCTTATGAGGATTTACGAATCTTCTTGTTTCATCCCACAATGTATCCAGTTCTTTCTGACAATACTCTTTGATTTGTGAAACCTTTGGTGAATCATATACACAGATTCCATTATCAAAAATTTTCACCATAATTTCTCTAATCTTGTAGGTTCCTGCTTCCAAAGTTGTCTTTTTCCATGTCTCTATCGGATCAAAAATCTGTAAATCTTCATTTTCATCAAAAGTTTCATCTGCCAGTGCGATCAGATCTGCTTTCAGTTTACCTGTTTCCTTATCATAAAAACGATATACAGTCTTATTACCCGGATTTGTGATTTTAATTGTGTTTTCAGAAATCTTAATCTTAGGAATAAATTCACCGTCTTCTCCCATTACTGCTGCCAGCTTATAAACACCTCCGAAAGAAGGGCAATCCTTGGATGTAATCAGATTTGTTCCTACACCCCATGAAGTAATGGCTGCTCCCTGGGCCTTTAAGCTTTCAATCAGATATTCATCCAAATCACTGGATGCTGAAATAATGGCATCTGTGAAACCGGCTTCATCCAGCATTTTTCTTGCCTTCTTTGACAGATATGCCAGATCTCCGCTATCCAGTCTGATTCCATAGTTTTTCAGTTCGATGCCCGCTTCCCTCATCTCTTTAAATACACGAATCGCATTTGGCACGCCGGAACGCAATGTGTCATAAGTATCTACCAAAAGCAGACATGCATTTGGATATAAATCCGCATATGTCTTGAATGCTGTATACTCATCTTTAAAGCTCATAACCCAGCTATGTGCATGGGTTCCTTTTACCGCCACATCCCACTTCTGACCTGTCAGCACACAGGATGTTCCGATACATCCACCGATAACGGCTGCTCTGGCACCATAGATTCCTGCATCCGGTCCCTGTGCACGCCTAAGACCAAATTCCATGATCCCATCACCTTTTGCCGCATAGCAGACTCTGGAAGCTTTTGTAGCAATCAGACTCTGATGATTTACAATGTTAAGAATCGCTGTTTCCAGAAGCTGTGCTTCCATAATCGGTGCAACTACTTTTACCAGTGGCTCCATAGGGAATACAACTGTTCCTTCCGGAATCGCATAAATATCTCCGGTAAAATGGAAAGAACCAAGATACGCCAGAAATTCTTCATCAAATAAATTGAGACTTCTCAAATATTCCAGATCCTCATAAGAGAATTTCAAGTTTTTAATATAATCAATGACCTGCTCCAGACCACATGCAATGGCATAACCGCCATCACACGGATTTACCCTGTAAAATACGTCAAAGATTACTTTTTCTGTAGAGCCACTTTTGAAATATCCCTGCATCATAGTAAGCTCATATAAATCTGTCAACATTGTAAGATTTCTAAGTTCCATTTTTCATTTCCTCCATGGTTTCCTCTTAATTTTCAGCAAATAATGAAAGCTGTTTTGTATATTTTAAAGTTTTCCATACATAGTACAGAATTGCGATGCAATAAGCAGCTACAATCACTACATATGCACCTCTCGCAAAATAAATATATAAAGCCCGAAACGGCAATATAACATAACTACACACAACACCAAAACCATATAATTCCGTAGCAAAGGTGAGATCCTTTCCCACTTCCATGTACATATAATTATCTACCTGTTTTTTGCATTCCAGCGTAAAGGAATACAGAATCACAAGCATCGCTAAGATTTCCAGTATAATACATACGATGATTTTGTTCACAAGATGATACTGGTCAAACATGAATGGCAGAAGGATTTTCGCCAGATTGGAGAGCAAACCTACTACAGCTGCCACCCGGATATTCCGGATGTAAATCCCTTTTCTGCGTGTCATACTGATGCCAAGGATAATCAGTATGTATCCGATAGGATTTAAGTATATATTAAGTTTTTCGCCCGTCAGATATGTGAGAATATAGGTAATTCCTCCTTTTTTTATGCCCTCACTCACGTCAATGGAGTATCCATAATCCGGCCCCAGAGCAAAATGAATATTCAGCCCTGCCATTAATATTCCCAAAGCAAATAAAATAATTCCCTTCTGTGTTTTTGTCTTCATATTACGTTCTCCTATGCCTTGCGGTATCCAAAAATATAGTCCCTGATTCGGAATACAAAATAAAAGAATAGCAGATTCACTGCCAGATCAAACATATTGTAAAATGTCAGCAATGCAGGATTGATAACTGCAGAAAGCCATGAGAGCAACAAAACTGCTGCATTTACAATCACTGTGACAAACCAGGATATTCCAATAGCCTTTCTATCCCTTACATATTGGTAACCCTGAAGCAAATCACAAATTCCATAGACGAACATATATCCAATACAAATATCTAATCCAAACTGTGCGATAACAAGCCAAAAGCAAAGATAACTTAACTGTTCCCCGTTAAAAATAAAAGGAAGGAGCCGGATAACTACATATAATATAATAGAAAACATAGAGGTCATAGCTGAAATATTAAAAATTTTTGTTTTTCCTGACAATTTCAACAGACCGATGGTAATAAAGATATATCCGATTAAATCAGGAAAAATATCAACCTTTAAATGATAGGAAATCTCTCCGATTGAATACTCGTATATATTCGCTTTCATTCCAAAAACATAATTCAATGTATAGAGCTGAAATTCTTCATTGATATTATATGATTGCTGAAACGCCGGATAAATGCCATTCAGCCAGCTGCAGGTCACATGCTGGTCAAAAATCAAGAGCATAAAGCCCACCAGTATCAACATCAAAAATTTTATATCCGCCCCTGTACTTTTCCAAAATGATAATACATTTTTATTTTCAGACATATTCTTTTCTAACTATATGCTCCCGCATATATTCCTCCTGCAATATTCTATAACCGCAAACACGCAATCTCTATAATCATAACACATTTACATTGTTTTAACAATGCTACATCCATAAAAAAATTGTGAAAAACGAGAGGTTCAGACCATGATATTCCCTGGTCCTTTCCTCCCGTTTTTATTATTTTGCTTTTTTTCCGGCCTCTTTTGCTGCCGCCTTTGCCGCTTTTTTCTCCTGCTTTCTCTGTGCTTTTCTCTTCTTTGGGTCTGATTCCACAATCGGTCCTCGAATTCTTCTGGCTGCTGTAATATAAATGCCGCTTACAGTTGCTTTTACTTCCTGTTTCGGAGCCAAAGTATCAAATACCTTTGCATCACAAATAAGCGACATAATCCTTGGACCTACCTTTGCCTTTACAACCGGGAGCTTTGCTCTCCGCATGTACTTTGGAATCTGCTCTGTAACTATCTTCGGAAGATTAGCATCCATCGCTTTCATCATCTTCAAATCAATAATAAACAAATCCATCTGCTGAGCTGCCGCATCCATGGCTTCCTGCTGGGATTCCTGCTTTTTCTGCAATTTTCTTCCAACAAAATATAAAACAACTAATGCAATTAGTAATATAATGAGTACAATTCCCAATATTATAAAAAATGTCTTCACTCTGTTTTTCCTCCTATTTTTGCATATATTCTTCATTCTAACATCAGCAGACGTAAATAGCAACATAATTTTGACATAATTTTTCTTGAATTTGCCATCCAGGAATGATAAAATCATTCTAGAATAACTCTAAAAAAGTGAGGATTGTACCATGTTCAGATTAATTATAGTAGGACTTACCGTAATTTTGTTCTTTATCTTAAGCATTATCACGCTGCCCCTTGCCTGGCTGATTGGATGCTTTAGCAAAACTGCCAAGGATTATTTTTCCTATTTTCTTGTCACAAAAACTTTTTATCTGGTACGTCTGCTTTCCGGAACGAAAGTAGATATCATAGGTCTGGAAAATGTACCAAAAAATCAGCCTGTTTTGTTCGTTGGTAATCACAGAAGTTACTTTGATATTATATTAAATTATAGTATTTTACCTCCGCTGATGGGATTTGTATCAAAAATTGAAATCAAAAAAGTCCCTATTCTTGCACAATGGATGGTAAATATGAATTGTCTTTTTCTTGACCGTTCCAGCCCAAAAGAAGGTTTGAAAATGATTCATGATGGTGTAGAAAAACTCCAGAATGGTATTTCTATTTTTATCTTTCCGGAAGGAACAAGAGCAAAATCCGATGATACCATGGCTGAATTTAAGGGAGGCAGTTTAAAAATGGCCGAAAAAGCCAATGTTCCTATTGTTCCCGTAGCAATCAATAATACAAGTGCCATTTTTGAGAACCAGTTTCCTTTCATCAAAAAAGCCCATGTTATCATTGAATACTGTGAACCGATTATGACAGATAACCTGAGCAAAGAAGATAAAAAATTTCTGGCTGAACGGGTACATGATATTGTTCAAGGCAAAGTTCTCGACCACATGAAAGGACTTTAAACATTTATGGTAATCTATGGAATTCTGATAACTCTTTGCGGTTTCCTGTCTATGGGAATCGACAAAAAGCGTGCAAAAAACCACCAATGGAGAGTTTCCGAAAAAACGTTGTTTCTCTTTGCCCTCCTTGGTGGAAGTATTGGCTCAATCGTGGGAATGAGAGTATTCCACCACAAAACAAGACACTGGTATTTTGTAGTCGGAATGCCTCTCATCCTTGCAGTACAATTAATCCTGCTTTATATACTTTTCTTTTAATTCTTTCAGGGACTTTTCGAATCTTTCTGCACGAACAGAAGGATTTCTCATGAGAAGTCCTTTTTGCATGCCTGTAATTTTTCCAATCACATCGTTTTTATGGGATGCCAGCTGATTTCTCTTATATTCCAATTCCCTCAGTTGTTCCTTCTTGGTATTCATATAATCTGCTGTTTCTTTCTTAAGCAATGCAATCTGTACCTGCATACTTTCCATATCGCTGCGGAGTTTCTCCATAGCTTCCAGTGCCTTTGACATATCCAGTGCTGCTTTTGCCGATACTACCGTATCATAAACAAATATAACCGTAATTATAATCACAATAATTGCATCCAGCTCTTCACTCAGAATTGTATCCACAAGCCTTGATATCTCAGGATGTATAATATCCGTCATAATCAGGGTGAACACACCCCATGTAAGGGAAGATGCCAGACAGATATAACCATGCAGCTGAATCTTCATATTGCTGTAATCCCAATATCTCACTTTAAAAAGTTTTTCCATCACCCAGCCGGTCACATACTCCAAAGCTGTGGCGCCTATCACTCCCGATATATAGGTCAATACATAATTTCCCCGAAAAGGAAACGATACGACCAGCATCATCACCGCTCCACTTCCATAAATCGGAAGCATCGGTCCTTTCAAAAATCCTCTGTTTACCCACTTTCCATGTTTCGCAGATACATAACATGATTCCCATATCCAGCCGAAAAAGCTATAAATATAAAAGAATGTCATCCATTGAAAAACCGTATATCCCATCATAATCTCTTCCTCTTATTTCTCCATATCGTTAATTACTTTTTTCATCGTCTTTATTTCTTTTTTGGAAAATTTTCCTCTTTTAAGCAACTCCAGAATTACATCATAAATCTCATCCCGGATATTGGCATCTATATATTTGATATGCTGATGCATACGATATTCTTTTTCCGTTACTGTAGGCTCATAATAATAATTCTGACCATCTTTAAAACGACGTACATACCCTTTTTTTTCGATTCTCGTAAGGAACGTTCTCACGGTAGATTCCGCATATTTCTGCTCTGTTTTTTCCGTAAGCATTTTGACTATCTTAGGCACGCTTTTTGCCTTTTTCACCGACCAGAGGCATTCCAGGACTTCCAACTCTTTCGGTGACAATTCCTTATCAAATAAAACCTGAGCAATTTCTTCCTTTTTTTTCATATTGATTCTCCTCTTCTGTATAATTCCCATGAACTGACACAGTCCCATCTCAAATGTTAAGTATAAGTATATCACGATTTTGAGGATGTTACAACTTTGCGAAAAAGAAGACTTTACTTCAATCGTTCAAAATATTCTCTCAAATATGAAAAATACGCCTCTGCCTCCTGGCATTCATCATCATTTTTGTGAAGTTGTACCACGATATCTCTCTGGCACTGGGGATTTGAGATTGGTATTAATGCCATACGGTTCATATCAGGACTGCCCCATGTGTATTGAGGCCAAAAGCCTACACCGATACTGGCACCAATCAGATTTTTTACAGCCTCAGGACTATCGCTTTCAAAAACCACATCCGGACGGAAACCGGCATGCATACAGAAACGGTCGCAAATCGTACGCAAGCTTCTGGAACCGGCAAGAGATATAAATTCTCTGCCTGCCATCTCACTTAATTCAATGCTGCTTCGTTCAGAATACTTCGAAGGTTTCGGTACTGCCAAGAATATTTTTTCCGTAAAAATATAGTAGTTTTCTTTTGTGTTATTAGGTACCTGGAAAAATTCCCTGGTAAATATCGTAATATCCGCATCTTCTGCCTGACTGTTCTGAACAATCTGGAAATTGATTCCGTTATGAAGCTTCTGAAATGCAATAATTGTATCTGTAATAACAGTAGAAGCCGCAAGCACATTAATCCTTAGAATCTTTTTTCTTGAACTGGACAATTCCTGCAGCTCTCCCGGTATCTCATTCAAACTCTTTAAAATCGGTGCCAGTTTTCCCTGCAGATACTTGCCCGACTCCGTCAATACAATATTCCTGCCGCTGGAACGGAACAATTTTACCCCCAACTCTTTTTCTAGTCTGTGTATCGTCTGTGTCAATGCCGGCTGTGCAATATGAAGCTGTTCTGCAGTCCTCGTCACATGCTGCGTCTGAGCCAATGCATAAAAATATTTTAGCTGCAAAATTTCCATTTTCCAATCCTTTCTAGTTTGTAAACATTTATCAAAACATATGGTTTCATTATATATATAACTTTAAAATTATATATTATAATTTCTGAACGAATAGATTTTATTTTGGCTTTTTCTATTCATAACTTTTATAATATCATTTTCATTCAAATAATATATTATACATTTTGAATTGTCAAGACTATAATAAGGCAAGAAAAAGAAATGGAGGTCTTAGGCATGACAAAAGAATTTAACTTTACCCTTTTAAACAAAATAGCAAAAGCACATGGAATCGTACTTTTCGGTTCTACGTCTGCTGCACAAATCCCTATTAACGAACTTGTGCAGGATTATGATATCTCACAGAAAATTTACAATCGCAGTATTGAAGGTCTGACGATTGAAAACGCAGGAAAATATCTGGATTCCTGTATTTATAATTTGAATCCTGATAAAATCGTTTTGAATCTGGGTGAAGAAGATTTAAAGTCTAATTGTGATATAAAGCAACTGATGGAACAGTATCTCTGGATTCTGTATACCATCCATACTGTTCTTCCGCATACAACCCTGGTGCTTACATCCGTATGCGGTGAAGATGAGCAGACTGCTTTCTTTAATGAGTCTTTGAAAAAACTGGCAGGAGAATTTGGCTGTGAATATTTTGAAATCCCATCTTTACAGGCTTCAGATGAATATGCCATCCAGTTTCTCCGCACAATCAAGTCTGTATTTTATAATCCTGATATGGATTATGCTGACATTGTTCAGTACTGTGCTATCTAATCAATCAATACTATATTATGGAGGAAAAAATGAGTCCGATATTTGAAACCATTATGTTAATCTGCTTTGGCTGTTCCTGGCCAATGAATGTTATTAAAAGTTATAAATCACGCACTGCCAAAAGCACCAGTCTTCCTTTTATTCTGCTGATTATTACCGGATATATTGCCGGAATTATGGCAAAGGTTGTTTCTCATCAGATAAATTTTGTACTGGTTGTGTATCTTTTGAATCTTGTAATTGTTTCTTTAAACCTTGTGGTCTATTTCCGGAACAGACGGCTGGATAAAATACAGGAAACGGCATTGAAAGACGAGATTGAATCCGACCATCTGGATTCCAAGCGAAAAATCTCAGTTGCATATTAAAATTAAAAGTAAAAAAGGACTGTTTATAGTCCTTTTTTTGCTTTTTGTTTCGGCTTAGTTTCTAAAAATCCCTCTCCAAAGACTTCATTTGTTTCCGTAATCATCACAAATGCAGATTGATCAATTTCCTGTGCCGTCTGACGCACGATATACGCCTGAGATTTTGAGCAGGCACAAAACAACATATCTCTGTCTTTATTTGTATAACTGCCCCTTGCCTTCAGTTCCGTGGAACCCCGGCCTATCAATTCTCCAATACGCCGGGCTATTTCCTGACCATGATCAGTTATAATAATCAGGAGTGTTCCCGCACCAAAGCCATACATAATTTTATCAATAACAACCGAAGTTAAGAAAGTAGATGCCAGACCATATAAAACAGCATCTACATTTCCGAACACCGGCCATCCCAACAAAATAATGAAAAAATCTATCCCCATAGTTACTATACCTATCGAAAGGTGAGGACGAATTGCCTTAACTGACATAATAATAAAATCAATTCCACCGGACGAAGAACCTCTCATATAAAACAAGGCCAGACTGATTCCAATAAAGATACCGGAATATAATGCTGCCATAAACCGGGAACCCGTGTATGCCGGCAGATGGGGAAAAATAATATCCAGGAACAATGTACAAAAACACATTGTCTTTATCGTTTTTAATAGAAAAGTTTTTCCAACAAGCTTTCCACTAATCAATATAAGCGGTATATTCAGGACCATTGTCGTAATCCCAATGGGAAATTTCCACAAACTATTCATAATTAAAGCAAGTCCTGTCAAACCGCCCGGTGCAAAATTTGCCATTTTTGCAAATGTGTAAAAACCTACCGCATAGAAAAATGCTCCGATTATATCATAAAGCAGATCCAATACCAGATTTTTTATCTTTGCTTTCTTCATATTACTTTTGCCTTTCACTAACTTTATAATGTTAGTATAAGCAAAATTTTAAGAATTAAACGAACATTTACTAATCTAATTCTATCTCAAGTACATCATAAGATGGAACTTTTTCTGTAGAATTTTCTTTATATTTTTTCAATTCTGCCTTTGCCTTGTTTAAAGAAATATTTGTTCCGGCGCCACCCATACATCCACCCGGGCACCCCATTCCTTCAATCAGACATCCGTTCATTTTACCCGCCTTGGCTAACATAAGAACTTTTTTGCACTCTGCCAGCCCTTCTGCATGTTCTATTCTGATTGGTGACTCTGTATAATATTCTTTCAAACAATCCTGAATTGCAGATGCTACACCACCTGCCACAGCATAACCTCTTCCTGCTGCAGTGGCATTGTGGAATGACGTATCGCCTTCCATCTGTGCGGGATCGATTCCTCTGGCATCAAACATTCCAAGTAATTCCTCAAAAGTAATTACAAAATCAACATCACTTCTGACATGTCTTCTGGAAGCTTCCAGTTTTTTAGCTGCACATGGTCCGATAAACACAACTTTTACATCCGGATCTTTCTTCTTAATACTTCTTGCCGTTGCAACCATCGGTGTCAATTCGTTTGATACACTATCAATCAAATCCGGAAATTGTTTTTTTGCCAGCATTGCCCAGGACGGACAACAGGAAGTTAACAGAAACGGAAGCTCTCCTGTAATAACTTTTTCGGCATATTGACGTGCCTCAGCTACAGCACCGATATCTGCTCCCAGGGCGACCTCATATACATTTTCAAAACCCAGCTCCAGTAATGCCTGCTTAAACTTTTTCGGTGTCACCTCACTGCCAAACTGACCCACAAAAGCAGGAGCCAAAGCTGCCACTATCCGTTTTCCTTCCCGAATAGCCCGGCTTAACTGAAATACCTGGGATTTATCAGAAATCGCTCCAAACGGGCAACTGACCATACACATTCCACAAGATACACATTTTTCATTATCGATGCAGGCCCTTCCCTGCTCGTCCGTCGCAAATGCTTTCACACCACATGCTCTCTCACATGGCCTTTCTAATTTTCCGATTGCATCATAAGGACATATTTCTTTACATTTTCCGCACTTAATACATTTTTCCTGATTAATCACAGATTTTCCGTCCACCACATCCACAGCACCCCTTGGGCATACCTGTCTGCAGGGATGGGCCACACAGCCTTTACACAAATCGCTTACCATATATTTATTGGATTCGCATGCATTGCATGCCGCCGGAATCACCTGCATAAGTGGTGGTTCATAATATTTTTCATCAATATTGCTATTTTCCATTCCATGAGTCAGATGCACCGCCCGGTTCTCCGGTCTCAAAGACATACCCATAGCCAGACGTACCCGTTCCCTGACAATGGCTCTCTCCCGGTAAATACTTTCCCGGTACATGGCACGTTCTCCGATCAGTTCATACGGAATCGCTTCTATTTCGTCATTAAAGGTATCTTTTGTTGATTCAAATGCTACTTTTGATATCGCTGCAAAAATTTTTCTTCTGATTTCTCTAACCGGCGTATCTATTCCTCTCATCTCTGCTCCTTACTTACTCTGTCTTCCTGTTGACCCTGTTTCATCAGAAACTTCTTTTCATACATCATGGAATCCGCCCTGCTTCGTGTCTCCTTTAGACTTGCATCCAAATTGCTGTCATATACTGCATATCCATAAGCAATGCTTATTTGTAATCCATCCGCAGTCTTATTATATGCTTCCATACCCTTAACCATTTCGTCTATTGCCTTCTGATATTCTTCCTCACCCTTATCTTTCAAAATAACGCAAAACTCATCCCCGCCAATTCGGAAAATATTGTCTTCTGCCATTTTTCCAAAGGCTTGCTTAATAATATCAGAGCTGCTCTTAATATATTCGTCTCCTACATTGTGTCCCAGTGTATCGTTACATTTTTTCAAATTATTTAAATCAAACATACAGACAATATATTTATGCTTCTTTACATCAGCCATCTCTAATGCCTGTTCATGGGCCATTCTGTTGGAAACACCTGTCAATTTATCTGTATATGCCATCTTTTCGTACATACTTGCTTTTCGGCCTTTTTCTATCAACTGCCTGTTTTCATAAACAGCATTAATTCCCACAACAATAATATAAATGAGGAAGGCAAGATTTGCCGTAGAACCACTCATCATACCATCACTGATATAATAATTCACCACATCTACCATCAGGCATGCTACCACCACTAGGATACATACAATATTCAGTTTCATTGTTCTCGATATTTTATAAAGGATTGCTTCCCGAATCATCTGTACTGCAAACACAACAAACATCAAAACAGCACAAATATGGGTGCAGACAAGCATCTCCCTTAAATCCTTGATATTCAGTATCTGAAGTGTCAATGACACAATAATATTAACATAGTTGACACCCAAGAGAACATACCATATTTTGGCTTCCGAATCTTTATGCAGACTCTTTACAAAATAAATAAAAGAAATCGGCAGTAACATCAGGGATATAAATGACAGATATGCCGGAAACAAATAGTCCCGGAACAAAAAATTTGCCATCTTCTGCTCATTGATATTATAGATTGCCGTATTGATGGAAAATAATCCAAGATAAAGAAAATAAGTTCCTATCCTGTCTTTAAAAAACATCCAGCATCCACAGATGACAAGTCCTACCGTCAATGTGATAAATGAAATCATAAATGAAAACATAGACGGATAAATTTGCTGCAGATAAATGCTAAACATATTTCCAATATAGAATTCCGGCAGTACCCTGATCCAGTATGGGGAAGAAAGCTCTATCTGAAGCTCTCTGCCTTGATATTCATACATATCCGGCAGCATATTAATCTGATATCCTGCCGTATGGCCAATCCGGTTGTTCTCATCCGCTTTAAACTCATAAATCTTTTCGCCCTCAGCATACACAGTCACATCATAATGACTCGTATAAAAACCTAACGCACAGTCATATCTCACATCTTCGGGAAATATAGACTTCAAGATAATCGTTTCATTCTTTTCCGTTCCCGAAAATTCCGTATAATCCCCTATATAGTTATCTTCTTCATCGTATATTTTCCAATTATTAAATGACTGTATATAATTGACATCTTTTTTACTATACCGATCTATTCCCAAACCAAAAATCGTATAAATCAGAATTGCTATTGCTGCCACCAGCAATCCAAAATAGATTTTGGGAAATATTTTTCCAACCCTATACTCTTTCATACCTATCCTTCCAGGTTTCGCTTCTCCTACAATAGCATTTCATTTCACTTCATTATATCAAATATTACTGTATATTTGCAAGTATAAATCTTTACAGGAACCCAAGAATTCTTTCTACCACAAATACAGTGACACATGCACTTGCTGCCACAACAAACAGACTCTTATTCCGCATTCCCAAAAAGACCGCCACTCCCAGTCCGGCAGATGCACTTATGACTGACTCAGTAGAACTAAAAATAGCAGGTATCGTCAGGGCTGTCAGACAGGCATACGGTACATAATATAAAAAAGAACATATAAACTGATTCTCTATCTTCTTTCGAAATAACGTCAAAGGCAATGCACGAAGGAGATATGTCAACAATGCCATTACACCAATATATAAATAAATCATAATCTACCACTCTAACTTTCATCATGGGCAGCCGGCACCGGGAAGAGCCATGCCCCCAGAGCTGATGCTGCCACTGTACATATAATAATTACAATTCCCGTTGAAATTTTTTGAAACAACGGAACAAAATGAAACACACAACTTAGCACTATTGCTACAAACACCACTGTCATAACCGGTTTTGACTTTTTCGCCACAGGCACCACAATCGCCACAAACATACCATACAACGCCAGACTCAGGGCACTGCAAAGAGATTTTGGCAAAATATCGCAGGCAACGGCTCCTACCCCCGTACCTACGGCCCACCCCAGCCACGGAAGCAGTTCCAGACCAGCCATGTACTTCATGGTTAACTCTTTGTTATGGGCCATGGCTACCGCAAATACCTCGTCCGTATTTACAAATGCCATCATCAGTCTCTGTCTTATCGTTACATCCGGAGATAATTTTTGTGTCAGAGACAAACTCATTAAAGAATATCTAAGATTAATAATCAATTGTGTCAATATCAGTTCAATGATTGTTCCTGCCGCCACAATAATCTGGAGTCCTGCAAACTGTCCTGCACTTGTGACATTCGTAAGACTGATTAATACCGCCTGAAAAAGGCTTAGTCCATCCTTCACGGCCAGAATACCAAAGCTGAAACTGACAGAAAAATAGCCGATAGCTATCGGGATTCCATCTTTTATGCCCTGTTTAAACTCATGATTCATTTTTCTTTCCCTCATATCTTTATTACTCTGTTGTGCAAGACGCACCGCCAAAAAGAATCGCAGGCCTCAAGCCTGCGATTCACTGTCACATCGTTTTGCGGCTTCCACAATAATATCTACACAGACATCTTCTCCAAGATATCCACTGTCCAGATTAATCTGATAATTCTGGTATGCACCCCACTCACGATCCGTATAATATTTGTAATATGTCTTTCTGTTCCGGTTTTTACGTTCCAGCATCTTCTTCACATCACCGGTGTCTCCATATTTTTCCTTAATTCTGGCAATTCTGTGCTCAATATCTGCATGAATAAATACATTTAATGTACGGTATTCTTCCCCTGCCAGAATATAATCTGCACATCTTCCCACAATCACACATGGACCTTCTTTGGCGCAATCCTGAATCACTCTCCGCTGAGCCCGAAAAATCTCATCCTGGGGACTTTCAAAATACATCGCAGATGCCACCGATACAGAAAACCACTTACTCATCTTGTCCGTGTATTCTCCCTGCTCATTAATCACAGCTTTATTGTATCCGCTTCTTTTCGCTACCTGATCTACGATTTCACTGTCATAGAATGGAATACCTAACTGCTCTGCCACCTTTTTCCCGATTGCATGTCCACCACTGCCAAACTCTCTGCTGATTGTAATAATTGGATACATAACCATACCCCCTTTTTTAACTTTTCCAGCCTATCTTATACCTAATACTTTAGATACCAGGGTCAAAAGGTCTGAACCCACATGAGCTTGTTCAAATGTGGGTGAATGTCCTTGGGACCCGCCAAAATATGAGCATAAAAGCGGGGCATAAGCACCACGATATGCGAATATTTTGCAGGATTGTGGGAGTACATAGTACGTAACAATCCGTAGGTATCCTAACATCATATTAATTCTTTATGCATGAAAAGTCAAGTTGCTTCTCCGATGTTTTCGTGTTCTCTCCTTTTCTTTTTCTACCTCATCTACCAGTTTTTTTATCGTCACGGAAAGGATACTTCTTTCTTCTTCCGACAGTTTATCCACTGCCCTTAAAAGGGTAATAAATTTTTTCCACGTAATTTTTTTCAACTGCTCCGCATCATTAATATTTGCCTTTTCAAATACTGCAAACAATGCATTTACAAAACTTTTCCGTTCTTCATTATTCAGACGTGCAATCCATTTTTTTAATGTACCGTCCCAGAAGATACTGTCCTGTGTCAGACTATCCATCCGAACCAATCTTGTTCCCATAACCTGCCAGGAATATGCCCTGTGCTGTAACAATCCTTTTTCTTCGCTTTCCACAATCTGATACTCTTCCTCATGTTCCAAAAGCATTCCTATCACAGATGACTGCGGTATTATTGTATGGATTTTTGGCAGAACATACTGATATTCCTCTCTTGATACCATCTCTGCCGTAAAGCCGGGACCATCAAAATTATAAACTTCGATCAACCTGTTTTGAATCGCACGTCTTGACTTAATAGCCGCATAAACTGCAAGGTTACCTCCTTTGGAATGCCCCCCAAAGCGAACTTTTCTGACGCCCATGCCTAAGACTTTGCCGGCATATTCCACAGCTTTTCTCTGACTTGGAGTTTCCTCCAGATAACTCATATTAAAATTCTCTTTCCAGCCGGCCAGGGAAGAATCTGTTCCGCTAAAAGAAAGATAAATACTTTTGTCATCCGTAACAATTTTCATTGCTGAAAATTGGAATTCTTCTACTTCACTGACTTCTTTCACAAAATGAGACAAACGGCAATCACCAAATCTGACTGTATGCATCATTTCTTTTAAGATTTTCTCACAATCCCGTATCAGCAGTGGAATTTCTTCTTTTTTTCTTTGATTACTTTTTGCAAAATATAACCGGGCAGCATCATTCAGACTGATATCTCCCGATTCTGATATATCCGGAACAATTCCCTGAAAATCAAGATATACTAACTGTGTTAAAATCAAATTATCCACTTCGTTAAACGGAGACTTTCGAAATTCCAAATCTCCCCGCCACTTTAAATAATCTACTACATTCGCCATATACCCCTCCATTATGCAACAGAAATTATTTATTTGACCCTGGAATCATCCTATAACGCAAAAAGAAAGCCGCTCAAAAATGTTACCACTTCTGAGCGACCGTCTTTATTTCCACTTTGCCTCGAACGAATGCAAATGCCGGCGACCGGAATCGAACCGGTACGGGAGATTAGTCCCGCAGGATTTTAAGTCCTGTGCGTCTGCCAGTTCCGCCACGCCGGCATACCAATTTGCCACAATTTTTATGGCATACACGTCTGGCAACGTGTAATGGGCAGAGGTGGATTCGAACCACCGAAGCAATTTGCAGCAGATTTACAGTCTGTCCCCTTTGGCCACTCGGGAATCTGCCCATTTCGTCAGAGTGCATTCACACACTGACAGTTTAGAATTGTAACATATATTATAAAAATGTGCAAGACTTTTTCGTATTTTTTCTAATCCCAATTCAAGGAAGCACAATAAATCGTTGTATCTTCCGTATTACATTCATATATGGTAGCTGAGAAAGGTTTCATTTTCACCTTCAGAAAATGATTTTCAATAGGAACTTCAAGTCTTCCTACATTATAACCGGACTCATAACTTTCCATAATCCGATAGACAGTAGAATTAAAGTTAATACCTATCGGATAAACATCCACACTGACATCTCTCTCTACCGGATTATTATTTACAATCACCACAATCTTATTCTCACGGTAAAATCTTCCATATGCCACCACATTGTATTCACCATGAAGCTGAATATAAGAACCTTTCATCAATGCAGGCTGCCGCTTATGAAGGAAAATAATATCCCGGTGGAATTCCAGAAGATCCATATCCTCCCGTCCCCATGGATACGAGCGTCGGTTGTCCGGATCTGTCCAGCCACACAAACCAGCCTCATCCCCATAATAAATCGTCGGTGCCCCAGGCCATGTCATCTGCATCACCACAGCTTCCTTCATGATACCTTTATTGATGCCTTTATCGGCCTCCTCCGGTCCTACACTGGCGGTACGCCCTATTTTGCCGTTAGTTCTGGTTAAAAATCTGGAATGATCATGATTAGAAAGCTCATTCATAGCTACCATCAGTGACTGATGGTGGAATTTTGACATATTATAACGCATGGAATCAAAAAATACTGTGGCATTGCCTTTTAAGCTGTCATTTTTTTCATCACTGTGCTTTTCCATTCCCGTAAGGAACCAGGTAATCGGTTCCATAAAAGCATCATAGTTCATAACCGTATCCCACTGATCACCCTGCAGCCAGGAGGTCGGATCCCCATAATGCTCTGCAAGAATAATAGCTTCCGGATTTGCCTCTTTGACTCCTGCCCGGAACTTCCGCCAGAATTCATGATTATATTCCGGTGTATGACCAAGATCTGCCGCCACATCAAGTCTCCATCCATCTGCGCAATACGGAGGAGATACCCATTTTTTCCCGATTCTCAGGATATATTCCTCCAATTCTTTTGAGCCTTCATAATTCAACTTTGGAAGGGTATCGTATCCCCACCATCCGTCATAACTTCCATTTCCCGGCCATTTATCATCCTCATCTTCAAAAAATTTAAAGAAATTATGGTATGGACTGCTTTTTGACAAATATGCACCATCAGCATAATCTTCTCTGCCCTGATAAATGCCCTCTCTATCCAGCCATTTATTAAAAGAACCGCAATGATTAAAGACACCGTCAATAATCACTCTCATTCCTCTCTTATGAGCTTCCTGCACTACCTTGGCAAATAATTCATTACTGGCATCCAGATTCACCTTTTTTGTCACTCTTGAGATATATTTCTCTGCCTTCTTGTTACTCTGCTCACCTTCCGCCAAAACATCTCCTTCTTCTTCTACAATTTTTCCATAATGAGGATCAATATTGTCATAATCCTGACTATCATATTTATGATTTGACGGAGATACAAATAAGGGATTAAAGTAAATAACCTGAACTCCCAGCTTTTGCAGATAATCCATCTTATCCAGAACGCCCTGTAAATCTCCTCCGTAAAACTCACGCACTCCCATTGCCGCAGGATACTTATTCCAGTCATCTACTTTCACTGTATAATCTCCCACATAATAATACTCTCTGGTCAGTACATCGTTGTCTTTGTCCCCGTTATAAAAGCGGTCTGTAAAAATCTGGTACATAACTGCACCCTTAGCCCAGTCCGGAGTAGAGAACCCCGGTATAATAGAAAATTCATAACCTTTTCTCGGTTCATTCGTGCATCCAAGCTTGTCATAGCTACAATGCTCAAATCTATTTGTAATCTCAAAATAATAATCTACTTTCTGATTGCCAATCTGATAAACAGATTCATAGTAATCAAACATTTCTGTCCGCTTTACAAGTTTCATCTCTATACGTTTACCATCAATACAAAGATATACTTTGTCTGCATTTGCTTTCGCTGTACGAAAACGAATCCGTACTTCATCTCCTGCATTTGGCTCTGCCGGAACAATATACCGGTCCGTTCCGTCACTGAAAAGTGCTTCTTTTCTGAGCAAAGCTCTCATATTTTGAATATACAGCAATTTTTTGCTTGTACTGCTAAGATTCTCCAATGATATCATACAACTACTCCTTCCACTAATACCCGAAAGAAATTAAAACGGACAGCATAAGCTGTCCGTTTTAGGAGAAGTTATTTTGTTTTTATGGGGTGTAGCAAAAACTATATAATGTATTGGGGGGTTTTACGATATGTAATATACCATTCCTACACAAATAAGTGTGCACAAACATCATTTTTTTTCATTCTTTTTTTTGTGCATTTTGACTTTCGCACCACAATTCACACAAATACTTCTCCTAAAACAGGCATTTTTTATATTTTTTTACAAAACGATTATTCTGTAACCGTTCTATTTTCAAATAAGCCTTCAAACTCTTCCTGAGTAATTTTTTCCCTTTCTATCAACAAATTAGCACATGCCTCCAAAATATCTTTGTGCTCACAAATAATTGCCTTGGCCTTCTTATAGCATTCATCTACAATGTTTTTCACTTCATTGTCTATCTTAGATGCAGTTTCTTCTGCATATCCCCTGCTATGGGCAAGGTCTCTTCCGATAAACACTTCCTCCTCATCATCGCCATATGCAATTAATCCTAATTTTTCTGACATACCAAACTTAGTAACCATAGCCTTTGCATAGCTGGTTGCCTGTTTGATATCCTGAGATGCTCCGGTAGTAATATCGTCAAAGGTTATTTCCTCTGCAATACGTCCGCCCAGGCTAACCATGATACTCTGTATCATTTTGCCTTTTGTATTAAACATCTCATCCTTCTCCGGCAACGGCATGGTATAACCTGCTGCTCCATTTCCCGTCGGAATGATAGACACGGTATGAACCGGTCCCACATCAGGAAGCACATGGAACAGTATCGCATGACCTGCTTCATGAAATGCAGTAATCCTCTTTTCTTTGTCTGAAATAATTCTGCTCTTTTTCTCAGTACCGATTCCAATCTTGATAAAGGATTTATCGATATCTTCCTGCATAATATACTTTCTGTTATGTTTAGCCGCCTGAATTGCTGCTTCATTTAACAGATTTTCCAAATCTGCTCCGGCAAACCCTGCCGTGGTCTGTGCGACTCTCTCCAAATCCACGTCCTCACCCAGCGGTTTATTTTTTGCATGTACCTGCAAAATCTCTTCTCTGCCCTTTACATCCGGTCTGCCCACATATATTTTCCGGTCAAATCTTCCCGGTCTCAAAATCGCCGGATCAAGAATATCTACTCTGTTTGTGGCAGCCATAACCATAATACCTTCGTTTACACTAAAGCCATCCATCTCTACCAGAAGCTGATTCAACGTCTGCTCGCGTTCATCATGTCCGCCACCCATACCGGTTCCTCTTCGCCTTGCGACTGCATCAATCTCATCAATAAAAACGATACAAGGTGAATTTTTCTTTGCTTCTTCAAACAAATCTCTCACTCTCGAAGCACCGACACCTACAAACATTTCCACAAAATCAGAACCTGAAATACTAAAGAATGGCACTCCTGCTTCACCTGCAATGGCTTTTGCAAGAAGTGTCTTACCTGTTCCCGGAGGTCCCACAAGAATCACGCCCTTCGGTATTCTGGCTCCCACTTCAATATATTTCGCGGGGAACTTCAGAAAATCAACGATTTCCTCCAGCTCATCTTTTTCTTCCCTCAGGCCTGCCACATTTTCAAAGGACAGCTTCTGTGCATCCGGTGACATCATCTTCGCACGGCTCTTTCCGAAATTCATCATCTTGCCGTTGCCGCCGTTTCCTCCTGCATTTGGATTCAGCATGGATATCACAAAAAATACCATAACTGCAATCACTAACAACGGAAGAACCGTCGTCAGAAAGACACTGTCACGCTGGACGTCATCCAGCTTATAATCATCTACTCCGTACTGTTCCAGAAGTTCAATCGCTTTATTGACATCTGACACATAAACTTTTTTATAAGACGAATCATCGAATTTTATCTGCAGATAACCGGTCGGAACCTCTTTATTCTGCACTATCGTACATTCCGTCACCTTCTCATCCTGTAAATCAGACTCTAAATCTGTCAGATTATAATCGCTGTTTGTTACACTGGCCATACGCAGCAACATATAAATTGCCAAAATCACAAGAGCCAATGCCACATAAAATCCTACTCCGCTTACTTTCTTCCTGTTCAAAACCTATACCTCCTCAAATTCAATCACACCAATATACGGAAGATTTCTATATTTCTGATTATAATCCAGACCATAACCTACTACAAACTTATTAGGCACTTCAAAACATTCATAATCAACCTTTACGTCTGTTACTCTTCCCTCCGGTTTATCTAACAGGGTACACAGTTTTACACTGGCGGCACCTCTGTCTTCCAACAGCTTTAAAAGTTTACTGAGTGTTCTTCCCGTGTCTACAATATCTTCCACAACCAGCACATGTTTTCCTTCCACGGATTCATCAAGGTCTTTGATAATCTTAATGCTTCCCATACTTTCTGTTCCCTGATAACTGGATACTGCCATAAAATCCATGGATAACGGAACTGTAATTCTTTTGGCAAGCTCTGTCATAAAGAAAACACCGCCTTTTAAAACACAAATCAAATGAAGTTCTTTACCATCATACTCCCTGCTGATTTGCGCTCCCATATCTCTTATCTTTCTGTCTACTTCTTCTTCATCAATTAAGACGCTGATTTTTTCTTTCATACTTTTACCTTTCTTTTCTTTCCAGATGCTACAGTATCTCTTCCTGCGGAAAGTATTCTATCTTCACTACATTCTCCGTGCCTTCTCTTACTTTGCAGTGTTCGCTAAGTCTATAGCCAATAATCCAGAATATTTCACTATCTCTTGCAAGCAGCAGTACCCGGTTGCGTTCCTCTCTTGGAATCTTCAAATCAATAAAATAATCTTTTATTTTCTTGCGGCCACCCTGTTTATTTACAACAATATAGTCTCCCGGCCTCCGGTTCCGGATTTGGAAAGTACTTGTTAGTATACCATAATCCAGCCATTTCGTATAGATTTTTTCTTCATTTTCCCAATTTCTTTTCAGATTTTCCGTAATTTCTAACCGTATCCTGCCTCTTTTTTCCGGCAAATGTATGTCCATATTGTGTTCTGTCTCTTTCAGGGAAAATTCCACAGCATATTCTTCTATTTCCTGTTTTTCTCCCACATCTTCCACATAGATGCGAAGAAGCCGGTATTGTTTTTCACATATGATGCCATACGGCAATCTTGCTTTTCTTCCAGTCTCTCCTTCTGCGATTTCCATAATCATGTCTATATGAACTGACGTTATATCTTTTAATTTCCCGGCCAGATTTCCGATGACTTTCCGAAACAGCATTTTCTGAATAACCTTATCACAGCTTCTCAAGGAATCAATATTTAACGCATAACCATTCCCGTTTGTTTCCACAACTGTCAGGTATGCCTTGTCTGCCTGTTTTTCCATATACTGTTCTATTTCATCCATAGCTGATGCAGCCTGAAAAATATGTCTTCCTGCATTTTTGTTGATTTCCTCCTCCACAAATGGTAATAATCTGTTTCTAATTTTATTTCTGGTATACAACTCCTCTTCATTTGTGACATCTGTTTTATAATTTATTCCATTTTCTTCTAAGTATTCCAAAATTTCATGCCTATCCAGACATAAAACCGGCCGGATTACTTCTCCTCGCACCGGCCGGATTCCCACCAGACCTTTTATGCCCGTTCCCCTGAATAGGTGGAATAAAAAAGTTTCGCTGACATCATTGCTGTTATGAGCAACGGCTATTTTCCCGCCCCCTAACTCTTCTAACACTTCCCAAAAGGCATCATATCGCACTTTTCTTCCTGCCTCTTCACAAGACATATGCCATTCTCCTGCCAGATCCTCTACCTGATACCGAAAAGCTCTGAATTCAATTTTCCATTCCCTGCAGCACTTTTCCACATATGCCAGGTCTTCGTCCGCATCTTTTCCACGAATTCCATGATGTATGTGGACAACACACAGGTGATATCCATATCTTTCGCGCATCTGGTTCAAGATATGTAACATACACATGGAATCTGCACCTCCGGATACTCCTGCCACCACATTTTTCACATTTTCCAGCATGCCATGTTCTGTTATAAATTTTTCTACTTTATCTCTCATCGTATACTCCATTGATTTTATTATTTATGCACATTTATCCCAGATACCGGTAACCATAACCGTCATATCATCATCTTTCTCCTTATCCGCATGGGAAAGTGCTTTTTTCAATATTTCTCTTGCCATATCCTCCGGTTTTCCTTCCCGTATTCCGAGAATGATTTCACCGATGGTTTTTTCCTTATCTTCCTCCCGGATTGATTCCATTATACCATCTGACATCATAATTACAAAGTCCCCGTCATAAAGTTTTTTGGATGTTGTTTCAATGTCTGCACTAAGTGTACTACCGATAGGAAGGGATGTAGATTTAATCGCCTCTACCCATTTTCCCCGTTTTACAAACGTGGAGCTTGCTCCCAGCTTCATAAAATCACATACACCGGAGTACATATCTATAATACCCATATCCAGGGTAGCCGGACTGGCAGCATCTGACTCAATGGTAAACAGACTATTGATTAGTCTTACTGCTGTTTCCTCACTAAATCCGCCTTTCATCATTTCTTCCAGCAGTTCCAATACTTTTTCACTTTCTTTATATGCTTTCAGGCCATGTCCCATTCCATCTGACACACTCAGAAGCGTTTGCCCTGATTCCAGCTCCATACAGGTAAAATTATCTCCCGATATTGTCTGTTCATCCCGTGCACGTTTTGCAGTCCCATGGAGAACAAAAAAATTAGGTTCTTCTACAAATGTATAAGTTTTATACTCCCGCTTCACCTGTTCATACGAATTCTTTTTATAAATCACATTTTTTCCTATTACCTCACTGACTGCCTCCCCTACTTTTTTCAGAGGTACGGGACGTTTGATGGCTCTGATATTAATATTTACTTCATCGATTCCCCGCCGGTTATTCAGGACAACGATATTCTTCATCCGGATGCCCATTGATTTCAATTTTCTGCGCAGCAGTTTTTCCTGTTCCTCTTCCATATTGGCAAATACATACGATTCCGAAGTCACATCTTTTAGAATTCCTGACATTTCTCTCAACTGCATCGCAACTGCATTTCTGCTGTCTTCTAATTTGCGCCGCCAGATTTCATTTACCACTCCCGCAGCTCCCATAATCGTCGGATTTTCCTGCCGGTTTTCTGAAAATCCATCGATACTCCTTGACATTTTTTCAAAAGAATCTGCCATGAGTTTGATTTTTTCCTCATAGCTATCTGCTAATTTTTCTGTTCTGCTTTTCTCAGTGGCCTTCCGTTTCATTCTATGATCATACTTAATCCTGTCCTCTCCAAGAAACACCTCGATTAATTTTCCAAAAACCACTGCCAGAGAAAACACCAGAACAGTACTGATACCGGCCAGACTATAATCCAGAATGCTGCTGTTTTCCATAAATGCATCTGACATCTCCAGCATTCCATATGAGATTCCTGTTGCAAGAGCTGATATGTACACATTTACTTTCCGCCGGTTTTCTCCGATATATCTGACTGTTACAATAAATGCCGCTGACAAAAACATCACGATTGCATATTTGACAGTACCCAGCAACCCATATCCTGCATAGATAGCAATCAAAAACAGCGGTACTGCGGGAATCACATATAAACTGCTCCCCTGAATAGCACCAAAAGCCGCCATTCCTATAGGATTCATACCATAAAGACTAATCGCTGACATTGCTGCTCCAATAATTCCCGCCATAAAAGATTTTACCAGTTTTGTTTTCATAACCATACCTCCTAAATGAATTTTGCTGTTGCGAGGTGAAGTATAAACATTTATTTTTGCGGTTTTTGTCAAAAAAATAAGGGATTTCAAAAAACTTTATGACAAAATTCTTTGAAATCACCTTTTTATAAACTTCATAAATATTTCAATGTGCAACATTAGTCCTCAGGTTTATAAATAATCTCATCCTGATATACATAACCAATCTTCTTTGCAACTTCTTCCACATATTTCTTTGTCTGGACATAAACCTTACGTTCCTCCAGATACTCTGCCTCATCCTGTGCATCTTCCAACTGTAGCTGTAATGCCTGTTCCTGCCGTTCCAAAGCGCGTAACTCCTGCTTTGAATCCTTAATCTGTATGCACATAATCGCTACAAACACCATAACAATCAAGCTAATGCCTAGTGTCACGAGCTTTCCTTTTTTCTTTTTTCTCGTCATTATGCTTTCCATGTTTCTTTACCACGCCCTTAAATACATTCTTCATCTGCCGGATTATCATCCTAAACGGCAGTGTCAACACCCTAACAAATCGGATAAATACTATTCTAGCCCATTTTAATGGTTTTTTCAATAGAAATGTTAAAATAAAATTTAAAATTTTTGAGATATATTTTACAATCCAGACACTGATACTTTGATGATACAAATATGCGCCTATGAGAAATGCTATAAAGATATATCCCCTTACAACCCCATCATTACACCGAAAAATCATGGCAAACATAATCATACCTGAAATTACCCAAAACAAGAAATCCTGGATGCCTACCCATATATCGCCATGTTTTATAACCCTTCTCAATATTCTGAGAATATCATATGAGGCTGTAATCAGCATGCCGTACCATGCGGCTTCCAAAAATACCTGTATTTCATCCTGTATGAAGGTCCCCATACTACCTAAACAACCTTCCTAAGAATGGTTCTTTGCTCTTTTTATATTTATTGAAATCAGAATATGTAAAGGAATCTACAAATCCCTCGATATCTGTCTCTTTTTTTTCAAGTGTAAGCCGTCGTATATGAAGTTCCTTCCCATGAATCGTAAGCATTCCCATATCTGTCTCCAGAAGTATCACTTCCGTATCAAAGGATATCACATCTTTCACTCCGGTTAAAAAACATTCCTTCCTGTTAATCATCTGCATCTTATGACTTCCGGTGAATTGTTTTTCCTCCATACTATTACATACTCCTGCACTTGAGGGTTACTACTATCTTATTGACAGGAGCTTTGATTTATTACAGTTCTTTATACATTTCCTTTGCTTCTTCTTTTTTTACAGTTTCCTGAACAGATGTAACTTCTACTTTCACATCTCTGGTTCCAAACTTTATCAATATGATATCTCCCACCTTCACTTCAGTACCGGCTTTGGCCTGCTTGTCATTAATAAATACACGGCCAGCATCACAGGCTTCATTTGCCACGGTTCTTCTCTTAATGATTCTGGAAACTTTCAAATACTTATCTAATCTCATAATCTGTCCTCATTTCCTTTTAAATGTAAAAACTGCCGGAATGAATCCGACAGTTTCTATCACTCATATACTATAACATGCTATACAAGGTTTAGTTCATAGCATCCTTTAAAGCTTTACCAGCCTTGAACTTTGGTGCTACAGAAGCAGCAATCTTCATTGTTGCGCCTGTCTGTGGGTTTCTTCCTTCTCTAGCTGCTCTCTTAGATGTCTCGAATGTACCGAAACCAACTAACTGTACTTTTTCACCCTTCTTTAATTCTTCTGTGACTACATCGATAAAAGCCTTTAATGCCTTTTCTGAATCCTTCTTTGATAATTCTGTCTTTTCAGCAATAGCTGCTACTAATTCAGCCTTGTTCATGAATAAAATCCTCCTCTAATGTATTATTTACATAATCCAACCTGTTATATTATTTATTTACTCAGGTCAACTTCGGGTTTCTGCTTCGTTTCGCTTACCCATAATCATATTTATATATGGTTTCTACTGATTTGTCAAGAATATTTCAGCATATTGTTCAATTTTCTGTGATTTTCTCTGATTTTTTCCGTTATCCTTCCATCTGTTGTCCAAGAAATGCTGCTGCCACACCGGCTATTTTATTTTCCACTTCGCTTAATTGATCTGCATTTTCTTTTCCCGAAATAATCACAGAACCAATCACATCACTTTCACAGAGAATCGGATAAATAATCTGCTGCTGGGATGTATTTTTTTCTCCTTCAACAATGTCTATAACCTTTTTTGTCTTGGCACTGTTTACTGCCACACGATTTTCCATGACTTCTTCCAGCTCTTTACTGATACTCTGCCCCAGATACTCTTTCTTTACTCCTCCTGCCGTAGCAATGACTTTCTCTCTGTCAGTAACGATTACTCTGTGTCCTGCAATCTGGGACATGGCCTGTGCATATGTCCTTGCAAAGTCCCCCATTTCTCCAATGGGTGAATACTTTTTTAAAATCACCTGTCCCTGATTATCCGTAAATATCTCCACGGGGTCACCTTCCCTGATTTTCAAAGTTTTTCTGATTTCCTTTGGAACAACGATTCTGCCCAAATCATCTACACGACGCACAATACCTGTTGCTTTCATATAAAAAATCCCTCCATTTACAAATTTTAGACTTGTAAATCTAGTATTTGTAAACGAAGAGATTTTATACCTTAAATCAATTTTATTTATACTGGCTTACATTACTTTTATCCACCTTTTCAAACGGCACCCATACATATTTTCCGTCATCGCTGATGCCTTCTACATTCTCCGCAGATTTTCCGGCACACAGTTGTGCAACTACTTCTATCGCAGCCTGTCCCTGTCCTGTGGCAGACTGATATACTGTAAATGCCATCTCTCCCGCTTCGATTGAAGCACATCCATCTGTGGTTGCATCTACACCCAGTACAGGAATTTTCGACAAATCATCTCCATGCTCTTTCAATGCTTCGATGGCACCCAATGCCATGGAATCATTATTTGAAATTACGCAGTCATACTTCTGCCCGGTTTTAAAGAATACCTCCAGCATTTCTTTCGTCAGACTGTCACTCCAGTCTGCATTATCCACAAATACATAATTGATTTGCTTACCGCTGTTATTTAAAGTTTCTTTTACTGCTTTCGTACGTCCAATCGTAGCAGAATGTGTACTTTCTCCTTTGATCAGGATAACATTTATCTCATTCTTAGAAGAGAAAAAATCCAACACATATTCTGCCTGATACTGTCCTGCTACTTCCTCACTGGAGCCTACAAACATATATTTATCTTTTTCCAGGTTTTTCTCATCCGGACAGCTGTTACAAAATACAATCGGCAAATCACCGGCAGAAGCCTGCAGTTGCTGTGCAGTATCTGCATTCACCGGAAGGCAGATAATACCATCATAGCCTTCATCTTTTGCTTTTTTCATCTGTGCTACCTGAATGTCCACCGAACTTTGGGCATCTACTACATCCAAAGTCAGACCTTTCTCCTCTGCCGACTTCTTGGCAGCCTCTGCCAAAGATGCCCTGAAAGTATCGCTGCCATCTGAAACACTCATCAATATCTTACCGTTTGAACTTGAACCGCTTCCACTGCTTCCACATCCTGACAGGGAGAACATAACAAGCATAACTGCTATCATTATTATATATTTTGAAATCTTTTTTCTCATCATACATTCCTCCCTTTATTCTACCTTGAATTTGCCAATCTGATCAGACAGCACACCTGAAGTCTCGGATAATTTCTTTGCATCGTCTGCAATTTCCTGACTGTTCTCGGATAACTTCTCGGCCTGCTCTACCATTGTTTCAGAAGAAGCCAGAATTTCCTGGGAACTTGCAGCCTGTTCCTGCGATATAGCAGCTACATTTGTTGCTACCTCGTCTACCTCGGAGATCTTATCTGTCATCTGTCGTATGATTCCATCTGTCTGTTTTATATTTTCGTAAATTGCATCAAATATGTCTGTAACACTACGGACAAATCCCGCACTTTCATTGATGCTGTTTACACTTGTCTGTGCCTGCTGTACTGCATCATGAACCAGAGACTGTACCTCATTTACCAATGTAACAATATCATTTACGGCATTTGCACTCGTCTGTGCTAATTTTCCGATTTCTGCTGCTACTACGCTAAAGCCTCTTCCTGCTTCCCCTGCTCTTGCCGCCTCAATAGAAGCATTCAGTGACAACAGATTTGTTTCATCAGAAATTTCACCAATGAGATTTACAATATTTGTAATTTCCATGGAGGACTGACCAACTTTATTGACTGCCTCTCCCAAAGTATTGACAGAATCACGGATATTATCAATCACAAGACTGACATTATTTGCCTTCTCTTTACCTTCTTCAGAAATAGATACCGTCTTATCCATCGTAGCACTGACGTCATTACTATAACTCTTGGTCTCTGAGACAACACCAGCCAAAGCAGACGCACTCTCTGCAATTTCATTGACTGATTCGCTCAACTGATCAACCGTCACATTCAAATCTGTCATAGATTGTACCTGACTCTGTGAAAATTCATACATTTCTGTTGAAATATTCTGGCTCACATCTGCCTGACTTTGCAGTTTGCCGGAAACAGATTCCAAATCCTGAATCATATCCCGCATACTTTGTACAAACTGACGCAGGCTACGGCTCATGACACCAATTTCACCATGCGCAGATGTCTGCACATCAATCGTAAAGTCTCCTTCTGACATTGCCTTGATATCTTTTGTCATTCGTTTTACAGGATTAATCATAATGGATACTACTACAAAAATAAGTACTAATAAAATCAATACGAAAACAATACCCAGCACAAACATCTGTGTACGAATACTGTTTACACTATTCATAACTACACTCTCAGGTACATAAGATACCAGCAGCCAATCTGTTCCTTTTACTTCCTGAAATGCTGTCAACTGATGTTCAATCATGGCGGTGTCATAATCACCCTTTTCGATTGTTTTCGCCACTTCACTCATGAATTTATCTTTCGAATCCACAGAGAGAACTGTAGATACAATCTCACTATCACGATGTGCTAAAATTGTACCATCTGTCAAATCTACCAAAAATGATTCTGCACCCTGCATCTCTACATTTGAATTAACGATAATACTTACGCGATTCAATGACACGTCTGCTGATAATACTCTGATATTATCACTTCCATCATTCAAAATGCCGGAAGCACTGATGACGCTCTCTCCATTTTCATTTTCATAGCAGGAGCCGAATGCCATACCTATACGGCTTAATCCCTGCTTATACCAGACAGAATTCAAAGGATTAGAATCCGTCTTCTGGGAACCCTCTCCTTTCATAAGATTACCTTCACTGTCAGCTATGTATAATCCGTCCGGATAATCTGAGCCATATCCTACATACATGTCCAGCAGTTTCTGTAATTCCTCATCGGTTCTTGGTTCCTCCTCAATATTTTTCTTAATCATCTGGAACGCAGACAGATTCTGATTCATCCAGGATTCAATCTGTCGTCCCTGCCCCTGTATGGAAGATTCCAACATATTCTGAGATAGTTTCTCCACCTGTTTTGCGACTACTGTACAAAATACAATAATCAAAATTCCCATAAATACTGCAATACAAGGAATCAGAATTCCCAAAAGTTTTGTCTTAATGGAAACCACTTTTCCTGATGCTTTTTTACTATTTTCCTCGTTCATTCTCGTATCTCCTTTCTCGCTGTCAAATAGTATTTTGCATTTTCCTAAACCATTTATATACTCTATATTTTACAAGATTTTACATTATATTTCAATTAATTTTTACAAGTTTAGTAATAATTCCTAGGACAAAGTGTCTTCGACACTAATGCGCAAAGCACACTTTAGACACTTTTGTCCGATATATGTAACCAATCCGCAGGATTGATTGCGTTAGGAAATAAAAATGATGTCTTCACACACAGTGAAAACATCATTTTATAATGTCTTATCTTATCTTCTATTGCCAGCTCTTTTTCGGTTATTCTTTGTACTTTTTGTAGCTTTTGCTACTGCTTTGGCTGTAGCAACTGCACTGCCGACTTTCTGCCCAACAGTTTTTTCAGGCATACCTTCCTTATTCACAAGTTCTTTTAACAATAATGCTTTGCCTAAATTACCTTCTGCTGTTAACATTCCGGAACCATATGCTTCCACAATATCTAATTTACCTTCCGCAACGGCCAGTAAATTCTCCTCTGATATGGTAACGAGAATATCACGATCAAAATACTGATATGGCTGAATATAAAGCTTGCCTTCTGTAACCTCAAGATATAATGCTCCTGATGCCTCTCCTGTCACATTAAACTGGATAGCAACATGCTCTTTTATTTTGCTTGCATCAGTTTTTGCATATAATTGTTGTAACTTTTCTACTAATTCCTGATAAGTCATCTTCATTCCCCTTTCTGAAATAATCACATAATTTCAAAATTTTATATTAGCGTACCTATTTTATCAAATACTTCTTAAGATATCAATACTTAACTTCCAAGGATTTACAATTTTCGATTTTTTATCCAATCAGCACTTTCTTTCCCCGAAATGCAAACCCATACTTCCGGATTTTCTCCTCCGGGATTCCTTTTGTCACAAGACGGGCTGCATATTTCTTTTCCTCTATCTGCGCCAGTGCCGCCTCCACTGTATCCCTAAGAGTCTTCTCAGCCTCCGTATCCTGTACTTTAAATTCCAGTATCATCCCGTCATCTTCTTTCGGATTTTTCGGCTCCAGCGTCACATCATACCTGCCAAAACCACTCTCACGGTTTGAGGTAATGATATATCTTCCCTGCAGATCCACAATAAGGCCCAGGACAAAGCCATGATAAAAACGCTCCGGTGTCTGCTTGGATGGTTTTTTCCCCACATCAAAACTGGAAACAAGATTTTCCGTAATCTCGTTGATATACACATTCATTGCTTTCACATCTCCCAGTAGCATGGCCTTGACGAATCGGTTGTACTCCGGCTTCTGGCTCGCAAACCAGCCTTTTATCATTTTTTCAAACATTCTCCTCACTTCATGGTTTGTAAGAGTCAGTTCGTATTCCGGTTCCTCACCAGCTTCTACCATATTTTCCTCTTCATACGAGCATACCTTCAGATATCCGCTTGCCAGCAGCAGACTCCACACAGCCTGGGGATCACCGTCTAACTGGTTATACACAATCTGCTCATCCAGCGGTGTCCACATATGATTTCCTCGAATCAGTTCCTCGAACTGTTCTTTGATGTCGCTGTTCCCCTCACGAATCAGTTTTCCTACAAGACTGTTTGTACTGGTGTTTTCGCGACGACAAGTCGCCAAGTGACTGCTAGCAGGCATTTGGCGACTGTCCGCGACCTGAAGATGGTAATCTTCAGGTGCCCAGTAAGTATCGTATTTTCCCGTGTCCAAAAAATTCAGAATGGACCATGGATTATAAATATCCCTTTGGTTTCCGAAAATAAACCCGTCATACCACCGTTTTATTTCTGATTTCTGGTCTCCAAGTTTTTCCTCCTCCAGTGCAGCAAACACTTCCTCCTCAGTGAATCCAAAAGAAGTAGCATATTCCTTGGAAGTAGTTGTCACGACCTTTAGATTGTTCAGATCTGAAAATATGGATTCTTTACTGACTCTGGTGATTCCTGTCATAAGTCCCCGGTACAAATACGGATTTGTCTTAAAAGTGGAATTAAACAAACTCCGGGTAAATCCCACCAGTTCCTCCCAGTAACCATTCACATAAGCCTCCTGCATCGGCGTATCATATTCATCCAAAAGAATGATTACCTTTTTTCCATAATAGCGATAAAGATAATCGGATATTTTATGAATCGCCATCGTAGCCACAAACTCTGGCATATCCATAGAAACAGATTGAAAAAACTGTTTTTCCGTATCCTTCAGAAGATCCCCCTCTGTTAAAAAATTATATTTGGCATACAAATCAACTAATATCTGATAAATTTTCATCTTTGTATACTCATAATTATTTTCCTTAATATTAGCAAAAGACAGACTGATGACCGGATAAGTTCCCTGCATCTGCCGATACTTTTCCTCCTGCCAGATAGAAAGTCCCTCAAATAAATTCCCTTCCTCTGCATACTTTACCGAAAAGAAATGTTCTACCATACTCATCGTCAGGGTTTTTCCAAATCTCCGGGGACGGGTGATTAAAGTCACACTGTCGCCGCTCTCCCACCATTCCTTAAGAAATGATGTCTTATCTACATAAAAATAATTTCCTCTGATTACATCCCCGAAATCTTGAATCCCGATTGCCACCGTTCTTCCCATATCCTGACCTCCACAAAAAAACTGTTACACTAAATACTGTATTTAGTATAACAGTTTCATTTATAAAAAACAACGGTATTTCTTATTTACCATCTTTCTTCCTTTATCGTACAGTATAGAAAACAGATTTGTCCGTGTCATAAGGGATAGTTCCCGGATACTCTTGCCTTTTTGCATCTGTCTGAAAAATTTACTTCTGAAAATATGGGGCAAAACCGGCCGTCTCGCAGCAGATGCAGGTGGTAAAAGCTGATTGATATCAGCCTGACGGTACACAAGATTTTCATTTATTTCATCAAAAAGTTTTTTCCCTTTCTCTGTATGTATGAGCAATACAGAAGTTCCTTTATCATCATCCATCTCCGGCATATAAGATTCCACACCCCACGCATCCCCCATAGTAATATCAGAGCAGCGGCTTATTCCTTTGAATTTGCAATGATGACATGATGGTCTCAGACAGATATCACTTAAAAACAACTTCATAAAAGTATTTTTTTCATAACCCTCCGTATAAACTTTCCCATTCTCAAACTGCATCATAAAAGAATAATGTTTCCATCCAGAAGATTTATGGCGAAAATAAATTTCTTTGATTTTCGAATGATTCTCTGCCTGTTGCTCATCCAGATATTTCTGCCAGACATTTGCAGAGGGAACACCATGGCAGAGTACATCTGCCGTAATCAGGTTGTCATATTCTTTTCCTAAATAGTTGTTTATCCCTGCAATCTGACATGCTGTTCCTGTAAAAAGTACTTTTTTCCCGGAATCCAATGCTCTTTTCACTTTCTCATACACATCACCCATCCTGCTTTGTATATATTTACTTCCGCGCAGCTTATAAAGCTCTTTTTCAGATGAAATACCTATATGATGCACATGAAATGTCTCATCAAAAGCAGCACCAAAAACCAGCCCATTTTCTGATAGAACTGTTTGTGCCAACAGACTGAAAATACCCCCTGAAGAGCTTTGCAGCCTTGTATGAATATCTTCATGATAGGCCACATATGCCAACGGAGTTTCTACCGTCTCGCCTTCCTCTTTCTGCAAAACAGGACAGCATTTTGTACATATTCCGCAATGTACACATTCTGACTCCACGACATTCGGATACAGAAAACCTTCTCCATCCATCCTCATCGAAATACAATGTTTTGGGCATAATGATGCACAGGCGCCGCAGCCACAGCATGTGCATTTATCCTCAATCCTAATCATCCCTATGCTCCTTTTGTTCCAGTTCCTCCAAAGTAATTGCCGGACTATACAGATACCCCTGATATAAAGTACACTGATTATTTTCCAGAATCTGTCTCTGTTCTTCCGTTTCCACATATTCAGCCAGAACTTTAATTCCTAAATCTTTAGAAAGTTTTGCAATAGAAGATACAATCTCTTTTGTTCGTTCATTATCTACAATTGCCCTCGTCATAGAACCATCCAGTTTAACAAGCGTAAATAAGTTTGTCTGCAAATACTTAATAGAAGTACTTCCCATGGAGAAATCATCGATGGCCAGTCCGTATCCAAGCTCCTTGATTCTTGTAAGCCTTGCAATGAGTTTTTCATTAATGGAAATAGCTGCCTGCTCCGTAATTTCAATGAAGATACCCCGACAATCCTTTGGATACTTCTTTACCAATTCTCCTAAAAATGTTTCAAACTCATCCTGCTGAATCGTAATCCCGGTCACATTTACAGATATTTTTCCGTCTTCACCAAGCACCCTGTGAAGCCTTTCTGCATCTCTTATAACTGACCGGAAAACCTGTTTTTCCAGTTCTGTCAGTTTTCCCGTTTCTTCCGCAATCTTAACAATAAGTGGAGGATATATAAATCCATATAAATCATGTTTCCAACGAAGTAATGCTTCTACACCCACACATTTTCCTGTATTGTCATACTGCGGCTGATAATATAAATCCGGAAGATTCTCTAAAAGCTTTGTTTCCAGCTCATCCGCCAGACTGCGGGCTACAGCACCGCAGGAATCTTTTAATCCCAGTACCTGTACTTCCTGTCTTGCCTCTTCCATTTCTTTTAAAAGCTGAACAAGCCCATTCATTTTTTTCCTTGCATCACGAAGCATTTCCTTCTCTGACATCCGGATAAACGGACGATAAATCATAACGCCCACAAACAGATTAAAGATCTGCAAAAGGCTTCCCCGAATCGACCCTGTAGCAATATAACCACTCCATATAATCGGGGTTGTCCATTCTACATTATTTATAGTCACTGGTACAATCCCTATTTCTACCGCCGCAGTACTGATAAGAAGCAGTACAATCGGCGTAAGCAAAAATGGAATCAGAAAAACCGGATTAAAAATCACCGGCAATCCAAATGCAAGTATCTCGCTGATATTGAAAAATACCGGAATAGCCGCCATCTTAGACAGTCTTTTACTGCTTTCGCGTTTTCCGAATATGAACAGTGCAATCAACAGACACATGGCGGTACCGCTGCCACCCATAATTACAAATACATCAAAAAATGACTTGCTGAATATTTCTGTTGCCTGTTCCCCGGCCGCTATCAGCTGCTGATTGATTTCAATGGCCGGAACCAAAAGATCCTGACTCACCTGCTCCATTACATTGTTTCCATGGATGCCAAAAAACCACATCAGTTGCGTTAACAATTCAAAAAGGAGAGCCGACCATATATTCCGCCCCATTTTATTAAACAGGTGTCCAAAACTATTCACGAACAGTTCCTGTAGATTCTGACCTCCCGAAAGGAACACCAGAAAAGCATTAAAGCCTGTCATAATCAGTATGACCATGGCAATTGGCAAAAAGGAATGTATCGCAGTGCGAAATGCCTCATCATCTCCCTCTGTAAACAAACGTGTGATCTTTTTACACCTATGATGTATCACATCATAAAGCCATGAACTTAACACACCACTTACGATAGCAGTTATCATGCCCGTTACACCAAAATATTCTACTGTAATGGTGTCTCCGGTGATGGCTCCGCTCAAAATAATAAATGATATCATGGAAGAGAACACTACCCCCAGTAAATGATTCTTATAATCGGAAATCTGAGCTACATAACAGCTAGATACACTTATAGTCATATAAATGGACAAAAATCCAAACGTGGCTGTATATATCACGGTCAAAAATTTATACAATGCGCCACCACAAAAAGTCATGATAAACTGTTGGTACCCTTCCAGTGGAAGTGAACGAAACATTAACGAAAATGACCCCACCAGCAAAATCGGTATCAATGTAACCAGACTGCTTCTTATGCAATGTAGCAGTCTGGATTTTTCTAACTTAACTATGACATTCTGAACCCATTCTTTCAATTTCTCTTTCACGAAGCTCTCTCCCATATCATTTAATTTAACAATTCTTGAGTCCTATTGTACCACGTATTTACAATTTTTTCTATGATAAAATGAAAGTCACTTCAATATTTCTGCCAAATCCTGTTCCGGTGTAGTCGTTGGATGAATCCCAAAGTTCCTCACCAGATAATCAGCTACATTCGCAGACAAAAATGCCGGAAGGGTAGGTCCTAGATAAATATTCTTAATTCCCAGATGAAGCAGTGTCAGCAGAATGCAGACTGCCTTCTGTTCATACCATGACAATACCAATGTCAATGGCAGATCATTGACGCCACAATCAAATGCTTCCGCCAACGCAACCGCAACTTTGATTGCACTATAGGCATCATTACATTGTCCCATATCCATGATTCTCGGCAATCCGCCAATCGTTCCCAAATCCAGATCATTGAAACGAAACTTGCCACATGCCAGAGTGAGAACTGCTGTTTTCTCCGGTATTTGCTTTACAAACTCTGTATAATAATTTCTTCCCATACGGGCACCATCACAGCCACCCACCAGAAAAATATGACTCAAATCTCCAGTTTTCACTGCATTGATAACTGTTTCTGCCACAGACAAAACTGCGTGATGACCAAATCCGGTAGTCACTGTTTCACCGCCATTGATACCCGTAAATTGTTTATCTGTATCAAAGCCTCCCAGTTCCAGTGCTTTTGCAATAACAGGTGTAAAATCCTTCTCATCTCCTATATGCACCATACCCGGAAAAGATACCATCTCCGTAGTAAACACCCTGTCAGCATAACTATCCTTAGGTGGCATCAGGCAATTTGTTGTAAAGAGCACCGGTGCCGGAAGATTTTCAAACTCTTTCTGCTGATTCTGCCATGCAGTGCCAAAGTTTCCTTTGAGATGATCATATTTCTTAAATTTCGGATAAGCATGGGCCGGCAACATTTCTCCATGGGTATAAACATTAATTCCTTTCCCTTCTGTCTGTTCCAGCAACAGTTGAAGGTCTCTTAAATCGTGTCCCGAAATAACGATGAACGGGCCTTTTTCTACTTTTAAAGACACCTCTGAAGGAACAGGATGTCCATAAGTTTCTGTGTTTGCCTTGTCTAAAAGTGCCATACATTTGAGGTTGATTTTCCCTACTTTCATCACAATAGGTAAAAGTTGTTCCATATCAAGATCCTCACCTACAGCAAACAATCCCTCGTAAAAGAAATCGTTCACTTCTTGGTCAGAATATCCCAGTACCAGCGCATGATATGCATAGGCTGCAATACCTTTCAAGCCAAATAAAATCAATGATTTCAGGGAACGAATATCCTCATCATCGGTCCAGAGTCCGTTCATATCGTATTCATCATTTCTTCCACATGGAGATTCGCAGACACTGCATTCGGAAATAAATGTTTCTCTTTCCCTTCTGACTGCATCTATTTGAGACAGAATCGTTTCTTCATTAAAATTTACATTTGTCAGAGTGGTAAACAATCCTTCAATCATGACTTTGTGGGTGGAGTCTTTCAGCTGATGACCATCAGTGGCCCTGGCAAGTCCTATTAACGCCCCAACAAGTTCATCTTGCAGTTTTGCAACATGGGCATTCTTACCACATACACCCATTTTTCCCGTACAGCCGCTGCATCCTGCAGTCTGCTCACACTGAAAACAAAACATTTTATCACTCATTACAATCTCTCCTCTACTCTTTCTAAAATACTTCCGTCAGTTGCAATTGTCACTACATTCCATGGAATCACTTTTCCGCTATTCTGCAATGCTGTTTTTACAGCGGCTTCCATTCCCCCACAGCAAGGTACTTCCATCCGCACTACTGTAACACTTCGGATTTCATTGTTCCGAATGATTTCAGTAAGTTTGATAGCATAATCCTCATGGTCCAGTTTAGGACACCCCACTAATGTAACGCGTTCCTTGATAAAATTCTGATAAAAATCCTTGCAGACATATGCAGTACAATCGGCTGCTACCAATAGCTTTGCTCCATCAAACCACGGGGCATTCACAGATGACAGTTTGATCTGTACCGGCCACTGTCGCAATTGGGATAAAACTGCTGCTTCATTGTAGGCGGCTGCCTCCCTCTCTACAAATGAGATTGCTCCTGTCGGGCAGGCTGGCAGACAATTTCCCAGACCGTCGCAATAGTCCTCTCTAAGCAGCTTTGCTTTACCATCCACCAAACCGATGGCTCCCTCATGACAGGCTGTGGCACAAGCGCCACAACCATTACATTTTTCTTCATCTATTTCTATAATTTTGCGAATCATAGTCATTCCTCCATTTCTTTATCTGATAGGTTTTTGCGAGTTTATTTTAATTTACTTCCGGAGAAATGTCTGTTGAAAATTCAACAAAATAATTTTAAAAAAAATATCGCTGTAGGCAATGCCTACAGCGATTTATGATTTTACTATAAGTTGATTTCAGGGGCAAAAGCTGCACTTTTAGGCTCATGTTTTGTGGGACTCATAATTTACTGTAATAATGAAAGTACGCCCTGAGTAGACTGATTTGCCTGTGCAAGCATAGACTGTCCTGCCTGTGCAAGAATGTTGTTCTTGCTGTATTCAACCATAGTATCAGCCATATCTGTGTCACGAATGCTTGATTCTGCTGTCTGGGTATTTTCAGCAGCTGTATCAAGATTTGCAATGGTATGCTCCAGACGATTCTGTACCGCACCCAATTCACTTCTCTGTCCAGATACCTTCTTAATTGCCTCATCAATCGTAGTAGTAGCTTTCTGTGCTCCACTTTGTGTACTTAAATCAACCTTATTTCCCGCTACACCGAGTGCTTCTGCACTCATATTATCAATACCGAAGTTCATGGTCTGTCCTTCATTGGCACCAATCTGAAGTGTCATGCCGCCATTCGGTCCTGATTTTACCGCTGCAGTGCTTAATCCAAGGGCATTTGCCACATCTCCATCAAGGAACGAAATACTTCCGGATGGGCTGCTGATTACCAAACGTCCCTCATTTGTCGCTTCCACAGTGACATCTTCCAAATATCCTTCATCACCAGAAACCTTATTTGTGTTAGCAGTAGCAAGAGCTGCATTGATTGCAGTCTGTAATGTAGAAGCTGCTGTATCCATATCTGTTGTATTTCCTGTGATTGCGGCTCCTAATGTTCCTGTCACAACCTGTCCATCAATTTCAAATGAAAACTTAGTGGCATTTGCTAACGTATCCCCATTATAAATGGTTGTTCCCGCTGTTTTTGCTCCCACAGTTCCTGTTGCACCAGTGACCATTTTTCCAATATAGCCAGTATTTATTCCTGTAGTAATATTAGCATCCTTTCCCGTACTCTGGGATTTAATGGTAAAGGTTCCGTCTCCGTTAGATTTTACCGAAATATCTTCCAAATCATATACTGTCTTACTGATTGCATCATTAATGGTCTTTTCCATAATCTCTGCAGCCTTCTTTGCATCATCTGCAGTATAATTTGTATTCAGTGTTCCATCCCATTTTTTCTTTAATGCAGTCTGATCCTCCGCGGAAAGCTTTGTCCATTCTACCTTAACATCAACACCATCGATATTCATTGTTTCATCTGCAAGTGCAAATGATGACATATCTGTCGCTGTTGTTGTAACAGATGGTGCCGTTGTCTTCGCCACAATTCCCCCGATTGTACTATTTCCACTTGTAGATACTCCCTCCGGCCCTGCCAGAGATCCATCCAACAACTTCATGGTGTTAAATTCTGTAGTCTCAGAGATTCTTGTGAGTTCTTCCTGTAACTGTGCAATTTCATTCTGCACTGCTTCTCTGTCATCATCAGTCTCCGTACCATTTGCAGCCTGAACTGATAATTCTCTCATTCTCTGTAAAATTGAATGTGACTCATTCAATGCACCTTCTGCAGTCTGAATCAAAGAAATACCATCCTGTGCGTTTGACGATGCCTTATCAAGGCCTCTAATCTGACTTCTCATTTTTTCTGAAATAGAAAGTCCTGCTGCATCATCTGCCGCACGATTAATTCTGTAACCGGAAGACAATTTTTCTGTTGCCTTTGCCTGTTGTTTTGTTGTTACTGATAACATTCTGTTCGCATTCATAGCGGACATATTGTGCTGTACTACCATAAATATTACCTCCTTGTGTTTCTCTCATGCAAATCCGTTTGCCGAGTTGTAAATAATAGTTCTTTTATTTATAATAATCTGTGGATAAACGTACAGAAGGGCCCTTTTTCTGTCTCTGCTTATCTACAGTTCATTATCATTTCTCACTGTCCTTTGGCAAATTGCGTTCTGCCCGTTTTTGAATGGCTTTGCCTCTGGCAATCTTTACTTCCTTGGGTGCTTCTATCATGACCCTCATATTTTTCTGGCTTCCACCGAGGAATACAATCCGAATATCCTCATTAATCTGAATATAATCCTCAATCCCTACAGTAAGTCTTAACATCCTTGTTCCTCACCTTCCTCTTTTTTACCGCTTATTCCACGAATGCAACATATTATGTTATTGTGTTGCATTCGAATCTTTAAACAGGTGTTTGCAGAAATACTTCGCAAACACCTGAATATTTAAATATAGAAAGGACTTTTGATATGAACATGACACAACCTATCAGGGACGAAAAAAGACTTCAGTTATTCAAACACTATTACGCAACGATGGAACCCAACGTCAGAAATCAGGCCATGATTGTATTAGGTCTGAATACAGCTCTTCGCATTAACGATATTCTTCATATCACATGGAGAAATATTTTTGATTTTGAAAATGAGAAAATAAAAGATCATTTGAACATTAAAGAAAGAAAAACCGGCAAACAAAACCGCATCGCCATCAATCAGCAGAGCAAAGACGCACTGATGCTGTTATTGGATGGTCAGAAGCCGGTGATACCAGAAGGCTATCTGTTTCAAAGCCGCAAGGGCTGCAACCAGCCGCTCAGCAGATCCCAGGCATACCGCATTGTAAAGAAAGCTGCTGTATATGCAGGATACCCGGAATCCGTCAGCTGCCATTCTCTCAGAAAAACCTTCGGCTACTACGCATGGCAGCAAGGCGCCGCACCGGCAGTACTGATGAGTATTTATAATCATTCCTCTTATCAGATTACAAAAAGATATCTTGGCATCGAGCAGGATGACAAAGATTCTGTCTTTTTAAATATAAAAATATAAAAAATTTCAAAAAAAGTCTAATGTTATGAAAAAAATATCCGATAATATAAATGAAGCGAATGCAACACAATAACATATTATGTTGCATTCGCTTCATTTATTCATTCATCTATCATAGTTAGGGGTTTTTGACCCGAACATCATATTTATGAGTTGCCCGACAAATGAGCCGGATGTCGATTTTTTCGTGCTTTGCACTCTCAAAATCGACGCAAACATTCGAAATTCGCTCATTTTTCTGTGAAAAATGGCTACTTTCTCATGTTTGGCGGGACCCATAGACATAAAAATACATGCAAGCATGTATTTTATGTCCATTTGTCCCTTGGCTCATATTTATTTCTCAATCCTACTTTCCGATACAATCTCCTTATCACACTGCTCTAACACATTTTCACTTCCTGCTATGATATAGAAAAAAATACTCACATCCCATTCAGGAAAATACCGCCCGTAAATTCTGCCTTTCATCCTTGTGGTTTCAAACTCCCGATTCACTTTATTTGCAGGTTTTCCGTATTGCAGATAAGATGTCTCACCTCTTCTTTTGTTATGGGCTATCCCGCTCACTAAAATATCTGCATCCACACGGCTCCATCCATCCAGACCGGCATAAGGCACATCGGATTCTTCTTCTGTCACATCACACTCAAAAACAAAATCCCTTTCTTTCAATCCAAAGTCTTCCAATACAAGTTCATAGAAATCAAACTTGGGAATCTCCAGTATCTCTTTCTGATTGATTGTACCATCAGAATAAAAGCCATATGGCTCTCCTTTTTCGCTGACCAGATATGCCCCATAAAAGCTGTTATAATACTCTGATTCCCTGTCATAAATTCTGCTGCATCCATGAAGCAGGTCAAATGATGGAAAATTATACAAAATCGTAAGGGATAGATTTTCATTTCCGGTATATGTCTGAAATCCTTCATTATCTACAAACGTCATCACAAAAGGATACCAGTCCGCTTCTTTCGTCCCGGCACCTCCCGGAATATTGACAGAAAAACCTTTTTCTTTCAGAAGGCTTTCCTTTTTCATGGATGCACTGTACACACTCATAACAGCTATACTTCTCACATAAGCCGCCGGCGGTGTCAGGCAAAATAATACAAAAAGCAACAGAGCAAACAGAAGTTTTATATTTCTTCTGTGTATTTTTTCAGCCATTCCTTCTCCTCATTATTAAGATATGGTGCAACTACATCATATACTTTTTTATGATAATCGTTCAGCATCCGCTTTTCAGAAGATGTCATTTCAGACGGATCTATCGCGTCCAGATCAATCGGTGCATAAGTAATATTTTCAAACTCCATAAACTGGCCATATTCATTTTTTTCAGCCTTTTTACATAACAATTCGTTTTCGATACGAATTCCATATTTTCCTTCGACATACACTCCCGGTTCATCTGTGGTGATCATACCTTCTTCTAATGCCGGTTCCTCTTTTGCCCCCGAAAGTTTTCTCCAACGGAATGCATTTGGTCCCTCATGAACATTTAACAGATAACCATTTCCATGTCCCGTTCCGCATCGGTAATCAATCCCCATCTGCCACAACGGTTCCCTTGCCAGTATATCCAGATTCCGCCCGGTACATCCATAAAGAAATTTTGCATTTGCCAGAATCAGATTACTGCGTACCACTGTGGTAAACATCAGCCGCTCCTCTTTACTGATGGGACCCAGCGCAAATGTTCTTGTAATATCTGTAGAACCTTCCAGATAATGTCCTCCTGAATCTACCAGAAGGAATCCTCTCGGCTGCAGCACTGCATTATGCTCCTCATTCGGTTCATAATGCATCATTGCCGCATTCTCACCGTATGCAGCAATGGTATCAAAACTGATATCCACATAGTGTGAAAGTTCTTCTCTCAGTTTGTCCATATATCGTGCCGCATCCATTTCCGTAATTGTTTCTTTGCCGATGGTCTGTTTCAGCCAGTACATAAATTTTGTGACAGCCACTCCATCTTTAATATGGGCATTTCTGATATTTTCTACTTCCACCCCATTTTTGACTGCCTTTCTGCTTTCTTCCGGATTTCTTTCATCTTTCACAGGAACTGTCAATGATGCTTTCATATTATAATTGATCTTTCCCAGATCAGCTAAAACAATTCCATCCTGTATTTCTCCCAAGTCCTCATAAATATCTTCATAATCCTTCACTGTTATGTTATTCTCATCCAGATAGGTTCTAAGCTCAGGTGTGATGTTTTCCTGTTTTACATACCAAAAGCAATGTGTCCCATCCAAAATCAGATATGATAAAATAACCGGCACATGACTGATATCATTGCCCCGTATATTTAATAACCACGCAATATCACAGGCATCATTTAATATATGATAGTCTGCCCCTTTCTTTTCCATATCGTTTCTTACTTCTTCTATTTTTTCTTTCACAGTTTTTCCTGCGTATTTTGTTTCCAGAACAAATGGGGTACTGATTGGAAAACCGGGACGTTCTTCCCATATTTCTCCAATCAGATCTTCCTCCGTGTACAGAGATGTTCCACATTCCCTGGCCAGTTTATGATAATATTCCCCATCTTTTGCAGACATGACACGACCGTCAAATCCCAGTCCACCTTTTTCTGTCAAATGTTCTTTCACATATTCTTTTAATTCCGGCACACCTTCCATACCTATCCGGCATAATTTGACTTCGGTACCTTCCAGCTCATGAGCCGCCTGTATAAAATATCTGCCATCCGTCCACAAGCAAGCCTCCTCCATGGTAATCACCGCCGTTCCTGCCGAACCGGTAAATCCTGTAATAAACTGTCTCGCCTTGAAATATTCACTGACATATTCTGATTGATGAAAGTCAGAAGTGGGTACAATATAAACAGTAAGCCCTCTCTTCTTCATAAATTGTCTAAGTTTTTCGATTCTCTGATTTATATTCATAATGTAAAAAGCTCCTTTCCGGCGGGCCCCTCCTCATGTCATTGACATCAGGACTCCTCCCACCATTGGCGGGCCCCTCCTCATGTCATATTATAACATACTTTTAACATTTAAGATTAAGAAAATAGTGACAAATTAACATGAAATCTGCTATACTATGTGTGTATGCACTCTGAAGGAAAGGATGGTTATTAGTATGGAAGACTTATTAGATGACAAAAACTTAAAAAACAACACGAAAGAAATTGTGGACCTCATACGAAGTAATTTATCCATTAAAGAAAAACGACAGCATTTAACTGATTATCATGATAATGATATTGCTGATGTTCTTGATGAGCTGACCAGTGAGGAACGTAAATCTTTGTATTCCATCATCGGTATAGAACGGACTTCTGAAATCTTTGCTTATCTGGAAGAAGATGTTGGTACTTATCTGGAAGAACTGGATACAGAGCGCGCTGCAGATATTATCGAATCCATGGACTCTGATGATGCGATTGATGCTTTGGAGGAGCTGGCTGACGAGCAACGTGAAGAGATTATTGAATTAATTAATAGCGAAGCGAAAGAAGATATTGACCTGATTCAGTCTTTCAATGATAATGAAATCGGTAGCCGCATGACTACCAATTATGTAGAAATCAATAAACGGATGAATATCCGGCAGGCCATGAAAGAGCTTGTTTCCCAGGCTGCTAAAAATGATAATATTTCTACTTTATATGTCGTGGAAGATGATGGCACGTTCTACGGTGCATTAGAGCTTCATACCCTGATTATCGCAAGAGAACATGATGATTTGGAATCCCTTGTCATTACTTCCTATCCATATGTTTACGCAGATGAGGAAATTGATGAGTGTATTGAATACTTAAAAGATTATTCCGAAGATTCTATTCCTGTGTTAGACAGAGATAAAAAACTTCTTGGTATTATCACCTCACAGGATATTGTGGAAGTAGTAGATGAAGAGATGGGCGAAGATTATGCAAAGCTTGCCGGTCTGAGTGAAGAAGAAGATTTGCACGAACCATTAAGAGACAGTATCCGCAAACGTATGCCATGGTTAATTATTTTATTATTCTTAAGTCTTGGAGTTTCAGCGATTACAGGATTATTTGAACCGGTCATGGCACAACTGACCCTGATCGTATCATTCCAGTCACTGATACTCGGTATGTCTGGTAATGTAGGTACCCAGTCACTGGGTGTGACCATACGCGTTCTTTCTAATGATGATGATCTTGAGACGAAAGATATCCGTCATCTGATATTTAAGGAAGTGCGTATCGGCCTGTCCAATGGATTTATCCTTGGCTGCCTCACTTTTACCTTTATCGGATTATTTGTGCTGATTGCCAAAGGACAGACACCGTTATTTTCTTTTTCGGTATCTCTCTGTATTGGCCTTGCACTTATGATTGCCATGGGAATCTCCAGTTTTACAGGCACAATCATCCCGATTACACTGAAAAAATTTGGAATGGATCCTGCTGTTGCATCCGGTCCGCTGATTACCACCATGAACGACCTTGTGGCCGTAATCACTTATTATGGTACCGCATGGATACTGTTGATCAACACATTACATCTTTAAATGATAGGAGGACGAAAAATGCTGCTATACATTTTCCGTCCTTTTCCTGTTTTTCTTTATAACTCAAAAGCCTGTTTAATACTGTCATAGTGCAGAAAAATCCCCTGCTTTGCCAATTCTTTTATCTCATCCAGAGTTGCAAACCGGTATCCCAAAGTTTCTTCTTCCTGAAGTTTCAGATCCGATTCATCAATATCCATGACAAAACGATATACATCTACAAAATAATTATCTCCCTCTCCGGGATTTTCTCTGTGATAAGTAAACAGATATCCATCTCCACAGCCGGAAACGTCCAGCCCCGTCTCTTCTCTTATTTCCCTCTCTACAGCCTCACGGGATTCCTCTCCCGCCATAGCCGCACCGCCTGATACTTCCCACCATCCGGGTGCCCATGCCTTCGTCATCACACGCTGGGTAATTAAAAAAGTTCCATCCGGACGGGCAATCACACCGAGTACCGTCAGATGATATTCTCCATCCTGCAGGCACCAGTCATTTCTCCTCATGGTACGTCCTGTCCTCTGCTTATTACTATCATAAATATCCCACAATTCCATCTTATATGTTCCTTTCCAAGTAGCTTACTATGATTTCTCCAAAACCGACGTGCAATGAGGACATCTTGTTGCATCAATGGCAATCTCACTCTTACAATACGGACATTTTTTTGTGGTAGGCTCTTTCTTTTCCTCTTTTTTTTCAAACTTAGATGTTGCTCTGTTGACAACTTTCATCATCATGAAAATAATAAATGCCATTATCAGAAAGTTAATTACTGCTGTAATAAATTTACCATAATATAAGGTAACTTCACCTAACAGATTAATACTTAGCTGATCAAAGTTCATTCCTCCGAACAATCCAAGAATCGGATTAATAATATCATTTACCAGAGATGATACAATACTTGTAAATGCACCACCAATAATGATACCAATAGCCATATCCATAACATTTCCACGGCTGATAAACTCTTTAAATTCTTTGATAAAATTTTTCATATGTGCCTCCTGATTTTTTCTTTATCATACCACAAGAATCAACAGAAAAAAACTTATTTTTACTGATTACAGTACTCACATGCCTTCAGTGCCGCTACCGCTCCGTCTGAAGTGGCCGTAGTAAGCTGCCGGACTTCTTTCGTCCTGCAGTCCCCCGCTGTATAAATGCCCTGGCACTTTGTCTCACATGTTTCTCCTGCTACAATATATCCCTTACTATCTGTCTCAACAAGATTCTCAAACGCCTCATTTTCCGGTTCCTGACCCACAGCAATAAAAAGTCCGCTCACCGGAATATCTTTTTCTTCCTTTGTATCTGTCTCCTGAATCGTAATGGCAGAAAGCAGTTTCTCTCCTTTTAGTGTTGTAACAATATGCTTCAGAATAAATTCTACATTGTCTCTTTCCTGCAATGCATTTAAAAGTTTACTTTCTCCACGAAATTCATCTCTGCGATGTATCAGGTAAACTTTTCTGCAATAATTGCTGAGAAACAGTGCATCCTCCAGTGCCGTATTTCCTCCACCGACAACCGCCACATCTTTCCCGCGAAAGAACATCCCGTCGCAAGTTGCACAATATGACACTCCCGAGCCCAAAAGTTCATTCTCCCTCTCAACACCTAACTCTCTGTTTCTAGCCCCTGTAGCGATGACAACCGTCTTACAATCATACACATGTTCCTCTGTCACTACTTTTTTTCCTATACCTTCATCCTCTATCCGGATTACCTTTTCGTAGACAATCTCTGCCCCAAGCTCCACTGCCTGATGATACAGATTCGAGGCAAATTCATATCCTGATATTTTAGGAATGCCGGGATAATTCTCTACTTCAGGTGTATTGACAATCTGTCCGCCATAATTTTTCTTTTCGCAGACAAGCACACGTTTTCCCGCTCTCACTCCATAAATAGCTGCCGACAATCCCGCCGGTCCGGCTCCTATTATAATAATATCATACATGCATTCTCTCCCGTTCTAAATTCCAAAGAATTGTTCAATCTCATTCAAAGGCATAGCTCCCATTGTTTTCTTTACTTCTTTTCCATCTTTCATCAATATAAATGTAGGAATGGACATGACACCAAATTCAGCCGCAAGCTCCGGCTCCTCGTCTACATTTACTTTTCCAACCTTTAAATCTGTATGTTTCTCTGCCAATGCCTCCATCACCGGTCCCATCATCTGGCATGGTCCACACCAGGCTGCCCAGAAATCAATCAACACCGGCTTATCAGACTTTTTCACTTCTTCCTCAAAATTTTGTTTTGTAATATGCAATAATGCCATAATTATCCCTCTCTTTCTTAAACTTATTTAGGAGTTTGCGAAACTCCTATTATACTTATTCTTCACAGAAATCAGCTTCTATATTCAACTGATTTTTGGATACCAGGGTTCCATTCAGATATAATAAGTAAGTTATTTGTATCCGGACTCCTTTTTCTTCTATGTTATATGCTACATCTTC
>JAXFDY010000108.1:0-5630 GCA_034172985.1 Lachnospiraceae bacterium
ATAATATCTGTACTAGAATCTTGGAGGAAAATACGATGAATTTAAGTTTAACAGGAAATCTTGGAAGTGGAAAATCGAGTTTGGGAAAAGAACTTATTGCACGTGGTTTTGAAATTGTATCGTCAGGTGATATTTTTCGTGGATTGGCAGCTGAAAAAGGCGTATCCATTGTGGAAATGAATAAAATCGCAGAAACAGATAAATCGATTGACAAGATGGTAGATGACAGAACGATTGCTTTGGGCAAAAGTAAAGATAATACTATTTTTGATTCCCGTATGGGTTGGCATTTTGTTCCGGATAGCTTTAAAGTTTTTGTTATGGTAGATTTAATGGAAGCCGGAAGAAGAGTTTACAATGATTCTCTGCGAAAAGCAGAGGCTTATGAGAATATGGAGGATGCAGTCAAAGCATTGTATACAAGACAGTCCCTGGAGAAAGAAAGATATGGGGAATTGTATGGAGTGAATTATTATAATCTGGACAATTATGATCTGGTTATTGATAGTACACATGCAACTCCGGCGGTGATTGCAGAAGAAATCATCCGCAGATTTGAGCAGTTCAAGAGTGGGGACCATACAAAACACATTGAGATTAGTCCATATCGTATCTATCCTACAGTTCCGGTAGAGAAGCTGGATGACTTAAAGGTAGAGGATTATTCTGGTGAATCCCAGGACGAGAATTGTTTTGATGATGCACTGCAGGTATCTTTGTATGATGGAAAATGGTATGCTGCAGGAGAGTGCGAGAAATTGATGGCAGCACAACTGGATAAAAAGTCTTTCATCTGTGTAAATGTTGACCGGGAAAAGAAAAACACAACGGAAACCATCTGTAAAGAGTATGAAAAACGGGCAGAGTTTGAATACATCAGTTATCCGGAGGCAAAATCTCCGTACAGTAATGAAGCAATGTATTGGTAAGCGGAATTGTAAAATGTGTTGAAGCAGCATGGCCTAAACAAGAAATTTATTGACATTATGTTTAAATTGTACTAAAATATATGCAAGCGTTATATTTATTTGGTTAGGAGGCTTTATAAATGAAAAAAATCATAACACTGGCTTTGGCAGCAGCCATGACGATTGCATCGGCAGTAGTTGCTTTCGCAGACGAACCTATAGCGGCCATAGATACAACATATACTTTTGAGAATGCACAGCAGAACGATACTTCAGTAGATAAGTTTGCGAATCCTTTTAAAAATTTAGGCTTGGATTCCGCAACGATACAGTATACGGTTACGATTCCGAGTAATCCAAAGTATTTGACCGGATACGATACGGTTATGACATTTGGTGATAAAAGCTCTGGTTTTATCTATATATGTAATGAGCTTGTAGGTATGAATAGTGGCGGATTTGTAGATTACTGGCCATCAGGTACAACTGCAACTATGGTATATCCTGGCAAAGGCGAAACATACACAGTTAATCTTGTGTTTTCTGGTGATGGTGTTGCCTTTTATGTAAATGGTGAGCAGATGCCGGGTTCTAATGTTTCGGCAGGAAATGCTGATGGTACTGTTGGTACGCTGACAGGTACAGATATGCTGAGTTTCTTGAATTCTGAATCGGTATTGTATATTGGTGCAAATAATACTTCTTATTGGGCTCCTCAGGATATGACATTGTCAAATATCGTATTTTTCAAAGGAGCAGTTACTACTCCATATACAGTGACAGGAGATGAGCCAAAAGTAGGTCGTATTGATGAAAACGGAGAGGTGCAGACAGAAGCACCGACTCAGAAGTCAGACAATGATAACCAGCAGACAGTTGCTCCGAATATTATTGTAGAAGAGGGCGGAAATATGACAGTCATTATGGTTATAGTTGTAGTGGTTGTAGTTGTAGTCCTTGGTGTTGCAGCAGCAGTTATTTTGACTCAGAAGAGACGATAGAGATAAGATTTTTGAAAGCCCGGTTTTTCCGGGCTTTTTTCAATGAGACAGGAAGGAGAAGGCATGGAAGAACAGAATCAGTATTCATTGAAAGTGGATGGCATTTATAAAAGATATGGATTTCGTAAAATATTAAAGGGGGCGTCTTTGAATGCCAAACCGGGACAATGTGTGGGGATTGTGGGATTGAATGGTTCTGGAAAATCCACACTACTATCGATTCTTGCAGGGGTGCAGAGTGCAGATAAAGGGACAGCCGTATGTCATGGAGTCGATATTTTTCGTGATAGAAAGCAGGCGGGAAGATTGATTGGATATGTTCCGCAGGAAAATCCTTTGATTCAGGATCTGACAGTACTGGATAATTTAAAATTATGGTATTGTGATAGTCCGTTGGATATGCAGAAAGAACTTCATAACGGATTTTTAAAAATGTTGAAAATAGATGAAATGCTTAAGATGCCGGTGAAGAAACTATCAGGTGGAATGAAAAAACGTGTATCTATCGGTGTTTCTATGTGGGCAAATCCGTCAGTGCTTATGTTAGATGAGCCCAGTGCAGCATTGGATCTTGTGGCGAAAAAAGAGATTAGAGATTATTTGAGAATGTACCTTCAAAAAGGAGGTACCGTACTGATTGTGACCCATGATGAGGATGAACTTGATATTTGTGATAAGGTATACATTGTAAAAGATGGGGTGTTGCGGGAAACTGACAGAAAATTTCGTGGTGATAAACTCCTTGAGGAAATAATATGATAAGATTTTTGATGTTGACAAAATTGGAGATAAAAAAATATGTGAAGGCATTTCCTGGACTGTGCGTTGCTGCAATTATGATGGCTCTGATTGTGGCAGGAATTGGTCTTGTAGGAATCAGGACTCTGAATAGCACTACGGTAAATAGTGTGGAAGAGCTTGTGGATGATGTTACAGCTAAAAATACAAAAGGAGATTCCAAGGGTGCGAAGATTCCTGTCGCAATAGTGATTCAGGATGAATCTAAAGCGATGGGACTGGCAACCAATATGCTGGATAGCATGGAAAGTGTAAATTCATTATTGGAATTTTACTATGTGGATGAACAGGACGGGAAAGAGCTTCTTCAAAAAGAGGAGGTAGCCGTTCTGATTATTATTCGGGAAAAAACTCTGGCTGGTATAATGAATGGAGAAAATACCCCTATAGAAGTACTGTTTCCGGAGAATTCGGGGTATGAGGCTGCCATATTTAAGGAATTTGCAGATGCTGCCGTACGGATGCTGAGCTCGGCGCAGGCATCTGTTTATAGTATTTATGATTTCTATGAGGAATATGACAAGTACCATTTAAGAAGTGATCCTATCAAGCGGTTAAATATGGTTTGTATTACCGCTGTACTTGGCAGAGAAAAAACATTTCAGAAGGAAAATGTGGTTGTGACGGGGGAATTAAGCATACCTGAGTACTATGTATGCAGCGGCATTACTCTGTTTCTCATGTTTTTTTCTATTATGCTGGTTCAGTTCATGCGGAGAAACAGTAGAGATATTGCGGTAAAATTAAAATCCGCAGGAGTCGGGTATTTCAGACAGACGATAGCGTCGCTTGCGGGGCCCGTATCAGCTTATCTGTTGCTTGCTGTTGTGGCTGGTATAGGGATTAGTATATGGAAAATGTCAGATGTAGAGGCTTTGGAAATCATCAGTATCTGGCAGATTTGGCAGGTAGTTCTTATGATATTGCCTATGTCACTGGCCGTTAGTTCCTTTGCACTGATGATTTGCCGGTTGACAGATCATGCGATTGCACAGGTGATGATGATATTTTTAGTTTCTATGATGCAGGGGCTTGTTGCCGGCTGCTTTATTCCCAAGTTATTACTTCCGGACGTTATGGAAAAAATAGAAGTATTGTTTCCAAGCTACTATATGATCAGCATGAGTACTGCGGTCTTTACAGATAGCGGATGGCTGAAAAACATGCTGATACTTTGTATGTTTGTGCCGTTGTTTATTTTTGTATCAGTATGGGCGGAACAAAGGAAAAATGGGAGGGTGATACATAGATGAAAAGAATGTTTATATGGTTGAAAATGCTTTTTAAACGCCAGATGAAAAAAATTTCTATATATATGATCCTTTTATTTATGGTGGGCTGTGCCTTTTTTATTCGTCATATTGCCGTAAATTTTCAGGTAAATATCAATATTGGTGTGATGAATCAGGATATTCAGGAAACAGACGAGACTGGGCAGGATAAAAGAGTTGCAGAACGGATTCTGAACCTGATGAAAGAACAGAAAGGCTTAGTGAAGTTTACGGAATATACGGATGAAGAACAACTGAGAAATGATGTTCGCACATCGAAAGTATATGCCGGCTATATTTTTCAAAAAGATTTTTGGGAAAAAATAAAAGATAGAAAACTAAAAGATGCTGTACTTGTGATTGCCACAGAAGACAGTATTGTTCCGAAACTGGTAAATGAGCTGGTGTTTTCGTATATTATGCAAGAATATAGTTATGACCTGCTATTATATGATACCTATGAAACCGGATATTTTGAGAAAGAAGATCAGGATCAGGTTGCAGAAGATTTGCGGAAGTATTATGAGGAATATAGTTCAAATGGAAGTACGTTTTCTTTGTTATATAGTGGAGTAAAAGAAGTAGATCACACAGTGGAGCTGGATGTATTTGATTATATTTCCCCGATGATAAAAGGTATTATTGGGGTAATGATTTTTCTTGCAGGGTTATGTGGAACTTTGATTTTATATCAGGATAAGAAAAATGGAACATTTAGCCGATTTACACCACTACAAACAGTTTCAGTCAGTATGGCAGAAATATTTATACCTGCGTTTATGACCGGTATAGTGGGAAATATCTGTTTAATTCTTACGGGACTATACACAGGGAGCCTGCAGGAGTGGATCCATACTTTATTGTATATTATATTTGTCACAATTTATTGTTTTGTTTTGAATGAGCTGATTCGAAACAGGGTACTATTTATGGCAATGATTCCTGTATTTCTTATGGCATCCCTGCTGTTTTGCCATGTATTTGTGAATTTAAATGCCATTGTACCGGAATTTAGATATATTTCTTTTTTGTTGCCACCGAATTATTTCTAAAAATAAGTGTATAAAAAAATATAAATTATCTATTGACAAATTTAAAATTATGATTATAATTAAAGCATGCATTGACAAAGGCGTCATGAGAGAACATCTCGTGGCGCCTTTTTTATTATAGGAAATTCATCAGAATTTTCTATGCAATCAGTGCATACCGGTATGTCATGTGATTATGCTAGCAGTCACATGAGATATCGGTAAGATAAATGATTCTCCTATGAGGGAAAGATTAATTTAGAATTGGAGGAAAATATCATGGAAAATATAACGGAAATTTTCTCAGGATTGGGAGCTGAACAAGCAAAAGCTCTCACAGATGGCTTAAGTGGATTAGGCATTGCCCAGGTCGCAGATATATTTGGTGTCTGGTTCCTTATCGGTGCAGCACTTGTATTCTTTATGCAGTGTGGTTTTGCAATGGTAGAAACAGGTTTCACCAGAGCAAAGAATGCCGGAAACATTATCATGAAAAATCTTATGGATTTTTGTATCGGAACTGTTGTTTTCGTTCTGATTGGTTATAGCCTGCTATTGGGTGATGATGTAGCCGGATTTTTTGGAAAACCTGGTTTTGGCATTTTTGGAGATTATGCAAAT
>JAXFDY010000131.1:0-3214 GCA_034172985.1 Lachnospiraceae bacterium
AACCCAAGTTTGTCCAAATTCATAATATGGAGCGACTTTAACTTCTTTTTTAGTCTGATCCCCCTTTTTTCCTCCTGTTGCTTTACCATTTTCTCCGATGGACGCCCATGCAAATAAGTTAGTCATATTATTTCTCCTTTCTTATTCAATTATGAATCTAATGATTCCGATTCTCTCAGCACTGTCTGGATTAATATGCACTAGCAAAGAGTTAGAATATACCCTAACATATCCAGAATTTCCTATACTGACTTGATATTTTGGAGTACTACTTAATGGTTGAGCTAATGGGTTAGGGGAGAACATCCCTTTGACCAAAGATGTTATATCGACAACAACCGGATTAACTTCTAACAGTTGTCCGCCTCTGTATAATACCTTATCAATTTCAACTCTAACAGAATTTGCAAAATCTAAATTGACAATTGAACTAACATTAGAAACTGTATATTCACTAGGAAAATTTCCTAGCGATGGGTTACTTGTATAGGCAGTAACGTAGGATCTTCTTGGATAAGCTTTAACCCATGTGCCCTCATCATCCCCGGAAGCTTTATAATAATGCCAGATACTGTGTTCAAACATCCCAATAGCGTATAAGTCAGAATTGTTTTCATCTGGATTTTTAAGCACTATTACTCTTGGATCTTTCGCATAATTATCAATAGGCAACGCTGGAGATACGGCGTTCTTATCTGTAGATACAAGGTCTTTTAAATCAATAGTTACGTCGCCGCTCCTATAAGTGGTTTCTTCTGAACCTTTAACGCCAGTCACTGATCCAGCTGTATATCTTGCTATTTTTTCAGCAAGTTCAGAAATCAAACTGTTCGCACTTGCATAGTATTCTGGCAGATTGGTTAGCTCTGAATAAGAAAAGGCGGTCACTGCTGATATGGTCAATGAAGAAATCGTCACGCTGTATAGTGGCATATCGTCTATCAAATCTCCACCATCTAAAATGTTTCCCGATAAATAATTCGGAATGGTAGGGGAGCTGTCCACCTCCGTTCCTTTAATGACTTGTAATGATGCAGATTCTTTTCCACTATCCAGATTTTTTTCATACCGCAGAACGATCAAATCAATTCTTGTCTTTCCAGATGTTCCATTCTCAATTACAACATCTTCAAAGTCATTTAACTCAATCCCCATCTGCGTTCCTTGATTGATTGCCATGCCGTCCTTGATGCGAATTTGGTTGTTATTCAATTTTTCATATGCGAATTTTTTTCCGTAATCTAAAATGAATTTTGAACTTCCAAAAATCGCACTATTTTTGGCTCTATCGTCGTCAGACGTTACATGGGCTACTCCTGTGTACCCTGTCACAATATTTACACTCATTCATTTACTCCTTTCTTTTAATTTTATTTTAACATAAGATTAAAATTAAAACAATATTAAATCTCGTACGAAGTGCTTACTTGATTTTTCTCAATTTTGATTATCTTTTTCTTTATTGGCGCATTTACTACAACACCTGTTTGATGCTCTATAATCCCAATAACATCATTTATATCGTAGCCTGTTTCTAACTCACTCAAATCCAGATCGGTTGAATCTTGGGAATACGTTTCAGCGATTTTTTCAAGGGCATCCTCAACTAATGCTGAATAGTTGTCATACACCATCTTATAAAAAGAATTAGCAACGAATGGAAATCCGAAGTCATGATCTTCAACTTTTCTATAAAACCCGCCACGAACAAATTCTTTCGCTTTAGTGAGCGTGTAGGTATATACGCCAATCTTTGAAGAATATTCAGAAAATGACGGATGATCCTCCGCAGTTTTCTTTGAATAAACTGTGCCCAATCTGGAGAATGATGGTGGGATTTCTTTTGAAGTCTGATAATAGAATTTATTTTTTTCAAATTTTAGCGTCTTTTTTCGGGATTTTAAGCTGGCATATTCATATGGGAACAAATCTTTATATTTGATATATATACCTTTTGTTGAGTGCACATAGTATTCAGACCAGTTTTGCTTCCAGTCTGATGGCTTTGTTGTTAGTGGCTTATATACTGTTTTTGATCCAGCTGATACTTGCGACCAACCCTCCCCATAAGTCTTGTTGTTATTTAGGTTAGGATCATTTACATCTGTCAGCTTTCCAGTTCCGTTATTTGTATAATAGTTCGCATATTTTTTATTCCAATCTTTCGGCTTCTTTTTAACCGCTGTGTAGGTGTCTTTTGTAACTTTTTCAATTTGAGCGTATTCATTTTTTGCCACATTTTTTAAATAAAAGTAATTGGTATAATAAGAGTACCAATCCGCTGGCTCTGTGGTCAATTTATCATATACATCCTTATCATCTGCGTCTACTTGCGAGTATGTATATTCCCCGGTTTCTGGATCATACTCTCTCGTATAATAGTTTGTATAATTTGAATCCCAATCAGTCGGCTTGTCTTGAAGTAGTTCATACCAGTCTCCAGTATTCCTCTCAATATTTGAATAAGAAACGCTTCCATCCTCTTCACTGATTTCTTGTGTATAGTAATCGGGATAATTAGAATCCCAATCAGATGGTTTTGTTATTAAAATCTCGTAGTTTTCTTTTGTTCCTGAATTGTCATTTTCTATAACTGTAGAATATTCTGGCTTATCCAATTTAGCGATCATTCTAGTATCAAGGATATAATCCTTGTCTTTCTTTGGATCATTTGCTGTTGTATAAGGAAGAACGTCCCCTCCATCAAGAGTAAATAAGTGAATCACTCTTTCCTTTTCATTTGCGTCTTTACCAACGCAAATGAAATGATTTGGCAGATTATAGAATTTTTCAACTTCAAATTTAATTTTTGAAGAATCAAACTGTTCATTCGTTGAATAGTTAGTCAAATAAACAGCGCTCAACTGAATCCTACCATTGTGCCATCGTATCTTCAATTTGGCGTTGTTCTGATACATAATTTTGGTTAATGCCGTATATATGCCGACGTATTTAGTTGATGTTGCTGTGATGCTTATATCATCACATTCAACAACATCAACATTCGGTACGTTGCAGTCCTTAATCAATGATTTTAAAGCGGATTCAACATCTCCAGATATTTCATACGCTGAATAACCGGATGGAGGGCATATAATATAGCTGTCTAAAATGCCATGAGCAGTTCTGCCTTTATAGATGATTAAATCCGATTTAGTAGATGGTTTAATCACATCTATAATACCTCCAATCTCTGTATCATTGATATATAGAA
>JAXFDY010000158.1:0-7167 GCA_034172985.1 Lachnospiraceae bacterium
CTTTTACTACTTCATATAAAGCATTTGGAGCAAGTAAATCATCATGATCCAGTAATCCTATATAATCTCCTGTTGCTATTTTTAATGCTCCATTTGTATTTCCTGCAATTCCGGCATTTTTTTCAAGAATATTTACTATAATTCTTTTATCCAACTCTGCATATTCTTTCAGAACAGCTTCCAGTTCTTTATTTTCCTTACTACCATCAGCGATACACAACTCCCAGTTTGCATAGGACTGATTCCTTACGGAATCAACCATCTGACGCAGCAGTTTAATCGGAGTATTATAAGTTGGAACTAAAATACTAATCTTTGGCTCAAAATCAAACTTATGATTTTTCTGCTGTTCTAACTCAGCTTCTGTCGCTTTATGTCTCTCAAACCAATCGTTATAATGAGCATCCTTATCTTCTGCCATCCCATTTAGAATTGCCTGTTTCAATCCTTTAAATCCATGCCTCATAATATATTTTATCAGTTTTTTGCAATTACTAAACTTAATATTTCTCAATATCTGTCTAAATAAAAGCTTATGGTAAGCTCTTTTATTTCTCTTTATATACTTTTCTATCTCTTCCACATACGAGATATGATAATCAGGTGCCTCAAAAATAATTGTTACAGAGCTATTACTTTCATATACAATTTTAAATCCACTGGTTTTCTGGTCTTCCGAAACAATTCCAGCAAAGATTAAATCTTCCCGATTAATCTCTTCTTTTTCATATGGAATTTCCCGGTCTGTTTCTTTCTCTTTCAATCTGATATCTAATCTTCTGGTTTTTCCCAGAACGGCAGCCCATCCTGTTATAATATAAATCTCCTTTCCATCCTTCTGACATTTTTCAAGATTATCAATACTATATTTTAAAATCTGGGAGTTTAAAATATCTTCTATATTTTTTTCGTCTTTTGATAATATAATATGCGTTTTATTTTCTGCAACGGCTTCAATCAAAATACTCTTAAGCTTTTCTGATTTGTCATATGGAATTGTAAGACAAAAACCAGGTTCTTTATTTATAGCAAATTTATGATAAATCTTACTCACATCTGCCCTTGCTTTTGTTTTCATTTCGTAGGAAACTTTTTTTTCATTTATGATAACATTTATTTGAATACCAGCATCATTTTTTGCAACAACCCAGCCCTCTACGCAGATACTATCCTGTTCAGCCGAGAAATTAATCTTATCAATATGTGAAATTATTTTCATGACTATCATCCTTGCCTTTCCAAACAGATTTCTTGTTTTCTTTTCCTATAAGACATCTGCAAAATGTTTTTCCAATTTTTGGAATATAGTAGAACCAATAAATAGAACTAATATTGCAACAATCCAGAAATATACCGTCTGTCCTGCCTTTTCCCAAAACCAGACATGATTATAAAATGCATCTCTATATCCATCTGTAATATAATACATCGGGTTTAATTTCATAATTACCTGCCATTTAACCGGAAGCATTGTAATTGCCCACATAATTGGTGTCAGCCACATTCCAAACTGTAATATAATATTTACAATCTGTCCTAAATCCCGAAAGAAAACGACTACTGCAGATGTTAAATATGAGATTCCCAATGTTAAAACTACTGTGCATAAACTGTAATAAACAATCTGTACAATATGAATGGAAAACGACTGTCCGTTTACCAGATACAGAAGCACCGCAATCAATATAAAAAAAATATGGACAAAGAAAGCCGATACCAATTTCACTACAGGAAGAATATTTATTTTAAATACCACCTTTTTTACCAGATATGTGTATTCTAATAAACTGTTTGTAGCATTCATCAACCCTTCACTAAAGAAAAACCATGGTACAATACCTGCCACAAGCCAGAGGACATATGGCACATTTTCAACCGGAACCGATTTAAAGCCTACCTGAAAAACAAATACATAAATCATGACAGTCACAATTGGTTGAACAAAAGCCCACACGATTCCAAGATTTGCACCTGCATATCTCATTTTAAAATCATTTTTGGCTAGATCAAAAATAAGTCTCTTATTTCTTATAATGTCAAGGCACCAAATCATCATCTGTTTGAATCTGCTGGCTCCACGATATAATATAATGCCAATTAGTGTAGCAAACATAACATATAGAATATTTAGAAATTTATTTACTCTGGAAGACATTTCTTCATAGACTCCCTGCATATCATATAAAATATATGACTGCCCCGGATATGTCTTAATTATTAATTCGTCTTCACTTTCAGATACGATTTCTGCATTTTCCATAGCCATATAATTACTTAATGGTATCTTTACATCAAATGCCATATATTCAATCAGCCCGTTTTTTAAGGTCACAAGATTTTCTGATTCTCCAATATTAATTCCTACATACTTTTCCGTAATTTTCAATGGAGTTGTAATACTTCTGGCTTCTCCATCTGCATAAATAGCTCCTATCTGCTGAGTTCCAAACATGGTATTATCTTCATCCGTGTTATAATACACTTGCATAATATCTGTATTTTCATATCCGATAAAAATACTCCAATAAACATTTGCCACATCTGCTGGTCTTATTATATACAACAGTGCAAAACTTATAATAAAACCAGCTAGTCCAAATAATATTTTTTTCACTTTCATTATATTATCCTTTTCTATTTTTCTATTTTCCAATGATGATTTAAAACAACAACACCTTCTGCTATATAATCCATTTTTACAAAAAATGTTTTGATTTTTGAACGATAATCAATCGGTACGGTTGCTGTTTTATCAAAAATAGCAACATCAAAATAATAATTACCACCTGTAAGATTAAATCTATCATACTGTAATTCACATTGGTTTTCCCCAAGTTCCCAACTGATTTCTACATTATCAAGCAACGTATTCAGTCCACAGATATACTTATTATCAATACTTCGAATGGCAACACCGATTACCGGCTGTTTTACATTCAGATCACTGACATAATATTTAATTCTCACATAGATATTCTGGCCATGTGTAATCTCTGTTATCTCATTTCCAGAATCATCAAACATTGCAATTGATTGAAATTCTGCAATATCAGCTTCTTTTTTTACCGACTTAAATTCTATCGGCTCCGTCTGACCTGACGTATTTTGGTGCCTAGAATTTCTACAGCTGTCAAGATACTCCTCAATCGGCAGTTCACTCTTTAAAAAATCCAGATAATGGTCTGTTACTTCGTCTGTATTACCATCCATAATCAGTGTTCCCTGATTCAACCATATGGAACGTTTGCAGAAACGTTTAATGGAATTAATATCATGACTGACAAATAATATTGTCTTTCCGGCTTTCATAAACTCAACAAATTTATCCATACATTTTAACTGAAAATGTGTATCACCGACTGCAAGAGCTTCGTCTACAATCAAAATGTCAGGTTCTACATTGATAGCAACTGCAAAAGCAAGTCTTACAAACATACCGCTGGAATAAGTTTTGACCGGCTGATTAATATGTTCTCCTATATCAGCAAATGCAAGAATATCAGGTACTCTTTTCTCCATTTCACTTCTTGGAATATTCATAATCGTTCCATTCAAAAAAATATTCTCCATTCCTGTAAATTCCTGATTAAAACCGGCTCCCAACTCCAACAATGCCGAAACTTTTCCATTTACATTGATGAGACCACTGGTAGGATTTAAAACTCCCGTCAACATTTTCAGCAATGTAGACTTTCCCGAACCATTTCGCCCAATAATACCAACTGTTTCACCTTCACATATTTCAAAGGAAACATTATTCATAGCATAAAATTCTTTATAATAATTCTTTTTTCCGATACTAAAGGTTTCTTTAAATCTGTCAGAAGGCTTATCATACATTTTATACATCTTTGTAAGATTTTCTGCCTTAATTACCACTTCACTCATACTATACTTTTTATCCTTTCCCATCTCACCCGAAAGTACCTGTTAATGTCTTAATATCTTCTTATATATTTTATAGAAAATATTGCTCTCGATTTTTTTTCTGTTTTCTGCAAAGGCATTAATCTGCCCAATCAAATGAACTCTCTCATTTTCTAGGGACGCTATTCTTTCCTCCAGCTGCTTCTTTTCCTGTACCAAATTACTCTTTTCTATCTCATATTCTTTCATATCATTTAACTCATGTTTAAATATGCCAATACTTTCCACAGCTGATTGAGCCATGGAATAATATGTCACATGAACTTCTATTTTTTCAGCTTTATCCGTATTTTCAAAATTCATCCACGGATCATCATTATCAAAGCAATAAATCTCCCCATTATTAAAGCTGTCATTTGCCAAAACAGCTGTAATTCTTTTTCTTTCCTGTCCCTTTATAGCATAACAGATAACCTTCGCCAACACTTTATGATTAACAGGATCTATCCTGAATCTTTCTACATTCTGTTCCAATTCAAAGACAAAAACATTTTCTGCATCAAACTGATGAATTTTTTTCTTTACACTTAATTCCTCACTTAACCCATTTCCATTATCTGTATAAAACTGAAGGTAATAATGATTTAATGTATAGCTCAAAGAATTCATTTCTTCCTCTATAAATTCTTTTCCTTTTTTTACTTCATATACAAACTGATAGACCTCACCATATGGTCTGGTATTCCACACAAAATCATCAATCCCCTTATTCCAATGTATATCAGCAGGGATTTCATTCTTTCCTACTTTTGAATAAGTTGCCATACGCTTTACTGGAAATAATTCTATATCATAAAGCATATTCTCCAGACTATTCTTGGTAAACATATGGATATGTGTATTATCTAACAATCCGATATCGCGATACTGGAAATCATTATTAATTAAATTTATCAGAATGGCATTATGTGCAAAATTCGGTACTGATAATAAAATCGAACCATCATTTTTCAATAACATCTTTGACTTTGCCATAACCTTCTGTGGATCACGCAAATGTTCCAAAACATCTGCAAATATTATATAATCAAATTTTATATCCTGATATTTTTCAAACCATTCATAATTCTCTATATCTCCTACAACAAGCTTCTTTCCATACTGCAAGGCCTGCTTTCCGGAAGCTTCATCTAATTCTGCAAGATAGACACTACAGTTAAGCTGTTCATTTAAATATTTGGTCATTCTCCCATTTGCAGGACCGAATTCTAATATTGTGGTATTCCTTTTTATTTGTTCTAAGATAAGCAATAATGAATTAGAATTCACTAATTCCAAATCAAAATCATACTTCATACAAACAGCCTCCAAAATCACTTTTTTCTATAATCTGTTTTAGCCGTCAAACTGTTTCTGTCACTCACCGATATCATTTGAGAACAATTTGACGACTAAATCTCATACATACTATTTTTTAAGTGTAACTATTCCACCCCATTTTTGGTCTTTCTCTGAAATAGTTAAATCTTCTTTTGTCATTCCTTCCGGCATTGGCCATTCAACACCGATTTCCGGATCATCCCATTTTAAACCGCCTTCATCATTCGGATGATAAAAATCGGTACATTTATAAGCAAACTCTGCCGAATCAGACAAAACAACAAATCCATGAGCAAAATTCTTTGGAATAAAAAACTGTTTTTTATTTTCGGCTGAAAGAAGTACTCCATACCACTTTCCATATGTGGCAGAACCTGGTCTTAAATCAACAGCCACATCAAATACTTCACCACTTACAACTCTTACAAGCTTATCCTGAGGGAAATTAATCTGAAAATGCAGACCTCTTAAAACCCCTTTTTTTGAACTTGACTGATTATCCTGAACAAATTCCATATCGATACCGGCTTCCTTATAATCATTATAATTATAAGTTTCCATAAAATATCCTCTTTCATCTCCAAATACGGTAGGCGTAATTACCTTCAATCCTTCAATTTCGCATGTCTCTACTGTTATCTTTCCCATAGTGATTTACTTTCCTTTCCAAACATATCATTTCTGATTTATAAGCCATTTGCAATATCTACAAGATACTGGCCATATGCAGTTTTCATCAATGGCTCTGCCAGTTTTAAAAGCTGCTCTTTATCAATAAATCCTCTCTTATAAGCAATCTCTTCAACACATGATATATATAATCCCTGTCTCTTCTGGAATGCTGATACAAAGTCTGCTGCGGCCAAAAGCATATCGTGATTTCCTGTATCTAACCATGCAAATCCTCTTCCCAATGTTTCTACATGGAGGTTTCCTTTTCTTAAATATTCATTATTTACAGATGTAATTTCGATTTCCCCTCTCGCAGAAGGTTTCACATTTTTTGCAATCTCCACTACATCATTGTCATAAAAATAAAGTCCCGGTACCGCATAATTTGACTTTGGATTTTCTGGTTTTTCCTCGATAGATAACGCTTTCCCGTTCTCATCAAATTCTACAACACCATATTCTCTCGGATCTTTCACATAGTATCCGAATATAGTTGCACCTTCTTTTCTCTCAGCAGCATTTCTTAATACTTTTGAAAAACTCTGTCCATAAAAAATATTGTCACCGAGAACAAGTGCCACATTATCATTTCCAATAAACTTTTCTCCGATGATAAAGGCATCTGCCAGTCCTCTCGGTGATTCCTGAATGGCATACTGGATATCCATACCTAACTGTGTACCATCACCCAGTAATTCTTCAAACACTGGTAAATCTCTTGGTGTAGATATGATCAACACTTCGCGAATACCTGCCAGCATAAGTGTTGATAATGGATAATAAATCATCGGTTTATCATAAACCGGCATAATCTGTTTTGATATTGCTTTTGTCAATGGATAAAGACGTGTTCCTGAACCGCCTGCTAAAATAATTCCTTTCATTCCTATATACCTCTCAAAATTTATCTTTTTTTCCAAATAAGTGTTTCCTTACCCTTTTGATTATACCATTATTTTACTGGTTTAACAACATTTTTTGCTGTATTTCACATTTTATTCATTCCAACCCGTTTCACCACAAGAAATAGCAGAGATTTTAAATGGTATCTCTGCTATTCTTCATCATTCTATTTATTTTTTACACTGATGCGATATACATCTGTATACAATAAATCACAAGACAATGAATAAGTGGCGTTGCGGCTAAAAGTACTCTATCGATATTTTTACTTAATTTGATCAGATTATTTCTGCACATAAGTAAAATCATCGGAATAATCGGGATAAAGTATCTTCCCTGTACCCC
>JAXFDY010000173.1:0-12896 GCA_034172985.1 Lachnospiraceae bacterium
TGGATGGATTACAAGAAAGTAATCACAAATTCTCCGAACACAATCAAGAGACATGAACAACATTACAGAAAATATTTTTTAGGTTCTGTCTTAAACACCAAAGCAGTCAGTTCCATTGATGAATTGTTTTTAGAAAAGTTCTGTAATTCGATTATTAAGGAGCATAATCTCACAAGAAAAGAATGGACAAATATAAAAACAATTTTAAATGGCTGTTTTGAGTACGCATACAGAAAACATTATATTACTGATAATCCATTAGATAAAGTTAATATTTATGTTAAGTATCGTCAGGTAGTCCGTAAGACTGGTGCAACACAGACTTATAATACGGATGAATTAAAGCATCTGAATAAGTATCTTGATGATATGTATGCAGAGACAAAAGATACTGCATTTTTGGCAGTAAAATTAAATTTTCTGTTAGGACTGCGTGTTGGAGAACTGGTTGCCCTTAAATTCAGTGATGTGTGTGGTCAAAAGTTACACATTGTAAGGGAGGAAATACGAAATCAGGAAACAAATGAAGTCGATATAGTGGAACATACAAAAACACATACAGACCGATTTGTGGTACTGATTCCTCAGGCGTTGGATATTATTAATTCTATTCCACAAAACAGTGAATTTATATTTGTGAGAGGTACAAAACGCATTACAGCACGCCAGATAGCATATGTTCTTGAAAAATATGCAGAACGTCAGGGAAAAAAGACCAAAAGTACTCATAAAATGCGAAAAACATATGCAAGTAATCTCAATGCAAAAGGTGTTCCGTTAGATGCTATCAGGGAACAGCTTGGACATTCGGATTTACAAACAACTATGACATATATATATAATCCTCTTACAGAAACAGAAACATATGAGTTGATAAAAAATGCTCTAACCCAGTAAAATCAAGCTGGGTACCCAGTGGGTACCGATTTTTCGCTAAAAAAAAATTAGGAAGTCCAGTAAAATAGGGCTTCCTAACAATTTAAAAGAAGCGCGAGACGGGACTCGAACCCGCGGCCCCGACCTTGGCAAGGTCGTGCTCCACCAACTGAGCCACTCGCGCATATGTCATCAGCTTACTGAAATGTTACTCTCTCGCTGAGCACTTTCATAGTATAGCTGATGACTATATAAATGTCAAGCATTTTTTGAAAAAATTTAAAACTTAGTTAAATTGTATCAACTTATCCAATTCATCTACTAATTCCGAGAACATTTCTAACGCCTGCCGGACCGGACGCTTTTCAGTCATATCTACTCCTGCCATCTTCAATAATTCAATTGGATCCTTAGATGAACCACCCGTGAGAAACTTCATGTAATCATTTACTCCCCGCTCTCCCAATTCCAGAATTCTTCCGGAAAGTGCAATTGCTGCCGCAAAGCCCGTTGCATACTGATATACATAAAACGGAGTATAAAAATGAGGGATTCTTGCCCATTCTATGGCTATTTCCTCATCGGAAACCATAGATTCACCAAAATACAACTGATTTAATTCATAATATACTTTGCTGATACTATCCGCATTCAGAGTTTCTCCCCTTTCACACATTTCATGGGTTATTTTCTCAAATTCTGCAAACATGGTCTGGCGGAACATTGTTCCTTTAAACTGGTCGATAAAATAATTTAATAAATATATTTTCTCCTGTTTATCCTGGCATTTTGACAGAAGATGCCTGATTAACAGAGATTCATTACAGGTAGATGCTACTTCTGCCACAAAAATCTTGTATCCTGCATAAGTATACGGCTGTGTACTGTCTGAATAATAAGAATGCAGTGCATGGCCCATCTCATGAGCCAATGTAAATACATTATTGAGATTTTCCTGATAATTTAAAAGCACATACGGATGTACGCCATAAATCCCCCAGGAATATGCACCACTTCTTTTTCCCTGGTTCTCATATACATCAATCCACCTATGGTCAAAACCTTCCTGAAGATGTGACAGATATTCCTCTCCCATAGGTGCAAGTCCCTCTTTCACCATTTTCTTTGCTTCTTCATACGGAATCTTCATGTCCACATCCTTCGTAATAGGTGCATACACATCATACATATGCAGCTCTTCTACTCCAAGTGCTCTCTTTCTGATATTCACATATTTATACATCGCAGGCAGATATTCATGTACTGCTTCAATCAGATTCTCATAAACAGATACAGGAATATTACTATCTGCCAGCTGCATTTCCAATGAAGAATTATAATTTCTCACTTTCGCATAAAAACTCAACTGTTTGGCATTTGCCGCATACATAGCTCCCAATGTATTGCGGTAATCCATATATGTTTTGTACATAGATTGAAATGCAGCCTTTCTCACTTCCCTGTTCTGGCTTTCCATCAGCGAAATATATCTGCCGTGGGTTACAGAAACCTCCTCTCCATTTTCATCTCTGATATTACCAAACTTTGCATCTGCATCATTGAACATATCGAATATGTCGCTGGCTGCTGTTGACATCTCTCCTGTTTTTGCAATTATTTTTTCTTCTTTTTCGGAGAGGCAGTGTTCTTTTTTTCTGCGAATTCTGTTTAATGCAGTTTCATAAAATTGCAAATCTGTATTTTCCCTGAAAAATGTCTGCATCGTATCCTCCGGAATATCCAGTATCTCCGGTTCTGCAAACGCCCCTGCTGATGAAACCTGCACCATAATATTCTGTGCTTTTCCCGCATAATCCTGATATTTCGCCTCTGCCATGTTTTCGTGAAGCTTCTGATTTGCGTATACATACACCAGCTCACATCGAAGTCCTATCTCATCTTCGAATCTTAAAAACTCCAAAAGACGATCAGCAGACTGCGCCAGTGTTCCCTCAAATTCTTTATATTTTTTGACCATTTCCTTTAATTCTGACATTTTTTCTTCCCATACCAGATCGGAAGGACACATATCTTCCATGGCCCACTGAAACTTTTTGTCTATTTCTTCTCTTTTCTTTACACTACTCATATCAATCCTCCTATACCAATCCTAAATATCGCACAATAAATATCTGCAAAGTAACCGTCAGTGATGACAAAATCGTCGTCATCACAATAGTACTGGAAGTCAGCACTCCCTCATGTCCCATATTTTTTGCCATAATATAGCTGCTTGGTGTTGTTGGGGAACCAAGCATAATAATAATTGCGATCAGTTTATCCTGCGTAAATCCCATGGCAATGGCCACAGGCAGCAAAACAGCCGGCTGCACTGCCAGTTTGATCATAGCAGCTGCCAATGTCGGCTTAACCATTTTAATTGCTTTTCTTCCCTCAAAACCGGCTCCGATACAAATCAAGGCTAATGGCGTGGCCATTTTTCCTATGTTATCTAAGGTGGAACCAAGTATCTTTGGCATGGTAAGCCCTGAAATCGAAAATAAAAATCCCAGCACGATACTGACAATAATAGGATTTTTCAAAATATCAATGCATGCCTTTTTTATCTTTCCTTCTCCGTCCGTATTTCCTTCCAGCGTCAGAATAATTACTGCAAAAATATTATATAATGGAACTGCTCCGACAATCATAAGCGGTGCCATACCGGAGTCTCCACATATATTTACAATAAATGCAATGCCTAAAACAGCCGCACTGCTTCGATAAGATGACTGGACAAATTCACCCACGATTGATTTATCCTTCAGACATATTTTTGCCAGACTCCAGATAATTAATACACATGCCAGTGTGGCAAAAAAGCAAAACGACACATATTTCAAATCAAAAGATTCCATGATGTCTGTAACCGCCAGATCCATAAACAACATCGCAGGTAATGTCACCTTGAAATTAAATGTATTTGCAGTTTTCAGGAATGGCTCGTCAAGCATTCCGATTCTTCTCAATAAATATCCGACTACAATCACCAGAAAAACAGGGATTGTTGCATTACAACTATATATTAAACTATCCATTTTTTACTCCACCTTTTCTACTATCGTACCGTCCTCTTGTATTGTCACATTACCGGACATACTCTCAATATATCTGAACAGGTTCTGTGCTTCCTCACCTGACAGTTCATGCGTATAGTATAACTCACTGCTGCAAGGAAGTACTTTAGCTGTAATAGTGTTGTCTTCCCCGATATTCAGTGTTAAAACCATTGTATCGCTGTGGTAACTGCCGAACAGGAAATTGCTGATACCATAACAAATTAATTTTCCATTATAAAATTCCATTCCCTGCAGCACATGGGTATGATTTCCTATAACCATATCTGCTCCTGCATCAATATATCCGTGTCCCAATGCCACCTGACTATCCAGAATCGTTTTGTCACTGTCATTTCCCCAATGGACATACACAAGCACAATATCGTATCCTTCCTCCATTTTCATACTTGTAATCTTTTCTTTCATCATCTGAAAGCGTTCTGTCGTTTCATATGTAGTCATCAGTCCCGGCGAGCTGCTTGTGGCATACCAGTCAGTCTGAGGAACAACTCTCGTCGCCGAGATAATACCTATCTTTTTTCCATGAATGGTTGCTGTATATGGATTCAAAGACTCATCAAGATTATTTCCGCCTCCTATCGTTTGAATGCCCTGTGCATGTACTAATTCCATGGTGGATTGTAATCCTTGCGTACCATAATCCATCATATGATTATTCGCCAATGTCATTACGTCAAAAGAAAACTCTTTCAGAATTTCTTCCTGATAAGCCGGCGTAAGAAATGTATACTGTTGATAATTGACTTTTAAACTCCCGGATAAATCTCCACTGACATATTCATGATCGGCTGCTGCTATATCCGCAGTTTGAAAAATCTCATATATCTTTTCAGAAATAATTCCAAAAACACCCTGTTTCTCATAATTCTGATACATCATAGGACTGATATAAAAATCTCCCACAAATGATAATGTAACTTCTTTTTCCACTATTTCTTCTGTGGTTTCTTCTTCTGTAATTTCTTCTATGATTTCTTCTTCTATAGTTTCTTCTTCCGTTTTTTCCTCTTCTGTATCTGTGGTCTTTATCTCTTTTTCACCTTGTCCTATGGTCCATCCGGTCCATAAAATGACAAGACAAAAACATAGTGCCAGAATCATAACCATAAACACTTTGACAATTATTTTCTTCATATGTATTTTCACCTGACTTTCTAATAATGACTTATTTCTGCCTTTATACATCCTAACACAAGATACGATATTTTTCCATAAAATTTATTTTTTTCATCTTTTAATATAACTTATTTTATGTTATAATAAACACAGTTTGCATAGAAAGGAAAAAAGGATTTCAGTATGAGTGAAGAAAAATTAGAAGAACTGGATACATCTGCAGATGCTATTACCGCAGACGAGCCGGATGAAAATCCGTTTGAAGAGGGAAAAGAAAAAGTTTTTGATGATAATGTTGAAATTATTGACTATGATATTGACGATAAAATTACAGTTAATGATTTTAACAAGCACGATAAAAAACCGGAAACAAAAGATGATTTTAATCTGAAAGCAGAAATTATCAGTTGGATTAAGATGTTTGTGGCAGCTGCCATTATTGCATTTGTAATTGTAGAATTTATTATTATCAATGCCACTGTGCCGACAGGTTCCATGGAGAAAACCATCCTGCCCGGAGACAGAATTCTTGGTTCACGTCTCACTTATCTGTTCAGCGAACCTGAGCGTGGAGATATTATTGTTTTTAAATATCAGTTTGAAGAAAATACAGACTATGTAAAACGTATCATTGGACTTCCGGGAGAAACAGTCACGATTCAGAACGGTGAGATTTATATTTATGAAGGTGAGAAGCTTATCGAGGGTCCTCTGAAGGAAGATTACATTAACGGCGAGTGGATCATGAAAAATGACGGCTATACCTTCACAGTACCTGAGGGTCGTTATCTTGTACTGGGCGACAACAGAAATAATTCAAAAGATGCCAGATGGTGGTATGATGAAATTTATTTAAATGGTGATTGCAGCGAAAGTGACATTTATGTCAGCAAAGATCAGATTCTTGGAAAAGTATACTTCCGCTACTGGTCAACACAGGACAAAGGAATCACCGAGAAATTCAAAAATCTTAATAAATAGTGACTACAAACAAAATGGGCTGCACACTGATTCAGTGTGACAGCCCATTATACGTTCTTTAACCAGTAATCAATCTGTTCAACATGGACAAATCCATGATGAGAATACAAATGATATGCTACTCTGTTTGAACCGCTTACATGAAGAATAATTTTGCAGCATCCTTTTTTCTGTAAATAATCGATGGTCAGGAGCAGTGTTTCCACGCCAAATCTTCTTCCACGATATTTTTGTTCAATCTCAACACCATAAATTGTAGCAACATTATTTTCAATCTGAAGATGAACCTCTCCTACTTTAACACCATTTCTGTATGTTTCTAAAAACTCTCCGCCTTCTGATTTTGAACTTTTTAATTCTAAAATCCCCTGATACTGAGGTTTTATCCGCATATTATAAGACATAAGGTACTCTGAGCTCTCCAGTTTGGCTCCGATTCTGTGCAAAGCCTCACAGCCAGAAATGCAATTCGGCTCATTTACAAAATAAATCCTGCGAATGCCGTAGTTTTTGATCTGCTCAAATGCCAGTTCATATAAGATACGAAAACATCCCTGTTTTCTGTATCTTGGAAGAGTATTTGCATAAACCTCACATTCTTCCTGATTTGGTACAAACACACTCAAAAAACTCACCAGAGTACCGCCCTGGTACATCATATAAAATGCCGGAAAATTATCTATGGCATTTACATCATTTTCCAAAAAACTAATTCCCTTGGTATTGTCAGTTAGGCGACACAACTCCACCAACGTTTTTGCATCATAAAATTGATTTGAAGATAACGCCGTTGTCGTTATAATATTCATTATATTTCCCCCAAATAACACATTTGTTTTTCTGCCTGAACACATCTATCATGCAGTCAAAACTAATAGTGCGGATAACAGGACTTGAACCTGCACGTCTGTTGACAATAGAACCTAAATCTATCGCGTCTGCCAATTCCGCCATATCCGCATTTATTGCTAAAGTATAGTAACATACTTTAGCATTTTCGTCAAGACTCTTCTTTCTCCTGAATTTCGTCTACAATTTCCTCTTCATGAACCGCATTTTTTATCTTTTTGTCCCGATGACGTTCCACTAACATAATTCCAATCAAAAGAGTAATACTTGCAATCGTAATAAATCGACCTGCTTTTTTTCCCTCCGGATAATAGTTTAATTCAATGGTATGATCACCCGCTTCTAATGGAATCGCAATCAATGCATCTCCGATAGATGTATATTCTGTTTCTTCACCATCTACCAAAACTGTCCATCCTCTATCATAAATAATAGATGTATAAAGCAGTCCATCTTCGTCTGCATGCACCGTACCCTTTACATAATTATCATCATATTCGATATTTTCCAAAGGCTGTGAACTTAATTTCTCATATACCCTGTCAAATACATCCTGATGGAAATTATATGCATATAATTGTAATGAAGTGACATCCTCATCTGATGTTCGTATAGTAACTGTAGTTCCTGCCGGCATTTCACCCAGTTCCAGAATCCTTCTGTGATCCAGACCACTAAAACTTTCCGATGCAGTAAATCCTGTTTCTGCATTATATGCAGAATAACTGATATTATCCACATAACTTGTTACATAAATATATAAATCCGTATCTTCCGTCAAATCCACAGTTACTGTTTTGTCTATGGATGTAGCGGAAAGATAAGAAAACATATCCGTTTCCCCTGTTGCAAGCTCTGCAAACTGATTCTGAATAGCAAACGGATTATTTCCCTCTAATGACAGATCTTTTTCAAATCCTTCCGGCAGCATAAAGCCCAGCGGCAGACAATCATTCACTTTATAAAGATACTTATTCTGTTCTTCATTAAAGTCGCGCAGCGTATATCGATCCCCATCCTCCAGTATCTCATCCGAAAAAACATATTTTACAGACAGAAGAGCAGACGTAAATGGAGTATGTCCATAGTATGAATAGGCATTTGTAGATTGCTCAAATCCCAGTCTGCCCAGATATTCCGTAAATGCTCCATTTGCCATGGAAGAAAAAATAGAAACTCCATTATACCCATTCCATGCAGAATCATTTTTCGTTCTGCGATTTAATTTTTCTATGCGATAAAAATCCGTGTCTTCTGATTCTACTTTTTCTACCATCGACTCAATCGCCTCATTATCGTCTGTATAAGCAGAGTATGAAGTCGTTTTATAAGATGCCTCCTCACTGGAATTCACAAACGCTTCTGCCGAACAAATAACAAGAAGCAGATAAACACTAATCTCCCGATAGAGGATTCTTTTATAATCCATCAAAAGCAATATCATATAGAACAAAATCAATAAAAGGCTGATGTAAACATTATTAAAAGTCAATGATTCCTGATACAGTTCTTCCATGAGCAGAATCACTCCTACTGCTCCCGCAAAAGCTCCCCATAACTGCTTTTTTTTCATCTTACGAATATTCAGGTATGCTTCGTAAATCATAGTTATTACAAGAAAAATATATATAAAAGATTCTCTTGCCGGCAGGCTGTTTGGAAAATGAAAACCATGCCAGATATAATTTGGAATATTCGTATTAAAACTGATAAAAAACAATGCTACCAGAGCAACTTTTCCAATCTTTTCTTTTCCGTTTATTTTATCACAGAGGCAATATAACGGAAGGAGCAGAAAGACTGCCACTGTACAATACACATTTGGATCATGGGCCTCGAAAATCGCCACCGGCACTTCGATTAAAGAACGCTGCAGCATATCCAGAATAGAAAAATAATTTACCCATGTTTCCGGAAAATTAAATTCCCCTGACACCGTGTATCCAAGTGCATAGATCTCAGGCAGAATCATGACTGCACCTATTCCGCCGGCAATACAGGAAAATACTGCAAATCTTATGATTCGGTCAAGGAAATAATGTTTCTCCTCTTTTACATATACGAATAACTGTGCAATAAAATACAGTACAACAAAAATACAAATCATAATAGCGATGTAATAATTTGAAAAGATCGCTATTCCCAATGAAATCGTGTATAATTTATATTTTTTTTCTTTTACCAATGCTTCCAGTCCAAGGATAATCAACGGAAGCAATACCATACAATCCAGCCACATCAGATTCCATGAAAATGCAGCCATATAAGATGATAGTCCATAGAAAACAGCAAATGCACTTGCCGACAAGCTATTTGTATGAAAATGCCTTGAAAGGTAAAAGGCACATGTCATACCTGCAAGACCTGTTTTAAACAAAATAAAGAAATCCATCACCAAAAGTATGGAATCTTCCGGTACCAGCCCCAAAAGCAGGTTCATAGGACTTGCAAGATAATAAGAGTAAATTGCTGAAAAATTCACTCCCATTCCAATTTCCCATGAGAAAGTCAGGCTACCTCCATTTATCAGTTTTTCATATAATTCTTTATAAAAAGGTGCATACTGATGATACATATCACTTCGCAGATAAATATTATCTCCAAAAGGATACACTCCGCTCTTTATAAAAATAATGCCAAGAATTAAAAATGGAATCAAAAATCCAACCAGACAAACGGCATTGCGTCTGAACCATGAACCTGATTTCGTTTCATTACACATTTACTGCTGTTCCTCCTGCTTCTTTCTAAATATAATCAATTTGCTAAAAACATAATTTAAAATCACTACCATAACTGAACTTACGATTTTAGCCACCACAAAAGCAATATCCATCTTTGTAGCTGCCCATATCATTGCATCAGCCAGAAGCAATGTAATAATCCTAGCTGATACGAAAGACAAAATCTCTCTGCATAGAATCTTAAGCTGCATGGATTTCGACTCAAAAACAAAAATCTTATTTGTTATGTAAGCAAAGATTACGGATATCAGCCATGCAATGTTATTTGAAGTGAGCTCTCCCAGCCCTGCAACTTCAAAAAAAAGCATAGCTGCAACATAATCTACTACTGTGGTAAGGACCCCAAAACTCAAATACATCCAGGCTTCTTTTATCTTATTCATGATTGTGATCCTCACATTCTATTTCATCCACTAGGTTCATATTAGTATTTTTCAAAATAAAAATGGGTCTTCCCTTGATTTCCACATAAATGTGGGCTACATATTCTCCCAGAATTCCAATGGATAACTCGATAATGCCACCGAGAAACAATACTGCACAGAGAGTCGTCACATATCCCGGAACATCAATTCCCCAAATCATTGTCTGCAAAATGATAACAATAATATAAATAAATGCAAATCCTGAGATCAGACTTCCCACAAAGGTAACTGTCCTGAGCGGGGTTACAGAAAATGCAGTTATTCCATCGATAGCATACTTAAATAAACTCAAAAAATTCCATTTTGAATTTCCTGCCATCCGTTCGACATTCTCATAAGGAATCCATTTCGTCTTAAATCCCACCCATGCAAAAATGCCTTTTGAAAACCTTTGGCGCTCCGACAAATCCAGCACGGCATTTACCATTTGTCTTGTCATAATTCTATAATCAACTGCTCCCTGCACCAAATCCACATTCGTAAAAATGTTGCTTAATTTATAATACAATCTTGCAAAAAAACTTCTTACTTTAGATTCTCCCTGCCTTGATGTCCTCTGCGCCGCACAGCAGTCATACCCCTGCTCAATCCCCTCAATCATCTGTGGAATCAGCGCTGGCGGATGCTGTAAATCTGCATCCATAATGATAGCATAATCACTCTTTGAGTAACTGAGTCCGGCATACATGGCAGCTTCTTTGCCAAAATTTTTGGAAAAAGACAGGTACTTTACATTATCATGCAACTCTCCCAAAGCCATAAGTTTTTCCAGAGTTTTATCCCGGCTTCCGTCATCCACAAAAATATAGCGGAAGGAATAGCTTTCTATCCTTCCCACTACTTTTGATGTTTCCTCAAAAAATAAATCAATAACCTCTTCTTCATTAAAGCAAGGCACTATTATGTCAACTGTCTTCATTGTTTCCTGTCTTTCTTAATCATTCTTTATTATTCTAACCCTTACAATACGTCTGATACACCTCAAAAATACTATCGCTGTCATAATCAACGTAATCACTAATCGATATTTGCTCCCATAACTTCGTGTGAAATTCAAGAGACTGTTTTTCCAGATATGGTTCATAAATTTCTTTAAATTTATCTGCCTTACAGCGTTCTTCCATGTTTATTTTATTTTCTTGCGTCTCTTCTGAAAGATAATCATTGATACATTTTATGATATAATATCCCTTTTCTGTTTCTACAAGATCGGAAACTTCCCCATCTTTCAAAGTAAATGCCGCTGTTTCAAATGCTTCCTCCATAGTTTCTCGTCCGAAAATACACCGAAATTCATCCGCATCTGTATTTGCTATGGCCAAAGACTGAAAATCTCCCCCCTGTTTTACATTCTCCAGAACACTCAGCGCCTTAGATCGAATCTCTGCTATTTTCTCTTCCTCATATGGAATTAATGTTCCATGAATATCTACATCTCCGGTTTTAAAGAAAATATACATAACCTCTATGACTTTAGCTGCCTCATCGCTGATTTCTTTCTGGCTCTGAGATGTCTTTAACTCATAATATTTATCAGAAAGGTACATTTTTTCGTAAAGCCGGTATACAGTATCTTCTGTAATCTCCAACCCATTTATCTCTTCTTCCGTAAGGGATTCATAATAGGTTTTTGCTGCCTCATGAAGCAATGTTTTCTCGTCTTCATTTAATGTAATCTTCTCCTCTTTTGCCATCATATACATGACATACAATTCTACCGCTTCATTTTTTACTTTATTTTTTACTTCCGTCTCCAGATTAATATCATCAAACTCTTTGGTCCAGATATCATCTCCGAGACCTGACTCATATTGATTTTTTTCATTCACAAGCAATAACATGATTTCACCCAGATCAGCCGTCTCATCTCCTATCCTGAATATTTCATCTTTATTCAGTCCGGTACTAATCTTTATATCCCGGCTACAGCCGGATAAGGTGACTGTAATCACCACAAGAATCAGTGCAATTATTTTTTTCATAACTCACCAGCCTATGCTTCCACAACGAGATATCTTCCATCCGAAACTTTAAACACTTCCAGTTCCTCCTCGAGCTCGTCATCCGACATATTTTCCATGTCAATTCCTGCCTCTTCCCAATATTTCCTTACTTCTTTTATATTATCAAAAACCTGCGCCATACATTCACTTAAAAACTCTTCTGCCTCTGCCAGATTTTCCGCAACAGGTTCATCAAATAATCTTGTCTGGTTTTTTAAAAATGTTTCTAATATTATCTCATCATAACTCATATATTTACTCCATTCTCTATCTGCTCAACACCTGATAAACATCATACAAAATGCTTTCCACTGTGGATGTGACATATCTTGCACTGGCTCTGATTTCAGAATTTGCACTTGTCATGGCATAACTGTATAAGGAATTCTGAAACATTTCAAGGTCATTGTAGCTGTCACCAAAGCACATGGTATCCTGTTTTGATGTATTTAAAATACTCTGCACCTTTTTGAGTGCCTCTCCTTTATTGACTCCTGGAGCCACAAAATCCATCCAGCAGTTTCCAGAAACAGTATCTTTTACTACTTCTCCCCATTTATCATGGAAATAGTCAGAAGAATATTCGATTCCACGCTTCTCATACACGGATATCTTCAAAAAATCTTCCTGTACCTGATCAAAATCATGAATAATCGTCACCCTGTTTCCCACATGATTTTTCATATGTTCCACATATTCCTCTGACTTTGGCATCAGGTAAGAAGTTTCTTCCCCCGACAATAGAAATTCGCACTGCTCCCGCTCATAGATATCTTTCATAATCTCAATTCCCAGTTCTCTGTCTAATGGATTCTTCATAAT
>JAXFDY010000178.1:0-25146 GCA_034172985.1 Lachnospiraceae bacterium
GGCATTTGCGAAACTCTCCGGGGAGAGGACCGACAAATGAGCCTGATGTCGATTTTTTCGTGCTTTGCACTCTCAAAATCGACGCAAACATTCGAAATTCGCTCATTTTTCTGTGAAAAATGGCTACTTTCTCATGTTTGGCGGGACCCATATAATTATACTATCATAATTGTGTACTGGCAATGGCAATTCAGAAATTGCTAAGGAACGAAATGGGGATTTCATTCTGACAAATAATGTGATAGAATGAAAAAAAATGGGAGGTAGAAATTATGTCTGATACAAGAAGAGCAGGAAGCAGACCTGTGGGATTGCAGAATTTTACTGTCACGGATCCGTTTTGGAAAGAAAAGATGGAGCTGGTGAGAAGGGAAGTGATTCCGTACCAGTGGGATATTTTAAATGACAGGGTGAAAGACGCAGTCCCAAGTTTCTGTATGAGGAACTTTAAAGTTGCGGGAAAATTAATGAAAGAAAAGAAAGAGAAAGGAAGTGCATATATAGAGCCAAAGTATACATTTCGTGGATTTGAGGCTTTGCCTGAGGATATGAACCATCTGGAAGACAAATTTTATGGTTTTGTGTTTCAGGACAGCGATTTTTCAAAATGGATTGAGGCTGTGGCATATTCACTGGTAAATCATCCGGATCAGGAACTGGAAAGGGTTGCTGATGAGGCGATTGATATTGTGTGTGCAGCACAGCAGGAGAATGGTTATCTTGATACTTATTATATTATCAATGGCATGGATAAAATATTTACAAATCTGAGAGATCATCATGAATTATATTGCTTTGGACATTTGACAGAAGGTGCAGTGGCGTATTACGAAGCAACCGGCAAAGACAAGCTTTTAAAAGCAGCGATAAAATTTGCAGATTTTATTGTGGATTATTTTGGACCGGAACAAAATAAATGTAAAGGTTATCCGGGACACGAAATTGCCGAGATGGCTTTGGTGAGGCTTTATCAGGTTACGGGAAATGAAACTTATCTGAATCTCAGCAAATTCTTTTTGGATGAGAGGGGAAAACAGCCTTATTATTTCAGTGAAGTCGAAACACATGACAATGTAACAAATCATAAATATCATCAGTCTCATCTGCCTGTGAGAGAACAAGACGAGGCAGTAGGCCATGCTGTCCGTGCTGTTTATTTGTATTCAGGAATGGCTGATATGGCAAGAATTACCGGTGATGAAAAAATGTGGGAGGCCTGTAAACGGCTCTGGCATAGTGTGACAAGGGAAAAAATGTATATTACGGGCGGTATAGGAGCAACTCATATGGGGGAAGCTTTCTCTTATCCGTTTGATTTGCCAAATGATACAGTTTATGCAGAGACATGTGCTTCTATCGGACTTATTTTTTGGGCAAGGAGAATGCTTGAGACAGAAATAAGTTCTGAATATGCCGATGTAATGGAACAGGCATTTTACAATACAGTTCTCAGCGGTATGGCTTTGGACGGAAAGAGTTTCTTCTATGTAAATCCTTTGGAGGTATTACCTGAGGCATGCCACGGGGATGAAAGAAAATTCCATGTAAAACCTGTCAGACAGAAATGGTTTGGCTGTGCCTGCTGTCCGCCTAATCTTGCAAGATTGATTAGTTCTATCCAAACATATGCATATGGGGAGAATGAGGATACTGTATTTATGCATCTCTATATTGGAGGAAAGCTGTATAAAGAGGTGAAAGGCAGAAAAGTTTCCTTTACGGTTATATCGGATTATCCATGGAAGGGAAATATGTCTGTTTCTTATGATGGAGAAGACGGAGTAGCCATGAAATATGCCGTAAGAATACCGGGATGGTGCAAAGAATGGGAGATAAAAGTTCCAGAGAATAAGACGTGCAGGCAGGAAAATGGTTATTATTATGTAGAAGGTATATGGAATCAGGGCGATGTGATAGAAATAAATCTTCCAATGAAACCGAGAATCCTCATGGCGGATGAAAGAGTTCGTGAAGATATCGGGAAAGTAGCAGTGGTAAAAGGACCTGTGGTTTATTGTATGGAAGAAGTCGATAATGGTCCGGATTTACACCTATACAGGCTACTTCCGGATGAACCTATGAGAGAAGCAACGACAGAGATTGAGGGGAAAAGTTTTCCAACACTTGTTGCAAAGGCACTGAGACAGAAGAAAAATTTACCAGAACAGCTATATAGTGAATATAAAAAAGCAGAGTTTGAAAAAACTGAGATTACTTTGATACCATATTATGCATGGGCAAATCGTGGCGAAAATGAAATGAGTGTATGGATAAAAGTATGATTTATTGTCAGAGGGGTATCATATCAATAGTCTTACTTGACAAAAAATTGTGAGAATTGTATAATTATGGTATCATTTTTTGAAAAAAATTAGATTTTTTTACCAAAAACATATTGCATGTGAAAGCGAGGTGATTATGTGCTGCAGGAAACAATGACGAAAATCAGAGAAACTGAAAGTCAGGCAGAACAGATAGTGAAAGATTCCGAAAACGAATGCAGTAGGATTATAGCAGAAGCCAGGAAAAAGGCAGATGAAATGAAAGTCCGGGTATCGAAGGAGGGAGGAGAAAAAACACAAGAAGTTCAGAGACTTGCAGTTAAAGAAAAGGAAGAAGAGATACGTCAGGGAATGGCGGAGGCAGAGACTGAAATAGAAAAATTGAAAGAAACTGCCAAAAACAAAGAGACGGAAGCAGTAGAACTGATAATCTCATTATTAGTTTGAACCGTAAGAAAGGAGGGATAAAAAGATGTCAGTTTTAGAAATGCAGAAGATACATCTGTGTGCCATGAAAAAAAATAGAAAATATATTCTTGAAATGCTTCAGGCCATGGGTGTAGTAGAAGTGATTTCCGAACAGGAAGACACTGAGGGCTTTGAAAAAATGGATACTTCTGCACAGAAGTCCCAGTTTGAAAAAACAGCTGCTTTGGTGGATCAGGCTTTAGAATATCTGCAGAAGTATGTCCCGGAAAAGAAAGGTATGTTATCGTCTCTGGCAGGAAGAGATATCGTGGATTTTAAGACTTTTGATGATGCAATGAAAGAAAAAAGTCTGTATCTTTCCGTTGCCAATGAAATCGTACAGCTGGAAAAGAAAATCGCTGAGAATCATGCAAATATTCTGAAGATGAATACTAAGATTGACAATATTCTGCCATGGATGGATATGGATATTCCTATGAATACCACGGGAACAGATAAGACAGATGCCTTGATTGGTACGATGGATAAAGAATTCACCCTGGAAGAAATCTATGGGCTTCTTGCGGAACATGTGCCAGAAGCTAATGTAGACATCTCAATCATATCATCAACAAAAAACCAGACCTGTATGGTTCTTATCTGTTTAAAACAGGATACTGCCCCGGTGGAGGAATGCCTGAGAACCTACGGTTTTGCGAGAGCTCCGTTTTTGTCAAGAAAAACGCCGGCAAAGCGTGTTGAGGTTTTGAAGGGGAAAATCAGTGAATTGGAAGCTGATACAGAGAATGCAAAGGCGAGGATGGAAGATCTTTCTGTCAATCGGGAAGATTTACGTCTGATATCTGATTATTTCCGTATTCGTGCGGAAAAATATGGAGTATTAGGAGAGCTGGCTCAATCCAAAAATACATTTTTTATTAATGGATATATTCCAAAGAAAGATGGAGAGAGAGTAGCGAAGAGACTGACAGAGGCTTTTGAAGTCGTTGTGGAATTGGAAGATATTCCTGATACGGAAGAAGCTCCGGTTCAGTTGAAAAATAATACTTTTTCGGCATCCACTGAAGGAATTGTTGAATCTTTCGGATTGCCGAAAAAAGGAGAAATAGATCCAACGTTTATCATGTCATTTTTCTATGTATTTTTATTTGGATTAATGCTTTCGGATGCAGCCTACGGATTAATCATTTCTGTTGCATGCGGATTTGCAATTCTGAAATTTAAAAACATGGAAGAAAGTCTGAAAAAATCTTTAAGAATGTTCTTTTACTGCGGTTTATCCACATTATTCTGGGGACTGATGTTTGGCGGTTTTTTTGGAGATCTGGTCACAGTAGTAGCGGCTACATTTTTCCATAAAGAAGTATCATTGCCGGCATTGTGGTTTGAACCATTAAATGATCCAATGAGATTGCTGTTATATTCCCTGTTATTTGGTATTATCCATCTGTTTACAGGACTTGCCATTAAGGGATATATGATGATAAGGGATCATAAGTATCTTGATTGCCTTTATGATGTAGGTTTTTGGTTTGCACTTCTTATCGGTCTGATATTTATTTTGCTTCCAAGTGATTTATTTGCATCTATTGCAGGACAAAAATTTATATTCCCGGCATTTGTGGGAGTTATGGCGAAAGTCCTCACTGTTGTTGGATTAGTGGGAATTATACTGATGGCAGGACGAAGGAAGAAAAATCCGGCACTTCGTATCGCACTTGGATTGTATGATATTTATGGCATTACCAGCTGGCTGTCGGATATTTTATCATATTCAAGACTTCTGGCGTTGGGACTTGCTACAGGAGTTATTGCACAGGTAGTAAATTCTATGGCGTCCATGATGGGAGACGGAATAATGGGAGCGATATTCTTTATTATCGTATTTATTATCGGGCATACGCTTAACATTGCGATTAATCTGCTTGGAGCATATGTTCATACAAATCGTTTACAATATGTAGAATTTTTCGGAAAGTTTTATGAAGGTGGCGGTCGTCCCTTCGAACCTTTTAAACAAAATACAAAATATGTAAGAATTAAGGAGGATGTTTAAGTATGAGTGAATTAGGAATTGTTTATGCACTTTTGGGGGCAGCTATTGCAGTATTGCTGGCAGGTGCAGGTTCAGCCATTGGTGTAGGTGTAGCCGGACAGGCAGCAGCAGGTGTTGTTACAGAGGATCCAGGAAAGTTTGCAAAGGTATTGATTTTACAGCTTCTTCCTGGTACACAGGGTATCTACGGATTATTAGTAGGATTTATTGTTTTGTCGAAAGTAGGATTATTAGGTGGTGGTGTTGCCGATGTATCTGTACAGACCGGACTTTTAATTCTTGCTGCATGTCTTCCAATCGGTGTTGTTGGTCTCATATCAGGTATGCATCAGGGAAGAACAGCAGTTGCCAGTATCGGTATTGTTGCTAAAAAGCCGGAACAGTTTGCAAAATCAATGCTTTTCCCTGCAATGGTTGAGACTTATGCTATCCTTGCATTGTTGATTTCTATTTTGGCAGTGACATCCATACAGGTTTAAGTTTCAAAGAAAAATCTGGGAAAGGAGAAGCTTAAATGGCCAATATTGATAAAATTACGGAACAAATCCTTGAAGAAGCTAAAGTGGCAGCAAATCGAAATATAGAAGCTGCTAAGGCTGAGGCTTCAGATATCATCAAAAAAGCCGAAGAAGAATGCAAAAAAATGCAGGACGAACTTGCAGTGAAGGAAGAAAATGCAAGAAAAAGTGCTTCTGACAGAGCAAAATCTGCGGCACAGTTAAAAAAGAGACAGGCTGTTTTGAATGCAAAACAGGAAATCATAGCAGATATTATAAAAGCCGCATATGAAAAAATGCTGTCCCTTGATGATAAAACATATTTTGAAGTAATAGAAAAGATGCTGAAAAAATTCAGTTTAGCCAAAACAGGAGAAATTCATTTTTCAGAAAAGGATTTAAAGAGAATGCCTGCAGGGTATGAAAGTGTAATTGAAAAAGCCGCAAAAGAAAACGGAGGAACACTTACTCTTTCTACAGAAACAAAAAATATTGACGGCGGTTTTATCCTTGTCTATGGAGGAATTGAAGAAAACTGTTCTATACAGGCGATGTTTCATGACAGGCGGGAATTTCTCGCTGATAAAGTACATGAGCTTATATTTTAAACAGCAAAAATTTTCAGAAAGGGGTTTATGCGATTATGGCAGATAATTATGTATACGCCGTTGCAAGGATACGTTCTCTGGAAATGTCACTGTTTTCAAATGCAGTCATTGATCAGCTCATCTCTTGTAAGAATTATGACAGCTGCTTACAGTTTTTGGTTGAAAAAGGATGGGGCGATAGTGATACGGAGTCTGATGCTGAGGCAATGCTTTCAAAGGAACATGAAAAAACGTGGAAAATTATGCACGAACTTGCTCCTGATATGTCAGTCTTTGATGTGTTATCATATCCGAATCTTTTTCACAATCTGAAAGCTGCTGTGAAGCAGGTAGTAATCGGAAAAACGGGTGCAGATATATTTTACGATGACTGTGGCATTGATGGGGAAACAATGGTAAAAATCATTGCCGAGAAGAATTATCAGGCATTACCGAAAAATATGCAGGAGGCTGCCAGAGATGCGTATGAGACATTTGTGCAGACAAGAGATGGGCAGCTTTGCGATATTATTGTGGATCAGGCAGCATTAAAAGCCATTTACGAAGCAGGTAAAAAAGCGGATGATGCAATTTTAAAAGCTTATGCAGAGTCAACTGTGGCAGTGGCAGATATCAAGATTGCAGTTCGGGCACAGAAAACGGGAAAAAGCATTGATTTCATGAAACAGGCGATGGCAGAATGTGCCAGTGTCAGCGTGGATAAACTCTCCCATGCAGCATTAAATGGCCTGGAAGGAATATGCAGTTATCTGGATGAGACTGATTATTCTGAAGGAGCAGAAGCTTTGCGAGAATCGCCATCTGCGTTTGAGCGTTGGTGCGATAACCGAATCATTACAACGATTAAACCACAAAAATACAATTCATTTTCGGTAGGTCCATTAGTTGCTTATATATTGGCGAGAGAAAATGAAATAAAGACGGTGAGAATTATTTTATCAGGAAAACAGAATGGATTTTCTGATGAATCAATCCGGGAAAGGGTAAGGGAAATGTATGTATAAAATTGCAGTACTGGGTGATTATGACAGTATCTACGGATTTGCAACCATTGGATTGGATACATTTCCGGTATCTGATTCGGAAAGTGCAGCCAGACAGCTTCATAATCTGGCAGAAAATGATTATTCCGTTATATATGTGACAGAAGAACTTGCGGCAAGAATTGCAACGGATATTGAAAAATACAGCAATTCTGTGCTTCCTGCGATTATTCAGATTCCGGGTGTGTATGGAAATACAGGTGCCGGTGTGAACAATGTAAAGAAGACTGTGGAACAGGCAGTAGGTTCGGATATTCTGTTTAGCGGTAATTAGAAAGGTGTGTGATTGGTATAAATGAGTAAAGGTACGATAAAAAAAGTAGCCGGTCCTTTGGTTATCGCTGAAGGAATGCGGGATGCAAATATGTTTGACGTGGTGCGTGTCAGCAATCAGCGTCTGATTGGTGAAATTATAGAAATGCATGGAGATCTGGCTTCTGTACAGGTATATGAAGAGACTTCAGGACTTCAGCCGGGAGAACCGGTAGAGTCTACAGATATGCCTTTGTCGGTAGAACTTGGTCCTGGATTGATTACAAGTATCTATGATGGTATTCAGCGTCCGCTGGATGATATCATGAAAGTTGCCGGAAATAATTTGAAGCGTGGTGTAGAGGTTCCGTCTCTGAAAAGAGATAAAAAATGGACATTTGTGCCTGTTCTGGAGGCAGGAGATGAAGTTTGCCCGGGCGATGTATTTGGAACTGTTCAGGAAACTATCGTAGTACAGCAGAAAATCATGGTTCCTTATGGAGTGAAAGGAAAGATTAAAGAAATTAAATCCGGCGAATTTACGGTAGAAGATGTGGTGGCAGTTATCGAGACAGAAGATGGGGAAAAAGAACTTACCATGATGCAGAAATGGCCTGTTCGTAAGGAACGTCCTTATAAAGAAAAACTTCCTCTTGATATGCCGCTGATTACAGGACAGAGAGTTGTCGATACATTTTTCCCGATTGCAAAGGGTGGTGTTGCTGCTGTTCCGGGACCTTTCGGAAGCGGAAAAACGGTAATTCAGCATCAGCTTGCAAAATGGGCGGAGGCAGATATTGTTGTATACATCGGCTGCGGAGAACGTGGCAATGAGATGACAGACGTTTTGAATGAATTCCCAGAGCTGAAAGACCCGAAAACAGGTCAGTCACTGATGGAAAGAACCGTTTTGATTGCAAATACTTCGGATATGCCGGTGGCTGCCCGTGAGGCATCCATCTATACCGGAAATACCATTGCGGACTATTTTAGAGACCTGGGTTAGTCTGTAGCTTTGATGGCTGACTCAACTTCAAGATGGGCAGAAGCACTCCGTGAAATGTCAGGCCGACTTCAGGAAATGCCTGGTGAAGAAGGATATCCGGCCTATTTGGGAAGCAGACTTGCACAGTTTTATGAACGGGCAGGAAAGGTTGTATCTCTTGGAAAAGAAGGAAGAGTTGGTTCTCTTTCTGTAATCGGAGCAGTTTCGCCTCCGGGAGGTGATATTTCTGAACCTGTATCACAGGCAACATTGCGTATTGTAAAAGTTTTCTGGGGACTGGATTCTGCACTTGCTTATAAACGTCATTTCCCTGCAATCAACTGGCTGACCAGCTATTCTTTGTATACGGATAGCATGGGAAATTGGTTTGATGAAAATGTGTCAGATCAGTGGATGACATATCGTCAGAGAATGATGAGTTTGCTGCAGGAAGAAGCAGAACTGGAAGAAATTGTTAAGATGGTAGGTATGGATGCTTTGTCATCTGAAGACAGACTGAAGATGGAAGCGGCCCGCTCCATCAGAGAAGATTTCCTGCATCAGAATTCCTTCCATGAAGTGGATACCTATACTTCTTTAAGAAAGCAGTTTTTGATGATGAAGCTGGTTATCGGATTTTATGATAATTCTGTGGAAGCATTACAGCAGGGTGTTTCAGCGAAACAGCTGATTGCCATGGCAGTAAGAGAACGTATTGGACGTTTTAAATATACAGTAGATGAAAATATCGATGCAGAGTATGAAAAGATCAGCAATGAGCTTCATACAGAAATAGCTAATCTGCTTGGAAGGGAGGAGTAAAGAATGCCAAAAGAATATAGAACGATTCAGGAAGTAGCGGGTCCTCTGATGCTTGTTCATGGAGTAGAAAATGTTGCTTATGATGAGCTGGGAGAGATTGAGCTGGCTTCCGGAGAAATCAGAAGATGTAAAGTTTTGGAAATCAATGGTTCTGATGCTCTGGTACAGTTATTTGAAAGCTCTACCGGTATCAATCTTTCCAATAGTAAAGTGCGTTTCCTTGGAAAGAGCATGGAACTTGGAGTATCGGAAGATATGCTGGGACGAGTATTTGACGGGCTTGGACATCCGATAGACAATGGACCTGAAATTTTACCGGATGCCAGAATGGATATTAATGGCGTTCCTATGAATCCGGCAGCAAGAAGCTATCCGGAGGAATTTATCCAGACAGGTGTATCAGCAATAGATGGATTAAATACACTGGTACGAGGACAGAAACTGCCGATTTTCTCTGCATCAGGTCTTCCTCATGCAAATCTGGCTGCACAGATAGCAAGACAGGCAAAAGTGCGTGGAACCGACGAACAGTTTGCTGTAGTATTTGCAGCCATCGGTATCACTTTTGAAGAATCAAACTTCTTTATCAATAGTTTTAAGGAGACGGGAGCTATAGATCGTACTGTACTTTTTGTAAATCTTGCGAATGATCCTGCGGTAGAGCGTATTGCCACACCTCGTATGGCATTGACGGCGGCTGAATATCTGGCTTTTGAAAAAGATATGCACGTCCTTGTCATTCTTACAGATATTACAAACTATGCAGATGCACTCCGTGAAGTTTCTGCAGCACGAAAGGAAGTACCTGGTCGTCGTGGTTATCCGGGATATATGTATACGGATCTGGCTACATTATATGAAAGAGCCGGAAGACAGAAGGGAAAGAACGGAAGTATTACGATGATTCCGATTCTGACTATGCCGGAAGACGACAAAACGCATCCGATTCCGGATTTGACCGGTTATATTACAGAGGGACAGATTATCCTTTCCAGAGAGTTGTATCGAAAGGGCATTACACCTCCGATTGATGTTCTGCCTTCTCTTTCCCGTTTGAAAGATAAAGGTATCGGTGAAGGTAAGACCAGGGCAGATCATGCAAATACCATGAATCAGTTGTTTGCAGCATATTCCAGAGGAAAAGATGCAAAAGAGCTGATGACGATTCTGGGTGAGTCAGCATTATCAGAAATTGATTTGATTTATGCAAAATTCGCAGATGCTTTTGAAAAAGAATATGTTTCACAGGGATATCTTGCAAACAGGGATATTGAGGAAACATTAAAAATCGGATGGAAACTTCTTTCTATTCTTCCGAGAAGCGAATTGAAACGTATTGATGATAAATATTTGGATATGTATTATGGTAAAGCGTAAACTGCGGGAAAAGAGGTGAGCTATTTGGCAACTACACAAGTGAATCCTACCAGAATGGAGCTGACCAGGTTAAAGAAAAAACTGAAGACTGCAGTGAGAGGACATAAGTTGTTGAAAGACAAGCGAGATGAGCTTATGAGACAGTTTCTGGATCTGGTAAGGGAAAATATGGAACTTCGGGTTAAGGTAGAAGAAGGTATTAAAAATGCCAATAAAAATTTTGTCATTGCCAAGGCGGGAATGTCTGAGCAGACGCTTCATACTGCCCTGATGGCTCCCAAGCAGGAGGTATATCTGGAATGTGGAAGAAAGAATGTTATGAGCGTTGATATTCCGGTTTTTGAATATAAAACGAGAACTGCAGATGCAAATGACATCTATTCCTATGGTTTTGCATTTACTTCGAATGATTTGGATGATGCGGTGAAGTCATTGGCGGATATTCTTCCTGATATGTTGAGATTGTCAGAAACAGAAAAAGCCTGTCAGCTGATGGCATCTGAAATAGAAAAAACAAGAAGGCGTGTAAACGCACTGGAACATGTGGTTATTCCACAGACACAGCAGAATATTAAATATATTACGATGAAGCTGGATGAAAATGAGCGAAGTACGCAGATCCGTCTGATGAAGGTGAAAGATATGATGCTGGAGGAAGCGAGAGAAAAAGCAAAGACAGAGGGATGATGAAATTATATGGTGGAAGGAAATCGAAAAGCTTGCCGAGAGAGGTATGCCGGGGATTTATATTGATGACGAATTGACAAAGGATATTGAGATCAATGAATCCATCACAGAAGAACTGCGCAACCAGGGTGTGCGGGCATTGCGAGAAGGAAATGTAGATGCTGCTATGGAAGTGGGAAATGCGGACGATTTATTAAGACCACAGTTGCGTTTGATGGATGGAACAGAGAAAGTTGTAGTATCATAAAATGGTAAGGGCAGTCACGATGAGTGATTGCCCTTACCATTTTTCCTATGCAATCACTCTTTCAGAGTGGTTACATTGTTTGATAAATACTGGAATGTATTCATCCTCCGGAAAATCGTAGAAAAGAGGCTTGATAATAGGGCTGCATTTCCTCACGGATATGAATGTCTCTTAAATTGTCTAAATATATATCGGATAAAACTTCAAAAAAAATCAATAAAAAAGAAAAGACAGTCTGCTTTTGTGCAAACTGTCCTGCCCCTGCCAAGGAATCGGTGCGACAAGATTTGAACTTGCGACCTCTGCGTCCCGAACGCAGCGCTCTACCAAGCTGAGCCACGCACCGTAAAACAACGAATTGTATTTTAACTCTATTTTTTATAAAGGTCAAGTACTTTTTAAGAAATGATAAAATATATCAAAAACAGCGATTACTATTTTTATGTTGAAAAATGGAGAAATATATTATATAATAACCTGTAAGTTTATTCAGATACTAGGAGGAAATAACATGAAGTATAGTGTGGCCTGCATTCCGGGCGATGGTATCGGACCGGAGATAGTTGCAGAGGCAAAGAAAGTATTAGATAAAATTGGCAGCGAATTCGGACATGAATTTGATTATACAGAGGTATTGATGGGTGGTGTCTCTATCGATGCATATGGAGTTCCACTTACAGATGAAGCACTTGAAACAGCCAGAAAGAGCGATGCAGTTCTTTTGGGAGCTGTGGGAGGTCGTGTAGGTGTAGACAGCTGGTATGAACTTCCACCTCATTTAAGACCGGAAGCGGGACTCCTTGCTATTCGTAAAGGCCTTGGATTGTTTGCAAATTTAAGACCTGCGTATCTGTATCCGGAATTGAAGGGTGCATGCCCGCTGAAGGAGTCTATTGCGGATGCTGGATTTGATATGATCGTTGTAAGAGAACTTACCGGAGGTCTTTACTTTGGTGCAAGAGAGACAAAAGAAGTGGATGGTGTTATGACAGCAGTGGACACACTGACTTACAATGAAAACGAAATCAGAAGAATTGTAATCAAAGCTTTTGATATTGCCATGAAGAGAAGAAAAAAAGTGACAAGTGTGGATAAGGCAAATGTGCTGGATTCTTCCAGACTTTGGAGAAAAATCGTGGCAGAAGTGGCAAAAGATTATCCGGAAGTGACAGTGGAAGATATGCTGGTGGATAATTGTGCTATGCAGCTGGTAAAAGATCCTGCACAGTTTGATGTAATTCTCACTGAAAATATGTTTGGAGATATCCTTTCAGATGAGGCAAGTATGGTAACCGGCTCTATCGGAATGTTATCCTCAGCCAGCTTAAGTGAAGGAAAGCTTGGACTTTATGAGCCGAGTCACGGCGCTGCTCCTGATATCGCAGGACAGAATATTGCAAATCCGATTGCCACGATTCTTTCTGCAGCAATGATGCTTCGTTACTCATTTGATCTGGATAAAGAGGCCGATGCAGTGGAAGCAGCAGTAAAGCAGGTACTCAAAGATGGTATTCGTACCGTGGATATTATGACAGATGGTTGTACACAGGTCAGCTGCTCTGGTATGGGTGATGCTATTTGTGAGAGAATCTTTAAATAGAAAGGAAGTTATTATAAAATGAGAAGTGACGCAGTAACAAAAGGAATGCAGCAGGCACCACATCGTTCCCTTTTTAATGCATTGGGAATGACAGAAGAAGAATTAAAAAAACCATTGGTTGGTATTGTAAGTTCATATAATGAAATTGTACCGGGTCATATGAATATTGATAAGATAGCAAATGCAGTAAAGCTTGGAGTAGCTATGGCAGGCGGTAATCCTGTTATGTTCCCGGCAATTGCAGTATGTGATGGTATCGCCATGGGACATACCGGTATGAAATATTCTCTTGTGACGAGGGATTTGATTGCAGATTCCACAGAGTGTATGGCACTGGCACATCAGTTTGATGCGTTGGTAATGATTCCAAACTGTGATAAAAACGTACCGGGTCTTTTGATGGCTGCAGCAAGATTAAATATTCCGACGGTATTTGTCAGCGGTGGTCCAATGTTAGCGGGTCACGTAAAAGGATGTAAGACTTCGTTGTCAAGTATGTTTGAAGCAGTAGGTTCCTATGCAGCGGGTACTATGACAGAAGAAGATATAAAGGATTTTGAGGAGCATGCATGTCCTACATGCGGTTCCTGTTCTGGTATGTATACAGCAAATTCCATGAACTGCCTGACAGAGGCTCTTGGTATGGGATTAAAAGGCAATGGAACAATCCCTGCTGTATATTCTGACAGAATCAAGCTTGCAAAACATGCTGGTATGCAGGTTATGGAGATGTTAAAGAAGGATATCAGACCAAGAGATATCATGACAGAAAAGGCATTTAGAAATGCACTGACGGTAGATATGGCATTAGGATGCAGTACAAATAGTATGTTACATCTTCCTGCAATCGCACATGAAGCAGGTGTGGAAATCAATCTTGATATTGCAAATGAAATCAGTGCGAAAACTCCAAATCTTTGTCATCTGGCACCGGCGGGACATACTTATATTGAAGAATTGAACGAGGCCGGTGGTGTGTATGCTGTCATGAATGAGTTAAATAAGAAAGGTCTTCTGGAAACAGACTGTATGACAGTAACAGGAAAGACTGTGGGAGAAAATATTGCAAATTGTGTAAATAAGAATCCTGAAGTAATCAGACCAATTGAAAATCCATATAGTCAAGTAGGTGGCATTGCTGTTTTAAGAGGAAATCTTGCACCAGATTCCGCTGTGGTAAAGCGTTCCGCTGTGGCACCTGAGATGTTGCAGCATGAAGGCCCTGCAAGAGTCTTTGACTGTGAAGAAGATGCAATAGCTGCAATTAAAGGCGGAAAGATTGTGGCAGGAGATGTGGTTGTAATTCGGTATGAAGGTCCTAAGGGCGGACCTGGTATGAGAGAAATGCTGAATCCAACATCTGCAATTGCAGGTATGGGACTGGGATCTACAGTTGCCCTGATCACAGATGGACGTTTCTCAGGGGCATCCAGAGGAGCATCTATCGGACATGTGTCACCGGAAGCGGCTGTGGGTGGACCGATTGCACTGATTGAAGAGGGTGACATCATAAGCATTGATATCGATAACCATTCACTGAATGTAAAAGTTTCCGATGAAGTGATGGAAGAGAGAAGAAAGAACTGGAAACCGAAGAAGAATGAGGTATCAGGATATCTTGCAAGATATGCAGCATTAGTTACTTCAGCAGACAAAGGTGCTGTTTTAAAGAGTTTATAATGAAAGAAATATTTTGAAAAAGAGGAAGGGGAAAAGATATGTTATTATCTGGCTCAGAAATTATTATTGAATGCCTGAAGGAGCAGGGCGTAGACACTGTATTTGGTTATCCGGGCGGTACAATTTTAAATGTCTACGATGAACTTTATAAGCACTCAGGAGAAATCAAGCATGTGCTTACATCCCATGAACAGGGGGCTTCCCATGCAGCAGATGGATATGCTAGAGCAACAGGAAAAGTAGGTGTATGTATGGCTACATCAGGTCCTGGGGCAACAAATCTAGTAACAGGTATTGCAACTGCATATATGGACTCTATACCATTGGTTGCCATTACTGCGAATGTTGGAAAATCCCTGATTGGAAAGGATTCATTCCAGGAAATTGATATTGCAGGTGTCACGATGCCTATTACAAAACATAATTATATTGTAAAGGATATTAAAGATATTGCACCGACATTAAGAAAAGCATTTAAGATTGCGAAAAGTGGAAGACCGGGACCGGTACTTGTAGATTTTACAAAGGATGTTACAGCTCCAAATAACAAGTACGAGTATACACCGGAAAAACCGGAAGAAATAAAACCGGTAACACAGGAAATCAAAGAGGCAGATGTAGATTTAGTTGTAAAATATATTGCTGAGTCTAAGAAACCATTTATTTTTGTAGGTGGTGGTGCGATTGCATCCAATTGTGAAGAAGAACTTGCAAAGTTTGTTGATTTGGTAGGAGCACCTGTATGTGATTCACTTATGGGCAAGGGCGCATATGATGGAAGAAAAGACAACTATACTGGTATGCTTGGAATGCATGGAACAAAGACATCTAACTTCGGTGTATGCCAGTGTGACCTGCTTGTAGTAGTAGGAGCAAGATTTAGTGACAGAGTTACCGGAAATGCAAGCAAGTTTGCAGCAAATGCAAAGATTGTACAGATTGATGTAGATGCAGCAGAGATTAATAAGAATATTAAGACAGATGCAAGTATTATCGGAGATGCAAAAGAAGTCCTTAAGTTATTGAATAAAAAACTTGAGAATACAGAGATTGCAGACAAATCTGAATGGATGAATGAAGTAAAAGAGAATATGCAGAAATATCCTCTTACTTATAACAAAGATGGATTGACAGGTCCGTACATTATAGAACAGATTTACGATGTTACAAATGGTGATGCCATTATCACAACAGAAGTTGGTCAGCATCAGATGTGGGCTGCGCAGTTCTATAAATTTAAAGAAGGAAGACAACTGATTACCTCCGGAGGTCTTGGAACGATGGGTTATGGTCTTGGAGCTTCTATGGGAGCAAAGATGGGAAGACCGGAAAAAACCGTGTTTAACATTGCCGGAGATGGATGTTTCCGTATGAATATGAATGAAATTGCCACAGCTGCAAGATATAATATTCCAATTATTCAGGTAGTCATTAATAACCATGTATTAGGAATGGTTAGACAGTGGCAGACATTATTCTATGGACAGAGATACTCAAATACTACATTAAATGATAATGTTGATTTTGTAAAACTTGCAGAGAGTCTTGGAGCAAAGGGAATCCGTGTGACAAAGAAAGAAGAAGTTGCAGATGCCATCAGAGAAGCGATTGCACTGAATGCACCTGTAGTCATTGACTGCCAGATTGACAGTGATGATAAGGTATTCCCTATGGTTGCACCGGGAGCAGCTATTTCAGAAGCTTTCAGCCAGGAAGATCTGGATTAAATTTGATTCTGTCCGGGTATCTGTGATATCCGGATTAGATATATAGAAACTATTATTAAGGAGGACTCTTAAGATGGGAAGAGTTTATAATTTTTCAGCAGGACCTGCAGTACTGCCGGAAGAAGTATTAAGAGAAGCAGCAGAAGAAATGCTGGATTACAAAGGATGTGGCATGTCCGTTATGGAAATGAGCCACAGATCAAAGGTTTATGACAATATCATTAAGGAAGCAGAACAGGATTTAAGAGATTTAATGAATATTCCTGACAATTATAAGGTGTTGTTCCTTCAGGGCGGAGCTTCCCTGCAGTTTGCGATGATTCCGATGAACCTTATGAAGAATAAGAAAGCTGCTTACATAGTAACAGGACAGTGGGCAAAAAAAGCTTATCAGGAAGCACAGATTTATGGTGAAGCAGTGAAAGTGGCGTCTTCAGAAGATAAGACATTTTCATATATTCCTGATTGTTCTGATTTGGATATTCCGGAAGATGCAGATTATGTGTATATTTGCGAAAACAATACAATCTATGGTACAAAATATAAGGAATTGCCGAATACAAAGGGTAAGACTTTAGTAGCGGATGTTTCATCATGCTTCTTATCAGAGCCGATAGATGTATCAAAGTATGGCGTGATTTATGGTGGCGTACAGAAGAATATCGGACCTGCCGGTGTCGTTATTGTAATCATTAGAGAAGATTTAATTACAGAAGATACACTTCCAGGCACACCTACCATGATGAAATATAAGGTTCATGCAGATGCTGAATCATTATATAATACACCGCCTTGTTATGGAATTTATATCTGTGGTAAGGTATTTAAATGGTTAAAGAAGATGGGCGGATTGGAAGCTATGAAAGAAATCAACGAGAAGAAGGCAAAGATTCTCTACGATTATCTTGATGAGAGCAAGCTGTTCAAAGGAACTGTAGTTCCTAAGGATCGTTCTCTTATGAATGTACCATTTGTCACAGGTGATGCTGATCTTGATGCTAAATTTGTAAAGGAAGCAAAAGAAGCAGGATTTGAAAATCTGAAAGGCCATAGAACTGTTGGCGGTATGAGAGCAAGCATTTATAATGCAATGCCAATTGAAGGTGTTGAAAAACTTGTGGAATTTATGAAGAAATTTGAAGCTGAAAACTTAAAGTAAATAAATCAAAAATTTTCCAGACAGGTGGGAACCGATTGATAGTTTCTGGTGTTTCCGGCTGGTGGAGAATCGATAATATCTAAAAGAGGTAAATAAAAATGATTAAAGTAAATTGTTTAAACCCTATTGCAAAAGTAGGTATGAATTTATTACCAGATACATTTGGTACAACAGATAACTTTGCAGAAGCAGATGCTGTTCTTGTGAGAAGCGCTGCAATGCATGAATTAGACCTTCCAGACACACTGCTTGCAGTTGCAAGAGCCGGAGCAGGTGTGAATAATATCCCATTAGACAAGTGTGCTGAAAAAGGTATCGTAGTGTTTAACACACCGGGTGCCAATGCCAATGGTGTAAAGGAGCTGGTAATTGCAGGTATGCTCCTGGCATCCAGGGATATCCGCGGCGGTATGCAGTGGGTTGCTGACAATAAAGAAGATGCTGCCATCAATAAAACTATGGAGAAAGCAAAAAAAGCTTTTGCAGGAACGGAAATAAAAGGAAAGAAACTTGGTGTTATTGGTCTTGGTGCCATAGGTGTATTAGTTGCTGATGCAGCTGTTGCACTTGGCATGGAGGTAATCGGATGTGACCCATATCTTTCTGTTGCAAATGCATTGAAACTTTCTACAGAGGTAAAACTTGTAAAATCAAATGCTGAAGTGTACAGCCAGTGTGATTTTATCACTGTGCATGTACCACTTCTTGATGATACAAGAGGTATGATTAATAAGGCCTCTCTTTCAATGATGAAAGATGGAGTTGTCATTTTGAATTTTGCAAGAGATCTTCTTGTAAATGATGATGATATGGCAGAAGCAATTGAATCAGGAAAAGTTAAAAAATATGTAACTGATTTCCCAAATGCAAAGTCAGCAAAAATGGATGGTGTAATTGCATTCCCTCATCTCGGTGCTTCTACAGAAGAATCAGAGGACAATTGTGCTGTAATGGCTGTAAAGGAAATTGTTGATTATATTGAAAATGGTAATATTAAAAATTCTGTAAATTATCCTGCCTGTGATATGGGTGTATGTGCAAAGGCCGGAAGACTGGCTATCTGCCATAAGAATATGCCGAATCTTATTGCACAGTTTACAGGTGCAATGGCTACTGCTGGTATCAATATTGCAGAGATGGTTAATAAGAGTAAAGGTGATTATGCATATACATTGCTGGATCTTGATACAGAGGTCACAGAAAATGCAATTGAAAAAATCAAAGCGATTGATGGTGTAATTAAAGTCAGAGTTGTGAAATAATTGAGATGTGTTATGAAGATAGAAAAGACAGCTGAAAAATTGTTACAATCCATTAAGAAATCTACCTGTTCTTTCACTACAGCATCCCATGCCATGGAACGTTTGGAAAACCATGGATTTGAAGAGATTTCTATGCAGGATGAATGGGTGATAAGTGAAGGTGGAAAATATTTCCTGAATATTTATGATTCCGGAGTGCTGGCATTTACAGTAGGAAGCAGAATCGGCGGAATGCTTAAAATTGCAGCAGCACATACGGATCATCCATGTCTTTATCTTAAACCGAATCCGGAGATGATTGTAAAAGGATATGGAAAAGTGAATGTTGAAATTTATGGTGGTGCTATTTTAAATACCTGGCTGGACAGACCTTTGTCCGTGGCGGGAAAGGTTGCGTTGAAAAGTGATGATGCGTTTCATCCGGTGAAACGTCTTGTGGATTTTCAAAGGCCACTATTTACGATACCGAATCTTGCCATTCATCTGAACCGGAACATCAACAAAGGAATCGAATTAAACAGGCAGACAGATATGCAGCCCGTTTGTGCTATGTTGGAAGAAAACCTGAATAAAAATGAATTTTTCATGGATTATCTGGCAGAAGAGCTTTCAGTAGAAAAAACAGATATTCTGGATTATGAATTATATGTTTATGATGCAGAAGAAGGATGCGTTCTGGGATTGGATAATGATTTTATCTCATCTCCCCGATTAGATAATATAACATCTGTGGAGGCTTGCATAGAGGGGATTCTTCATAGTCATCCAGAGGAAGGCATTCATATGATTGCTTTATTTGATAACGAAGAAATCGGAAGTAGAACAAAACAGGGAGCTGATTCGGAACTTTTGTCTATGTTATTAGAAAAGCTTTATCTTTCATTGGATCAGACGAGAGAATCATATATTAATGCTGTTTTAGGCGGATTTTTACTCTCGGTGGATGTAGCACATGGGTTCCATCCGAATAAACCTGAAAAATCAGATCCTACAAATATTAATCTTCTGAATGGAGGAATTGTAATAAAACGCTCTTCTTCGCAGTCTTACGCAACTGATAGCGAGTCTATTGCTATGATTGAGCAGCTTTGTGAGAATAGTGAGATTCCATATCAGACATATGCAGTCAGATCGGATGGAACCACGGGAAGTACCCTTGGAACGATTGCAAATAAATATCTACCTATGAGGTCAGCGGATATCGGAGTTCCTGTTTTAGCCATGCATTCTGCACGGGAAATGATGGGAATTAAGGATCAGGCATATTTGGAAGAATTGCTGAAGAATTATTTTGCATAAGGGGGAAAAGCGATGGCTGGAGGATATCGAACGAGGCAAAGGGAGTTAATCGAGACATATTTTCAGAAGCAGGGGGAGCGTCATGTTACAGCTGAGGATATTCTGACTTATCTGAAAGAGCATGATACTCCTGTATCGAAAGCTACGGTGTATCGCTGTCTGGAAAAAATGCTGGAGCTGGGAATTGTAAGAAAATATACGGTGGAAGAAGGTATGTGCGCCTGTTATCAGTATATTGGTGAGCAGAAAACATGTCAGGAGCATTATCATTTCAAATGTAATAAATGTGGAAAATTATTTCATGTTTCCTGCAGTCTGATGAATCAAATACAGCAGCATGTTTTGGAAGAACATGATTTTGTCATAGACAGCAGCAAAACTGTATTTTATGGTTTATGTGGAAATTGCAGGAAATAACTAGTAGGAATAGTATGAACGAGAGAAAACCATGTGGTCGGTTTCTCTCGTTTTTTTTGATTTATAGGAAATTCCTATGTAATCCCCCATTTTTGCTGTAGGAATATAGAAAAAATGAATAATTGCAACTATGAAAGCATAAAAATTAAATGATGAAAGCAAAATGGAGGAATTTTGAAATTAAAGCAGGAAAAAAGATATTAAGTATCATACTAACAGCTGCTATCGTTGTAGTAAATATGACTACTGCGTTTGCATGGAGTTGGGATGATAAAGACAATGGTTACAGCAAGAGTTATAACGGACCATATTCACATGCTTCTATAGCAGTAGGAACAGAAAACAACGGAGAGTGGCAGTTGGCAGAAAAACCAACTATTTACACAAAGGTGGAGGAGTCAAATAAGGAAATTACTCTTGGCAATAAGCAGAACAGCAATAATAATGGAACAGAGTATCAATCAGATATGAACTACAGCTTTACAACAGATACGGTATTTACAGTTACAGCTAAATTTACAAATGGTACAAAGACAACAGATACACAGATATTTACTATTTCAGATGTAGAGAACTATAAAGATTCAGGATTAACATTTTATCAATACTGCTGCAAAAACTATTGCGACAATCATACAGGTATTGATATGAAGCTTTCATATGAGGAAATCGTTGCAAATTTCTATGATGTGCAGTATGTAGTAGATGGTACTGTATCAACTGACATTATAGATGGTAATGACTATGAGGCAGGGGACGAGGTAACGGTTACAGAAGCTGTACCTTCAAAGGATGGATACGAGTTTGTAGGCTGGCAGTATGGTGAAGAAATCCTTAAGGCAGGTGATACAATTACAATGCCTGAGGAAAACATTACACTTACAGCTGTATTTGTAAAGGTCGATGGGGTAACATATGACCTTAACGGCGGTGAAGGTGACATTTCAGATGATACATCATATAGAGTAGGATATGATGTAACAGTTTCAGATAAAGAGCCTGTAAAAGAGGGTTACAGATTTGATGGATGGACATTAAATGATGATACAGAGACATTATATCAGGCTAACGATAAGGTTAAAATGGTTGAAGGCGGTCTTACATTTAAGGCACAGTGGGTAAAGCTTTACAATGTATACTATTATGTAGATACTACATTAGTGGAGACTAAGACATTCCCAGAGGGCACAGATGTTACAAATGAAGTTGCATATGTATATGATTTTAAAGACGACAGCAAGACAATAACAGATTTTGTTCTTGAAACAGAAAATGCAAACCTTGCTTCTATAAACAGTGATTTAGTATACAAAGCTACAACATCTAAAAAAACATTTACAGTTGTATTTTTAGACAATGATGGAACAGTACTCAGCAGTGAAAAATATGATTACGGAGCACAGATAACAGTGCCTGCTAATCCAAAGAAAGCTGATTCAATAACAGACGGTGATGAAGCAACACAGACACCTGCTAAATGGTATAAGTTTAACTTCAATAGCTGGGCTGCATCAGGAGATTATGCAACAGATTCATCAGTAACACAGGATATGACATTTACAGCTAAATATAACCGTTGGGAAGTAGTGGTTAAGTATTATGTACTTGATGCAGGCCTTGCACAGCCATCAGAATTAGAACACTATCCTGTTGCAAACTATTCAAAAGGTGTAGTAGGTAGCATATATCACTTTACAGAAATAGCAAATAATGACGATGCACTTGCAGCTAATCTTGCAGATGTACCTGCAATTACAGCATTTACACTTGAAGATGTAGATGGAAATGTTTATACACCTAACGAAGATCAGGCTATTAAGTGGTATGTTATAAAGAAGGAACCAGATAACTGGCATGTAGATGGTATCATCACAAATCAGATGTATACAGTTACAGTCAATTACCTGGAAAAAGACACAGAAAAGGTTCTTGCAGAGAGCACGACACAGTCGGTAGCAGCCGGTACAGAGTACACAGCAAAGGCAGATATAGTTGAAGGATATGTATTATCAAGTGATAAAGCAGAAGTAACAGGTACAATGCCATATGATAATGTAACAGTAAATTTCTTCTATGTTGTTGAAGAAGTTGAAACAACAACAGAGGCTTCAACTTCTTCAACAGAAGCTGAAACAGCTGAAGGAATCATAATTGATGATGAAGACAAAGATGAAGACATTTCATTAGATAGCGGAAATCCAAAGACAGGTGACAGTTCATCAAATGCAGGATATCTTGTTGCATTATTTGCAGCAGCATTTGCAGGAATAGCTTCAGTATTTGGAAGTAAAAAAGTAAAATAATTAAAGATTATTGTAAGAAAAATGACTGGATACCAATTAAGGTATTCAGTCATTTATTATAGGAAATATTAAGCATTTAAAGCCTGTTCAATATCTGCAATAATATCTTCCACATCTTCAATACCTACAGATAAACGGATTAAATCCGGCTGTACACCGCATTCAACCAACTGCTCGTCCGTAAGCTGTCTGTGCGTATGACTGGCAGGATGAAGTACAGAAGTACGGGCATCTGCCACATGTGTAACGATAGCAGCAAGTTTCAAATGATCCATGAAACGAATGGCAACGTCCCGGCCACCTTTTAAACCGAAAGAAATGACACCGCAGCTTCCGTTTGGCATATATTTTTCCTGAAGAGCATGATATTTATTATCTGGAAGTCCGCTGTAATTGACCCAGGCAACCTTTTCGTTTTTGGAAAGATATTCAGCAACTGTCTGGGCATTTTCCACATGCTTTTTCATTCTAAGGTGAAGTGTTTCAAGACCAACATTGAGAAGAAAGGCATTTTGCGGGGACTGGATGGAACCAAGATCTCTCATCAACTGAGAAGTTGCCTTGCTGATATAAGCCGCTTTACCAAATTTCTTTGTGTATATAATACCGTGATAAGACTCGTCTGGAGTTGTCAGACCAGGGAATTTTTCTGCATGTGCTTCCCAGTCAAAATTACCGCTGTCTACGATACAGCCACCCACTGTCATTGCATGTCCGTCCATATATTTTGTAGTAGAATGTGTTACGATATCGGCACCCCATTCAAATGGACGGCAATTAATTGGAGTTGCAAATGTGTTGTCCAAAATAAGAGGAACACCATGTGAGTGCGCTAAATGGGCAAATTTTTCAATATCAAGAACAACTAAAGAAGGGTTAGAAATGGTTTCAGCAAAAACTGCCTTAGTGTTTGGCTGGAACGCTTTTGCTAATTCTTCTTCCGGAGCATCCGGATCTACAAAAGTAAAATCAAGTCCAAGTTTTCTTAAAGTAACGTTAAATAAGTTAAAGGTTCCTCCGTAGATAGGTGCGGAACATACAACATGGCCACCTTCTTCACAGATATTAAAAATAGCATAAAAATTTGCTGCCTGTCCGGAAGAAGTAAGCATAGCTGCCACACCACCCTCCAGTTCGCAGATTTTAGCTGCAACTGCATCATTTGTAGGGTTTTGAAGTCTTGTATAGAAATAACCGTTATCCTCTAAATCAAATAAACGTCCCATAGCATCACTGGATTCATATTTAAAAGTAGTGCTCTGGTAAATTGGTAAGATTCGTGCCTCTCCGTTCTTAGGCTGATATCCACCCTGAATACATACTGTTCCCAAATTTCTTTTTTCTGCTGACATTGTCATTCTCCTTTCGCAAACATCTATATGAAATAATTTTATTCTAGCATAAAACAGAATAAAAGGCAATTTATTATTGAGGCTTCCTTTAAAGTATGGTAAAATATTAGCTACATTTGCGAAATGAAAAGGAGTAATGGAAAATGAGATTCAGACCATGTATAGATATTCATAACGGGCAGGTAAAACAAATTGTGGGAGGAAGTCTGAAGGACGAACAGGATCAGGCAAAGGAGAATTTTGTCTCGGTTTTAGATGCTGGATATTATGCAGATTTGTACAAAGAAAAAGGATTAAAGGGCGGTCATATAATTTTATTAAATCCTATATCATCTCCATTTTATCAGGCCACGAAGGCACAGGCAGAGCTGGCACTTAATCGTTATCCGGGCGGTCTGCAGATTGGGGGAGGAATTACAGACGAAAATGCAGTATCATATTTGCGGGCAGGTGCATCCCATGTGATTGTGACTTCTTTCGTATTTAAAAATGGTGAAATAAATTATGAAAATCTGGAAAAACTGAAAGCAGTAGCTGGAAAAGAACAGATTGTGCTGGATGTGAGCTGTAGAAAGAAGAATGATTCATATTATATTGTGACGGACAGATGGCAAAAATTTACACAGGTTGTATTATCTGAAAAAGTGTTTTATGAATTGGGAGAGTATTGTGATGAATTTTTGATTCATGCCGTGGATGTAGAAGGAAAAGCAAGCGGAATAGAGGAAGAACTTGCAGAGCTTATGGGCAGGCTTGACGGTATGAAAATGACATATGCAGGTGGAATTTCTTCTATGCATGATCTGGAGCTGTTAAAACAGCTGGGAAGAAATCAATTAGACTTTACGGTAGGCAGTGCACTGGATATCTTTGGAGGACAGTTGAAGTTTGATGATGTGGTGAATTTTTGTTAATATTAGTAGGCGTTTGCGAAACTCCCTGGGGAGTAGACAATATGTCTATTCTCACTCCGTAGTTCGGACAAATCAGCCGAATTGTTCGACGTTGACGTACACTTCAGCTGATTTGTTCGCCCAAAGTCGCAATACATAGACATATTGT
>JAXFDY010000183.1:0-2186 GCA_034172985.1 Lachnospiraceae bacterium
TAAAGGAGGATGACGCAATGGATAAATATATTTGGTATTTGTATGATATGAATACCGGGTGTTTTGGTAGTGGCAAATTGGTATATCAAAAGCGAAAGAATGGTTTGTTTTACGATGGTGAAACACATAAACCATTGATTCCTCAGCCCCACTATTCAAGGCAGGAAAACTAAAGGAGGGCCGCAAATGCTATTAAGAAAAGACCTCGAAATCATTTTCTCCAACCCCGAAATCAAAACAGACCTTGCCGAAATCGAACGCCTGTACCATAAGCGTTTCGATTCCGAACAAGACAAAACAAACTATACTCAAGCGTTTACACGTTTCCGGGCCAAAGTTGAAAATATCAAATCTGGCAATATGCACTAAAAATATTTCAATCTTTATGCAATTTGCCGATTGATTTCTGGCGTTTGATGTGGTATCTTATAATTACAAAATAAAACAAAGGAGCGTTAAATATGTATTATTGCAAAAACTTGAACTGTGCCGGAATGATTGAAGACGCAAAGGCCGCTATTATCGAGGCCCTGACAGATGGAGAATACAGTGGTTATTATTGCGATTTGCATAATTACCTGTTTAATGAGGACTGTCATTATTGCTATACCAGCGAGGCCGAGGATGACCTGAACGCAATCGGTGTATTTGATGCTATTGGTGTTATCGTCGAATATGAAAAAGATAATTTTTGTGAGGTCAACACTAATTTCGCTGACCCTTGCAACGTGGCGAATATGCTGTATTATATCGTGGGCGAAGAAGTTATGTATGACCTGTTCGATGGGTGCGAACTTTGGGACGAGGTGCGAGATGACGAGGCCACAGAGGAAACGAATAAAGCCCTTGTCCAGTGGCTCAAGGAAAACGGAAGAATAGAAGATTGAAGGAAGGAGGCCGCTGGCCTCTTCTCTTTTGCCTATGTGTTTGTCAATATGCACAAGTATTTTTAAAAAAGTTGGTGAAAATGACGATTGACTTATAGGCGGGAAAGTGGTATATTATAATCACAAAGAACAAAGGAACAGGCCAAAGGCCGGAAAGGAAATAAAAAATGAACGCTGATTTTTCTATTTATCTTACGCAATGGGGTTGCTTTGCTGATGAGATGCGTTGGGTTTGCGAATCAAACAAAAACGGGATGATTTGTGCAACATTCCGCACTTATCAACAGGCGGTTGAATGGTGCGAAAATAAAGGCTATTCGCACAACTGATGGAATCCCGCCCCGGAGGTAACGAAGGCAAACAGGAGGACTACATTATGATAAAGAAAACTCAATCTAATTTTTCTATCGTGGTCGGCATTCTCCAGAATCAAGCATATTATAACTATTACGTCGCTTGCGATAAAGCGAATGAAATTTTTAAACGTGTGCAAACCGAGAGAAAATCCGGCCTAAATGTTACCGTTGAAACCTATCTGATGCCGGAGATAGGCAAAGCTAATGAATTTTAAGGAGGTTTAAACAATGTGGTACGCAGTAGCCGAATACGCAGACGGGACTCGAATTGAAAAATATTTCCCTTATCACGAAAACGGCAATTATAACGCAGAATGTGAACGGCAATATGATATTGAGTGCTGGCTGTTGTCACAGCATGAAGATTGTACTTTTTATAGCGTGACATACGTTGAAGAGGAATAAAGGAGGTAAACATATGTTCTTTATCACGAAAAACTGTGCGTGTATTTCCGATAGCGGCAAAGACGAATACAGGAACAAGGGCCGCAATCATGAAGGGATGTTTAAATTCCGCTTGCTGGACGATGACGGCGAAATTTATTTCTATGGCTATTCGTCAAGCTGTGATGACGAGGCCGCATTTGAGCCGCTTGATTGTTATGGCGAGGCGTATGGCTGTACGATGATTGAATATAAAGACCCGGAAACAGGCGAGTATGAACAGTTGTAAATTTGCATAAGAAATTTAATAAATCTTGTGCAATCTGTCAATGGACAAGCTGGTGGATATGGCTTATAATGGGTATAACAAAACAAAGGAGGCCGACAATGAAAAAGTATCTGATTCGCATTGAGATAAACCGCTCCACAGAGGCCGTTTATATTAACGGTGACAGCTTGAGGCCGTTCCAGATTGCGCACAATTTGTGGAACTACACAACACCATGGACGGCGGCACAAAGGCTCGAAAAGTTGGCTAAAACATGGGAAGATAACGGTT
>JAXFDY010000001.1:0-4429 GCA_034172985.1 Lachnospiraceae bacterium
TCATGAAGTCCGCAAACCCTTGAAAATGCTAAATTTGTAGCAAGTGAGTTTGCCCTTATGCTTTCCCTTGTGTTATATCCTTTTCCCTCGTGTTACGAAGCCTGATAAGGGAAAAAATAAGGGAAAGAAAATCCTGTAACAAAGTATAATACAAAATAATAATGGCAGGAAGAACGGATTGAAATGCTTTCAAAATTTTTAGAAAAACAAGGAAAGGACAGATAAGATATGATATTGATATATGCAGATTATAACCCATATACGAATAGCATTGATGTAACCACCTTTGAGAATTACATATTGCGGATTGATTGTAATAAGGCGAGGACGGATTAATAACAACACCCTGCTCGCAGAATTCTTTGAATGCATTAGCAATAGATGAGCCACTGGAGTATGTTCGGCTTGCCTTAGATGGAGAAATGCAGGCGTGGGTAGATGCGATTGATAGTCTGGAAGTTTGGTAAATTCAATCAGTGGCTATTCTAAAAAATGCTTGTAGAATAACGGAATCAGATATGATAGAATAAGAGAAAAACTAGAATTTTCTACTCTATTCTGCTTTGTATAAAAGAAATAGTTTGGGTAAAAACACCACGACCGTTACTTTTCGGAAGTAACAGACGTGGTGCTTTTTATTTAACTATTGACATTAGATATACTGTGTAGTACGATGTATATACAGGAGGTACAGTACATGAATATTGAAGATTGGAAATCCCAAATTAAACGAGGTACACTTGAGTTTTGTATCTTGTTGATGATTAAACAAAAGCCCACATACGGTTATGAAATTATCAGTACATTAGAAAAATATCCAATTCTGGCAGCAAGGGAAAATACAATATATCCATTACTTAGACGCTTACAAAAAGAGGAATTTATTATATCTTCATGGCAAGAAGGTGTAGAAGGTTTACCACCACGAAAATACTATTCCATTACAAATAAAGGGTTAGAATATATTGCAATGATGTCTCAAGAATGGAATAACTTGCTTGAGGCAATTACAGAAATCAAAGGAGAATAAAATCATGAAAAAAATCCTTAATAGTTATCTTGAAAGAGTTGAATGGCACCTGAAGCCTATGCCGGTTTCGGAGCGTGTTGATATTGTAAAAGAAATAAAAAGTGAAATGCTTGAACTTGAAAATGAAGGAAAAACACCGGAAGAAATTATTAACAGATTAGGAAATCCAAAAAATTTGGCGAAAGCATATTTGGAAGCTTTTATTGCTAAAGATAATACATTTAGTTTTACAAGAGTGCTTGCTATGATTGCTTATTACAGCCTTGCAAGTTTGTCTGGAATTTTTATTATACCGATTCTTATAATATGCGGCCCTGTATTCATAATTTGTGGTGCAGTTTGCCCTGTTTTAGGTCTATATAAAATGATTGATTTGCTTTTGAATTTAGGTCTTCCGTATGGTGATACCATTGTTGTTGCAGGAATTGAGAATCCATTTATTGTATTAGTTATCTGTGTAACGATGGGGCTTGCTCTCTTATTTGCGGGATATGCTTGCTGGAAACTGTTGCTTTGTTACTTCAAGGCGCTCAATAAAACCAAGGAATGGATGAAGATTTAATTTAAATTTGTGCATGTAAACTAAGAAAGGAGTATTGGTCATTACTTTACTAAATGGCTATACAGAAAAAATGAAAAGAAGTAAATTTTTAATAATTTTGATATCACTCATAATATTTTGGTCAAATATAGGGACAGTATGCGCTCAGGAGCAGACCTTACCATCAGGCATTAGTGCATCGGAACTTAAAGAAACAATTAATCAGTATGTAGAAGATAATAAGAAAACTACTGCAGGAATGGCTTATGCTGTTTTTAACGGTGAGCAGGAAATAGCATCAGGTTATTATGGGTATGCGGATAAAGAAAATAATGTCGAAGTTGATAAAGATACAGTATTTGAATGGGGTTCCGCCAGCAAATTGATGGTTTGGGTCAGTGTTATGCAGTTAGTAGAGCAGGGAAAAATCAGTCTGGAAGCAGATATACAAGAGTATTTACCGAGTGATGTTTTCAAAAATCTTAATTATGATGCTGATATAACAATGATTCATCTGATGAATCATTCGGCAGGCTTTCAAGAGGATTATACAGATTTGTTCGTAAAGGATATGGATGCCTATTCAAATCTTGAAGAGGCTATTTTGGAGCATCAACCTGAGCAAATCTTTGAGCCTGGGACAATGGTTGCCTATTCAAATTGGAGTACGGCTCTGGCTGCTTATGTAGTTGAGCAGGTCAGTGGTATGGATTATGTGGAATACGTTCATGCTAACATTTTTGAACCACTAGGAATGGAACACAGTGCAATTGCTATGGACTTATCTGACAATGAATGGGTGGCTGAAAAAAGAAAAGAACTGATGTCCTACGATATTGCAGGCAATAAGCTTGAAGATGTATTCTACTATATTTCTCTTTATCCGGTAGGAATGTGTACTTCTACATTAGAAGATTTTGAGACTTTTGCAAAAGGTTTGATAGACGAGAATACAGTTCTTTTTAGTGATAGTTATACATGGAAAGAAATGTTTACACCCACTGATTATTACTACGGGACTGAAATTGGTCGAAACTATCACGGAATGTGGATGATTCCTTTAGGGGTTCAGACAATAGGGCACGGAGGAAATACAGCGGGCTGTTCGTCATATCTTTTGATGAACTTGGAAAGTGGAATTGGAACCGTTGTAATGACCAATCAGGCGAACGAGACAGTGTATAACATCGATATGATGAAACTGATTTATGGTGAATATACGGATGAAAAGTATGAAATAGATAAGGGAAATCCTCAAGGTATATACAAAACAGCGAGAACGTTTAAGGTAGGTCCTTTAAAATTACTAAATCTTTCATATCAGGGAGATTTGAATGAGGAAGATGTTTTATTTGTTTATAGTGAAGGGAATCCTTTGAATAAAATAGAATATCCATATGTAGACTATTATGAAATTACGCCGTCTGAAATATTCGTTGAGCTGGCAATGCTAGGTGTATTCATACTTACATTTATTATTTCTTTGATTATTATAGTGGTTAGAGGAATCCGGGAAATTGTAAAGAAACTGAAAAAAACACCAAAAGAAAAGGGTGTTCCGTATGTCTATTTTGCATTTGCAACTGAATTATTAATTCTGATATTCTTAACATATGGATACATCAGTATTATAAATTATGAATTGGCTGTTACTTATCAGTGGGCATTTGCGGTCGTTGGAATTTTAACTGTGATTTTGTGCCTTTTGTCGGTACTCGGATGTTATAAAACGATTACCATAAAGGAACGAAAAAAGGGATATAAAGTTGTAAATGTCTTATTGATAATCAATAGCTTCTCTATGGTTGTTAATATATGCTATTGGAATTTATTTAAGTTTTGGGCTTTGTAGTTTGGGCTTAAGTACACAACGTTCAGTCTTACAGAGAGATTGGAAGCAACAGAAAAATTCAGTTCTACGCATATTATGAATTTAAAACAGTCTTATCCACTATGTGTGTGGATAGGGCTGTTTTTGAGGTTGTGGGGCGATTATCTCGCCCCTTTATCTCTGCTTTGGTAAGGTCGGTTGGAGTTCTGACTGTCAGCTTTTTCCTGATACCGCTGTAGCTTTTCGTGCATGGTTTCGGCTTTTGGAGTGGTTTGTTCTCCAAAGTCTTTTTCCCACTTGACACATGCTTTTTTGTATGCGTCTGTGGCACGCTGTGCAGTATAGAATGCTGTGTAGAAGTTTTGTACCGTTTCGAATCCGTGTTGTTTAACAATACCTGATAATCCGGCTTTGAGTGTTCGGATTTCCTCGTTCTTAGAGGAAATCTTGCTTTCAAGCTCCTTTTTCTTGGTAAGTCTTGCAAGTCCCTTTAAATCGCTTAATTCAATTTCAAGATTGCCACGTTCACGCTCTGCTTCGAAGATATGCTTATTGTGTTTATCAAGAGTAGCATCAATCTTTTGAAGTTTTGGAAAATCAGCTGCTTCCGGTGGCATAACCGGTCTTGGAGGTATCTGTGGTTTGGGCTGTTCAGCAATCTCTGTTTCCAGAATAGTTGCATAGAGTGTAACGCTTGGTGGCTCAGGCTCAATTATTACTTCTTTAGCTGGAGTTGTAACGACATCTGCGGTGTCCTCAGCTTTTATATCTGCCTTGCTTCCATACTCTTTTTCTAGAGTTTCACGGAACAGTTTGTCTTTAAGTTCCCTTGCGGCGGTCAGCACCTTGGAAATCAAAAGTGCAAGTTTGGCTGTGGCTGTTGTGATAATGCCTGCCAGTTTCTCAGGACACTTGCCGAATACATCAATGGATAACCGGATACGCTCCGTAATCCATTTCTGCTTTATCTGCCGTATCTCATCCTCCGGCACTTGGCTGACTAAGGCTCGGTCTACTTCGTGATTCC
>JAXFDY010000011.1:0-3723 GCA_034172985.1 Lachnospiraceae bacterium
AAAGATCATATCCGAATGTGTCCCGGTTATCAAGGAATTAAATATCGAGACAGCAGCTGTGGAACAGGTCTACTACGTATCAGCGCAGACTGCCTCCGGACAGGAAATCTATCAGATCAAAGAGTTTTATCGTGTCCGGTACACATCAGACAGAATTTATCTACTCTATTTTCAGAGAAAAATGGAAGCTATATTCAATCCGGAACTGACTTCTCTGTCAAAAAGTGAATTTAAAATCGGTATTACCAACGAAACGGATCTGGATATCACTTCCAGCGATTCCGACGAAAAAGTAGCTTTTGTCCGAAATGGTTCTCTCTGGTACTACGACCTTGCAAAAAACCAGTTAAATGAAGTCTTTACCTTTGTCCATGACGAGAAAGACTATCTACGGAGTTACTACGATCAGCACGATATCCATATTTTAAAAATCGCAGATGACGGAACATTAAGTTTCGTTGTATATGGTTATATGAACAGTGGTGATTATGAAGGTCGGGTAGGTATCCTTTTATATGATTACAATCCGGAAAATCACCAGATTACAGAAAGAGTCTATATTCCTCTTTCGACAACATATCAGAAACTAAAGGAGGATTTCGGAGATTTCTGTTATGTCAATAAGAAAAATGTATTCTATTTTTCACTGAATAATGTAGTTTACGCATATAACATTATTTCTCGCCGTTACAACGTGCTGACCAGAAATGCTTCCTCCGACAACTTTGCCATGTTGGAAAAAGCCAAATGCTTTGTCTGGTCAAATGGAACCATTAACAGTCCGGCATCACAGATTACGATACTGGATCTGGACTCGGAACTGGAACTTACTATCAATGCAAAAAAAGGGCAGAGTATCAAAGTACTCGGAACGATTGATGACAACATTGTATATGGTTTTATTCGCAATGAGGATATTTTTGAATCTACGGATGGAAAAGAAATCACTCCGATTTATCAAATGGTTATTTCTGATTGCAAAGGAAATGTCCTGAAAACATACCGCGAAAAGAACATTTATATTTCAGATGTCACCATAGATGACAATGTTATCCGTATGAAGCGCCTTAAGAAGGTACGTGGCAGTTTTCGTAATACTTCTGAGGACAGTGTACAGAACCAGAAAAACACGCTGAAAAAATCTATTGACCTGACTACCCGCGTAACGGATAAAACATTGACGGAAACGTATCTCTCATTACCGGCAGGTTTTATGATGGATAAGCTTCCTTCTGTAGAATCAACGAAATATGTTATGGTAACAGATAATACGACTCTTCATTTGCCGGAAAATAAAAAAGAAACTGTGAAGTATTATGTCTATGCTTTTGGCGGGATTACAACTTCACTGGACAACGCCGGAGATGCTATCCGCCTGGCTGATGAGCAGATGGGTGTAGTTATGGACAGTAATTCCAATATTGTCTGGGAACGAGGTGGCAAATTTTATAGCAAAGAAATATCAGGATTTAATAAAACATTTGCACGAAATGGGGTATCCAGTATAAAAGCCTGTATGCATATGCTTTTACAAACGGCACAGGTTACAACGCCGGTTTCCCAACTTCGTGGCAAATCAATTATGTCGATACTCCGCAAACATTTAAAAACACCTGTCAATCTTACAGGATGTACTGTTGACGAAGTCCTGTACTTTGTCAGCAAAGAAAACCCGGTAATTGCCATTACTAATGGCAATCATGCTGTATTAATAACAGCATATACAGAAACCACTGTAACATGGTTTGATCCGGTAACAGGTAATAACACCAAAATGTCATTGACCAGTGCAGAAAAGTATTTTGGCGATTCTGACTATGTTTTTATCAGCTATATTAACAACTGATTTTAGTATAACTGTTTCCATAACACTTTCAAAAATGTGGTATTGCTTTTGTGCAATATCACATTTTTTAATTGTGACTTTATGTATATATTTAATAATTTATTTTTCTATTTTTAGTAAATATTTCTGTAGATTTTTTGAATGATCCAAATTACAATAAAGATGGTTTTGGAAGTGCAGAAAGGATTAAATATGAAACATTACTTTCCTATGCACATTACTCCAAATTGGAGTACTACATTAATTATCATTTTATTCTTCAGTATTCTCAGCTTTTACTGCAAACCAGTCTATCTGTATGCTGCAGAGAATTCTTCTCCTTCCGGGTCCTATTCTCTTACATACACTCTTTATCAAAATAAACTGTCTGCCCAGGGCACACATTATTATCACACACTGGCAAAACAGAAAAAGCTTCAGATTCTTCTGGAATCAGAGAATATTCCTTCTTTCTCGTTTCAACTTTATACTGAAAAAGGAAAACCAGTCTCTACAGATAATGTCAAACTCTATTCCGGAAAAATTATCATTTCCTATTCTGTTTCCTCTGGAAAATATTATTTGTTTACTGTCACAAATCTGCAGAACCAATCTGTCTTCTACTCCATTTCTTTAAAAGAAAGATCTGACAAAAAAAAGACAGATTCCTCTCAAAACAAAGTCCAACAAAAACAAACTACTATTGCTGTAACACCTGAAGAAAAAACGAAAAACAAACGTATTACAGACAATATCCGTAATCCATCCAGTTCCGTATCCAAAAGTACAACAAAGATTTATCATAAAGACACTTCCAAAAACAGTTCAAAAACAGCACAAAATAACAACAACCAGGACACTTCCAAAACCACAAAAAAGAAGAAAAAGCCTGAAAAAAGTACAGTCACTCCTTCTATAAAGATATCAAAATCTTTTTTTCTCTTACATAAGCAGGACAGCTGCAGACTTACTGTCGCTGTATTCCCTGCTTCTATAAGGAAATCTATCTCTGATCTGCACTGGATTACAACAGATTCTTCCATTGCAACTGTCACTTCAGGTGTCTGCTACGGCAGACAGCCAGGAATCACCAATATTTCCTGTTATTTTATTTATCACGGAAAAAAGATTACGGCCTCCTGCACAGTAAAAGTCATTTAGCAGATCATTTAAGAATACGGCGATGTAATGGCCAGAAATAATATTTTTATTTGCATCTCTTAATTATGCATAACTATTTTGTACCTTGACAGCTTAATAAGACTTTACATCTGTAAAAACGTGACTTAAAGCGAGTTCGTGAAAGTCTTCCGGATTAGTGCAAAACAAATAACATATTAAACCATTATTACACAGGGTGTAGGGTCTCTATTAAGTAATCAGGGCTTTACACCTTTTTAGTTTGTATCTTAGCGCACCTAATATAAACTTATTATCCAAAAGGTGCGCAGAAATGAGGATTATATGAAATTATTATCGAACTTCTCTTCTTCCGAATCATTACCGGGAAAATACAAATGCTGGCAGATTCAATCATGTCTTTCCCTATCTGAAACTGCACAAGTATACCTCATCACTTCTGTCAATAGCAGTGAACAGAAAATAGTCAAAATTATTCCTGAGAAATACTTTAATAAAAAACTTTATGAACGCATATCCCATTTTTCGGACACTTATCTTTGTATGATTATTCCCTCTAGATGGTTTGCTGGAGGAAGAGGGCTTGAAGAGTTTCGCCAAGAAATGCTTGCAGATAAAAGCATTAAAACTATGGTTGACTACCCTAAAAGTAGAGATTGTTTTCAAGGCGTCGATATTGCAGGTGGAGTATGTTATTTCCTGATGGAGCATGGATATTCAGGTGACTGTGATTTTACCACAATTGTAAACGGAGAAGG
>JAXFDY010000066.1:0-58587 GCA_034172985.1 Lachnospiraceae bacterium
CTTACTACAATCTATGCGAAGAAGCATATTATCAAAAGTGGTTATATCTATACTATTGCAGTACTGGTTATATGTAGCATATATAAGTTACATACCTTTTCGTCCTTTCGTTTTTTATTACAGATAAGCCGGTTGTATTGATAAATAATTATGTGTCCTAGAAATTAAATGAGGCTATCGTACTTGTCAAAGGTACAAGGGAGAACCTCATTCTCTTGGAAAATATTAAACAATGACAGATTCCTGTATCAATTTGCCCGATATTGGAGGGAACATTAGAGAAGGCGGTGAATTTGATCTGAGAGGTACTTGATAAGGATGCAGGTAACAAACAAGAGAAAGGATAAATGTAGGCACATATGCAGAAGATTATTTTATCGGTATTATCAACAATCATAATTATTTGGAATGAACTTCGTGACAGACACGACAAAAACAGGAAGGAGAAAGAGTAATATGGCAGCAAATGTAGAAACAATGTTTAGTGTAAGAGAAAAGCCTTGGCTGGGCTTGATTGGAATGTAATTCAGGCATCTATTTCTCCATGATTCATAAGAAGCACATATTGTACTATGCTCTTGAAGAATCAGCATAATCCGAAAGCTGTATCAAAGCTGATGGGGCATGCAAGGGAAATCATAACATTGGATGTTTATGCAGATAATAAAGGTATTATTGCAGATGGTGTTCCGGAGATAGAGATTGATGTATCAGAATTTATTGCCAGTTAATAAAAACTTAATACAAATAAAAGAACAAATGTTCGTTTGTATCTATACAAAATTGGATATATGTGCTATAATAAGAACTGATTTGTTGTGGAAAATCCACTTAGATTTAAATGGGATTGCACAGTAGAAAAAAACAGAGTTTGTGACTTTCATTCGTCGTGAGACTATTTTAGCAGATTTCTTTCGGAAACGGAAGATGTGCCACGACGAAAAAGTGGTCTATAGGCGAACTTTTTTATTATCAAATGATGGAGGTGGTTTTGTGCAAACTGAACAAAGTATATTTAAACTTCACAGCGAGTATCAACCTACCGGGGACCAGCCTCAAGCAATAGAAGCACTAGTGAATGGTTTTAAGGAAGGTAATCAATTCCAAACTTTACTGGGGGTTACAGGCTCTGGTAAGACATTTACCATGGCAAATGTTATAGCGAAACTTAATAAGCCGACTTTGGTAATAGCGCACAATAAGACTCTTGCTGCCCAGTTATACTCCGAGTTTAAAGAATTTTTCCCGGAAAATGCAGTTGAGTACTTTGTATCCTACTATGATTATTATCAGCCGGAAGCATATGTGCCTTCTACTGACACTTATATCGAAAAGGATTCTGCTATTAATGATGAAATTGATAAGCTCCGTTTATCTGCTACGGCTGCTTTATCTGAGAGAAATGATGTCATCATCATTTCAAGTGTATCCTGTATCTATGGGTTGGGAAGTCCGATTGATTATAAAAATATGGTGATTTCCCTGAGGCCGGGTATGGAGAAAGACAGAGACGAGATATTAAAGAAACTGATAGACATGCAGTATACCAGAAACGAGATGGATTTCAAGAGAGGCACTTTTCGGGTAAATGGAGATGTTCTGGAGGTAATTCCGGCTAATTATGACGATTTAGCTGTGCGTATCGAGTTCTTTGGGGATGAGATTGACAGAATTACAGAGATAGATGTATTGACCGGAGAAATAAAAAGCAGATTAGAACATATAGCTATATTTCCGGCTTCCCATTATGTAGTTCCGCCTGAAAAAATGCAGCAGGCAGCAGCTTCCATTGAGGCAGAGCTGGAGGAAAGGGTCCGGTTTTTTAAAAGTGAGGATAAGCTGTTGGAAGCCCAGAGAATCTCGGAAAGAACAAATTTCGATATAGAAATGATGCGTGAGACGGGCTTTTGTTCCGGCATAGAAAATTATTCCAGACATTTATCGGGGCTTGAGCCTGGGACGCCGCCTCATACTCTTTTGGATTATATGCCGGATGAGTTTCTGATTATTGTGGATGAGTCTCATATTACCATTCCTCAGGTAAGAGGAATGTATGCAGGAGACCGTTCCAGAAAGACTACATTAGTTGACTATGGATTCCGACTGCCATCTGCATTGGACAACAGACCGCTTAATTTTGAAGAGTTCGAGAGTAAAATCGATCAGATGATGTTTGTGTCAGCGACTCCGAATGTATATGAAGATGAGCATGAACTGAAGCGGGTAGAGCAGATTATCCGACCTACAGGACTTTTAGATCCCAGGGTGGAAGTGCGTCCGGTAGAGGGACAGATTGATGATCTGATTTCTGAGATTCATAAAGAGACGGAAAAAAAGAATAAAGTGTTAGTCACCACGCTGACAAAACGAATGGCAGAAGATTTAACAGCCTATATGACTGAGGCAGGTGTAAGGGTAAAATATCTGCATTCTGATATAGATACATTGGAACGTACGGAGATAATCAGAAATATGCGTCTGGATATGTTTGATGTACTGGTGGGTATCAATCTTTTGAGAGAAGGTCTCGATATACCGGAGATATCTTTAGTGGCGATTCTTGATGCAGATAAAGAAGGCTTTCTGCGTTCTAAGACATCATTGATTCAGACCATTGGAAGAGCTGCCCGTAATTCCGAGGGGCATGTAATTATGTATGCAGATAGTATTACTGATTCAATGAGAGAGGCCATAGAAGAAACAAACCGAAGGCGTCAGATTCAGGAAGAATATAATGAGGCTCATGGAATAACTCCGACAACCATTCATAAGTCTGTCAGGGATTTAATCAGCATTACAAAGAGTGCTGAAAAGACAATCAATAGAATAGAAAAAGATCCGGAATCCATGAGTGATAAGGAATTAGAGAAGTTGATTAAGAAGATTCGTAAGGAGATGGAAAAGTCAGCGGCAGAATTGAATTTTGAGGCAGCAGCAGAATTAAGAGACAAAATGATGGAAATCAAAAAACTGTTAAAAAAGTCATAGACTGCAATTTTGGATTGTGTTATGATAAAAAAGACATAAGATTATAAAAAAAAGAGGATATAATATATGAAGATAACAGTTATAGGGTGTGGACGATGGGGTTCGCTGATTACATGGTACCTTGATTATATAAAGATGGATGTGACTTTATATGGACGTGCAGAGTCGGGAAATATGCAGAGATTTATGAAAGAACGAAAAAATGATTTTCTGGAGTTGCCGGAGTCGGTAACACTGACAAATGATTTATCCTGTGTAAAGGATGCAGAGGTTATCGTGATTTCTGTTAATTCACAGGGACTTCAGGCATTGTTAGAGGAACTGAAACCATATGATTTACAGAATAAGATTTTTGTTCTTTGTATGAAAGGTATAGAGATTTCTACCGGAAGAAGACTAACCCAGGTAGTAAATGACAATGTAGATTTTTCAAATGAGGTGGCTGTGTGGATAGGACCCGGACATGTGCAGGAATTGTATCATGGAATTCCAAACTGTATGGTAATTGATAGTAATAACGAATCAGTAAAGAAAAAACTGGTGGATGCTTTTAACAGCGATCTAATCAGAATTTATTATGGGCAGGATCTTATTGGAAATGAAGTAGGTGCGGCAGCGAAGAATGTCATCGGTATTGCAGCGGGTATGCTGGATGGACTTGGAGTTTCTTCTTTGAAAGGTGCATTAATGTCCAGAGGAACAAGAGAAGTCTCCAGGCTGATTAAGGCTATGGGTGGAAATGAATTATCTGCCTATGGATTGTGTCATCTGGGAGACTACGAAGCTACGGTATTTTCGCAGTTTAGTAATAATCGTAAGTTTGGCGAATTATTTATCAAAGGTGAGAAGTATGATAAGCTGGCCGAAGGGTATTATACTGTGAGAGCTATGATGAATCTGGCGAAAAATTATGGTGTAGAATTGCCAATCAGCAGAGCTGTATATGAGATACTTTATAATCAAAAGGATCCAAAGACAACATTGAATGAGCTTTTTGCAAGATCCATTAAAAACGAATTTTAGCGGTTATGTAATATATGAGAATGTTATGGATGGAAGTGCAGCCCGAATGTACTTCCATTTTTTTCAAATTGTCTGGTCAGATTAGTTTGTAGGAGGCAAATTATGAGCGAAAAAAAATATATTAAAATAAGAGGTGCGGCAGAACATAATCTCAAGAAGATAGATGTAGATATTCCGAGAAACGAATTTGTAGTTCTGACAGGGTTGAGTGGCTCCGGAAAGTCATCTCTGGCATTTGATACTATTTATGCAGAGGGACAGAGAAGATATATGGAATCCTTATCTTCTTATGCAAGACAGTTTTTGGGACAGATGGAAAAACCGGAGGTAGAGAGTATTGAAGGGTTATCTCCTGCCATTTCTATTGACCAGAAATCAACAAACAGAAATCCTCGTTCCACAGTGGGCACAGTGACAGAAATCTATGATTATTTTCGTTTGCTTTATGCCAGAGTGGGGATTCCCCATTGTCCGAAATGTGGTCGGGAAATTAAAAGGCAGACGGTTGATCAGATGGCAGATGCTATCATGAAATTGCCGGAGAAGACGAAGATCCAGCTTCTGGCACCAGTGGTAAGAGGAAGAAAAGGACGTCATGAAAAGGTACTGGAGCATGCGAAAAAAAGCGGATATGTTCGTGCCAGAATTGATGGAAATATGTATGAATTATCGGAAGAGATTACTCTGGATAAAAATATCAAGCATAATATAGAAATCATAGTGGACAGACTGGTAGTCAGGGAGGGAATTGAGAAGCGGTTAAGTGATTCGATTGAGAATGTTCTGAAAATTGCAGATGGGTTGATGATTGTAGATGTGATTGATGGAGAAGCCATGAATTTCAGTCAGGATTTCTCCTGCCCTGATTGCGGAATCAGTATTGATGAAATACAGCCGAGAAGCTTTTCTTTCAATAATCCGTTCGGAGCATGTCCGGAATGTTATGGTTTAGGATATAAAATGGAATTTGATGAGGAACTTATGATTCCGGATAAGTCCTTAAGTTTAAATCAGGGAGCTATTGTGGCAATGGGCTGGCAGTCTTCCAATAAAGAAGGAAGTTTTACTCATGCGATTCTGGAAGCACTGGCAAAGGAATATGATTTTAGTCTGGATACACCATATGAGGAGCTGCCAAAGAAAGTGCAGGATATCATTGTTCATGGAACAAACGGACATCCGGTAAAAGTGTATTATAAAGGCCAGCGGGGAGAAGGTATTTATGATGTAGAATTTGAAGGACTAATTAAAAATGTGGAGCGGAGATACCGGGAGACCAGCTCTGAAACTCTCAAGCAGGAATATGAAGAATTTATGCAGATTACGCCATGCCGCGTCTGCAAAGGACAAAGACTCAAGGCAGAGTCACTGGCAGTGACTGTGGCCGGAAAAAATATTTATGAGATAACAAATATGTCTATTGTAGATTTGAAAGCATATTTAGACGGTATGAAGCTTACCCAGATGCAGAGAATGATAGGGGAACAGATTTTGAAAGAGATTAAGTCCAGAATCGGTTTCCTGGTAGATGTAGGTTTGGAATATCTCTCGTTATCAAGAGCTACCGCCTCTTTGTCCGGTGGCGAGGCACAGAGAATCCGTCTGGCAACACAGATTGGTTCGGGACTTGTGGGAGTAGCATATATATTGGACGAGCCTAGTATCGGTCTGCATCAGAGAGACAACGATAAACTTCTGCGTGCCCTGATGCATCTGAAAGATTTGGGAAACTCGCTGATTGTGGTAGAACATGATGAGGATACCATGTTTGCCGCCGATTATATAGTAGATATAGGTCCCGGAGCGGGTGAGCATGGTGGAGAGGTAGTGGCAACAGGCACAGCCGAAGAAATAATGAAAAATGAAAATTCAATTACAGGAGCATATCTCAGTGGAAGAATTAAGATTCCGGTTCCGGAAGAGAGAAGAAAACCTACAGGTTATCTCACAGTCAGAGGTGCAGCCCAGAATAATCTGAAAAATATAGATGTAAAGTTTCCATTGGGAATCATGACTGTAGTGACGGGAGTTTCCGGTTCGGGAAAAAGCTCTCTGGTCAATGAAATTTTATATAAGAGCCTGGCAAAGAATTTAAACAGAGCGCATGTCATTCCTGGAAAACATAAGAAAATAGAAGGTATGGAACAGTTAGATAAAGTGATTGATATAGACCAGTCTCCAATCGGAAGAACACCTCGTTCCAATCCTGCGACTTATACAGGTGTTTTTGATATGATCCGCGATTTATTTGCAAGTACAGCCGATGCTAAGATGCGGGGATACAATAAAGGAAGATTCAGCTTTAATGTGAAAGGTGGAAGATGTGAGGCATGTAGCGGTGATGGTATCATAAAGATAGAAATGCATTTTCTTCCGGATGTCTATGTGCCTTGTGAAGTATGTGGCGGAAAGCGCTATAACAGAGAAACACTGGAAGTCAAATATAAAGGAAAAAGTATTTATGATGTATTAAATATGACAGTGGAAGAAGCAGTACAATTTTTTGAAAATGTCCCTTCCATCTATCGCAAAATTATTACTTTGAAAGAAGTAGGATTATCCTATATCCGTCTGGGGCAGCCATCTACTACACTCTCCGGTGGCGAAGCACAGAGGGTAAAACTGGCCACGGAATTAAGCAGAAAAAGTACCGGTAAGACAGTATATATTCTGGATGAGCCTACGACAGGACTTCATTTTGCAGATGTGCATAAGCTTGTGGATATATTACGAAGATTATCTGACAGCGGAAATACAGTGATTGTAATTGAACACAATCTGGATGTAATTAAAACTGCGGATTATATTATTGATATCGGACCTGAGGGAGGAGACAGGGGAGGAACTGTAGTGGCAGAAGGAACACCAGAGGAAATTGCGGAAAACAGCCATTCCTATACTGGAAAATTCCTGAAAAAATATTTGGAGAAATAAAAAATGTTTGGATTACGAAAGATTAATAAAGAAAGTATACAGAGAAAATATTTCAGTGTCATAGGTAATCTTGGGGTTTTTCTGAGATGGAGTCTGATAGCAGTGCTGGTCGGAGGAGCTGCAGGAGCTTTCAGTACCGCTTTTGGACATTGTATTAATTATGCGACTGCATACCGGTCTGAACACGACTGGATGATTTACTTTCTTCCACTGGCAGGTATAATCATTGTATTTTTGTACAAAATCTGCGATTATGAAAAAAATAAGGGAACAGATCAGGTATTTCTGACCGTTCACGCAGAAAAAAAAGATATTCCTTTTCGCATGGCACCTCTGATTTTTATATCTACTGTTATTACACACTTATGTGGTGGTTCTGCCGGAAGAGAAGGGGCAGCATTACAAATGGGTGGCAGCATCGGAAGTACCATCGGAAGAATCATGAAATTAGATGAAAAAGATCAACGCGTATTAGTTATGTGTGGTATGAGTGCAGCATTTTCCGCATTATTTGGAACACCCATGGCTGCTACCATTTTTGCGATGGAAGTGGAAAGTGTTGGGATTATGTATTATGCGGCACTGCTTCCATGCGCCCTGTCGGCGATTATAGCTTCCAAATTTGCAGTAAATATGGGGATTAATCCGGAAAGCTTTGTGATTGAACAAGTTCCGGATCTGACACTGCCAAACGCTTTGAAAGTAGTGGCTCTTGCCATTATATGTGCTTATATCAGTGCTGTTTTCTGTATCATGCTTCACACAGTGCATCGATACCTCCGGGCATATTTAAGAAATCCTTATGTGCGTATCGTGACTGTGGCACTGGTGATTATTATAATTACAAAAATTCTTGGAACAACTGATTATATGGGTGCTGGTATTGATGTGATTCAGCGGGCTGTAGAGGGGGATGTACAGCCTGGAGCGTTCCTGATAAAAATGATTCTAACAGCTCTGACTTTGGGGGCAGGATTTAAAGGTGGAGAAATCGTTCCGTCTTTTTATATCGGTGCTACGGCCGGATGCTTTTTAGGATATATTCTTGGATTGTCTCCGTCATTTGCGGCAGCTCTTGGGATGACAGCAGTATTCTGTGGTGTCACCAATTGTCCTATTTCATCAGTTCTTATCAGCTTCGAACTTTTCGGGTATACCGGAAATTGCTTTTATTTGATTACAGCAGCGATTTCATATCTTCTTTCCGGATATTACGGACTCTATTCCGGTCAAAAGATTGTATATTCAAAAGCAAAAACAGAATTTATTAATCTGAAGACAAAATAAGGATTGTGAAAGCACTTGACAAACAAGCAAAAATTTGGTTTAATAATAAATAACACTTTACCGATTTAAAGCAAGATAGACTTTAAATTGATAAAGTGACATCATATAGTTTATAGAAAGGACACATGAAAAACAATGGCAGATAAAGCATCATTAGTATCATGGAAACAGGATATCAAAGTATTAGATTGTACCTTAAGGGATGGAGGACTTGTAAATAATTTCCGATTTTCGGATGATTTTGTAAAAGCATTATACCGGGCAAATGTAGAAGCCGGTGTTGATTATATGGAGTTTGGTTATAAGGCATCGAAAGAGATTTTCAAGGTAGAGGATTTCGGAAAGTGGAAGTTTTGTGATGAAGAGTCTATCCGCGGTATAGTTGGAGAAAATGAAACAGATCTTAAGATTGCAGTTATGACTGATGTGGGAAGAACAGACTACAAGAATGATATCATAGACAGAAAAGACAGTGTGATTGATCTGGTCCGTACAGCCATGTATATTCATCAGATTCCGTCAGGTATTGAGATGATTGAGGATGCCAAGAATAAAGGATATGAGACTTCTGCCAATCTGATGGCAGTTTCAAAAGTAAATGACCAGGATCTTGATAACGGACTTGAGCTTTTGGCACATTCCTGCGTGGATGTGATTTATCTTGTAGATAGTTTTGGGGCATTTTATCCGGAACAAATCAAGAGACTGGCAGATAAATATCTGAATTTTGCGGCGAAGACAGGAAAGAAAATCGGAATACATGCTCATAATAACCAGAATCTTGCCTTTGCAAATACGATAGAAGGATTGACGAATGGAATCAGTTTTCTGGATGCCACCGTTTGCGGGATGGGAAGAGGCGCTGGAAACTGCTTTATGGAATCTCTCCTTTCGTTCTTAAAAAATCCAAGATATGATATATCTGTTTTAATGAATTTTATAGAGAAATACATGCTGGATATGAAGAAAGAGTATACTTGGGGATTTGATATCCCATATCTTCTGACAGGTATCTTTAACAGTCATCCTTCATCCGCAATTAATTTCATCAAAGAAGGAAGAACAGATTACAGTAAATTACAGCAGGAATTAATGGATATGGAATAAAAAGATAGGAGATGAAAATCAATGTGAAATGACATTGGTTTTCATCTCCTTATCTTTTATGCCAAACGGCGAAAAGGTATCCTGATACTGATTCGTCTTTGGTTTTTTATATTATGCGGAAAAGAAGTCGAAACAGTGGTTTCCGGATTTAATTTGTGTAAGTAATAATTAACAAGACCATAAATATTTCCGTGGTAGAGCAGTCTGCATTCTGACATATAGCTGTAATCCATAGGATGCATGAGAGATTCATGCTTTGGAAGCCGGACTGCACCGCTTTCATGAAGCAATTCCCCGATAAACTGGGAACAGAAATAATGATTTGGCCGTTTATGTTTGATACTGAACATACAGTAGAGTGTGCCTAAAAGGCTATAGTGATATGATTCCGCCTGCTTCGACATACGAAGAATTTTTTTCTTTATCATATTATAAGAAACCGTTGGAACCTTAAGTTCATAAATTTCACAGGCCGTATCCGGATGAAGTCCCATATAACCGGTACAGGGATTTTCAACCACGAAACCGGCCGGCAGAGGCTTTTCGGGCTGTAATCTTGAAAAGGTGTACAGCTTTGTCAGACTGCTGTCAAGACTTATAGAAGAATGTGTATAAGGTTCATTGGTTACAACCCCGATGATTCGGGATAATGCTGTTTCTGTTTTTGTTAAAACAATGTAAATCGATTTCATACTAGTACCTCATGTAAATTATTTATTCCCCAAAATAATGTGTCAAATAGCAACATTATTTTTAGTATATATTATTTTAGTGCATTTGACTAGTATAAAAAGTATTTTTCCAGAAATTATTTATCAAAGCATTTCCCATCTGCCAGTTCGATTACTTTATCTGCATATTCTGCAATCTCTCTATTATGGGTTACTAAGATAACCGTTCTTCCCTGTTTTGTCATTGATTTTAATAAGGAAACGATGTCTCTTCCGGTTTGGGAATCCAAGGCTCCTGTGGGTTCATCTGCCAGAATATATCTGTTATCTGAGGCTAATGCTCTGGCGATGGCACAGCGTTGCTGCTGTCCACCTGATATTTTCGTTGGAAATTTTTTGTATAGATCAGCAATTCCAACCTGTTCCAACGCCTCCATAACCCTCCTCTTTCTCTCTTTTTTGGGTACATTTTTGATTTTCAGTGGAAGTTCTGCATTCTCGTATACAGTATAATCTTTCATAAGAGCAAAATCCTGAAATACAAAACTGATATGGTCTCTTGCAAAAATCTGCCTTTTTCCATCTTTTAATTTACTGACCACCACTCCGTTCATAACATATTCCCCGGAGGTAAGGCTGTCCATACATCCAAGGATATTTAATAATGTGGATTTGCCCGAACCGGAAGGTCCCATGATTGCCACCATCTGTCCATCCTCAATCTGAAGACTGACTCCTTTAAGTGCTTCCGTCTGATTCTGTTTGTCACCGTAGATTTTTTTCACATCTCTTAATTCTATCATAATGCCTTTCCTCCTGCCGGTTCTGTTCTTTTGATAAATCTGGCATAGTGATATAAAACCGCCACTGCCACCAGCATAATTAGGATACCTATTCTTATTCCCGAAACTGTCATGTATTCTTCTGTTTGAAAACTGATTCCTGCAATTTTCAGATAAATCATCTGCAAAAATACTCCAATGAAAACAGATGGCGCGATGCATTTTACATACTGCCCAAGCAATTGATTCATAATTATACCCTGAGTTGCACCAAATGCTTTCCAAATCGCAAATTCTCTCAATCGATGTCTTACCCAGATGCCGGTTACCGCGTAAATATTCATAATGCAGAATAATAATATGACAGGAAGAACGATTCTGTTTAAATATTCATATATTTTTTCTTCCGTACCATCCTGGCTGTTATCAGAAAAAGAAAGGGGAATATCCAACAATCCGAATTTCTCCTCCATCTGCTGATAGTATTCCATGGCCCGGTCAGATTTGCTTCCTATAGTAATCTGGCACAGATCATTATTCTGTTTCAGCGACTGATTTAGCTCATACTGTTCTTTTCCATACATGGCATTTACATATACCATAACGGTCTCATCATATCCTGACAAAGTATAGCTTTCTAAGATTCCTGCAACCTTATGATAGTAACCATTGACAGTTAAATACAGGTCTCCATCTTTATCTTCCGTATATTTCATCATGTCCTTACTAATCATGGCACTTCCATTTTTAAAGTCTTGCTCCGGATATTTTCCAGAAAGCACTTCATAAGGCATGTCATCATTCTCAGATATGACATAAATAACGTTTTTTTGTTCTCCGGCTCCTTTTATCGTGGATAAATTCGTAATCATAACCGTTCCCTTATGGATATCCAGCAATTCCAGCAGATTTTCTCCTGATAATTTTTCATCCATTCTCATTCCAGTAGCCGGGTCTATCAGATTGATTCCAAAAGTAACCTGGGAAGAAAATTCCGTTTTTTCCATTTTTGTTTCACCAGTCAGATAATTTACCAGACGGATGCAATTTAATGCCACAAAAAAAGTGAGGGCAAAGGAAAAGGTGATAAGGCTTCCAGTCAGAATATCCCGATAATATTTCTTTATATAGTATCCCATTGATTTTCCCTCCTGCCTATCCGTGAATCAACTCTGCCGGTTTCTGTCTTCCCACATACAGCATGGGAACAAATACAGACAATACAGTCACTGCTATTCCGTACAGTCCTGCTTTCCATATGGTTGCATGATAAAATAGTTCCCTGTTCAGGCCCTCGCCATTTACCAGAACAACTCCTATAAAAAGAGTAAAACCACAAGAAACCATAAAATTCATCATTCCCTGAAAAAACATGATTTTCAGCAGATCAGTATTAGTTGCTCCATTTGCATACAAAATACCATAATATTTTTTCCTTTCAAGTAAATCTGCAATGCAGACACTTGTCTGAATCACAATGACTGACAGAAAGGTGATAATCAGTAGTTGTTCCATATAAGTAAAAACTCTTTCAAACTGTTCTTCCGTCTCTGATATCATATCATTCAGAGAAACTACATTTCCATTAATGCCATATGCCGATAAAATATCACTGACTTCTTTTATGGCATCCTGCATTTCTGCATCTTTTTCTTTCGTAAAAATCTGATGAAAAAACCATCTGTTCGCATCGGAACCTGAATGAACCTCATAAAAAACCATACAATCTGTATTTACTGTATTTTCAACTAAATCCGTCTGTATGGATAGCATATTTTCAGATAACCAGGTTTGATTTCCTTTTAAAATCCCCGCTATTTTTACTTTACTTTTTCCATCGCTGGAAAAATACTCTTTTCCAACCTCTAACTCGTCATAATCAGAACCCAGATATATGTAGTCCCATCCCTCTTCTCTTTCTTCTTCTGGTATGATTCCTCCTTTTTTAAATTGCAAATGACATGCTTCTGTACCGCCAGTAGAAATCAGTGTATAAACAACACCATTGGATGGATATCCAGCCTGAACATACTCTTCATTCTTCCATGTATCAAATTTTTCCTGCTGTATTTTTATGATATCCTCCTGGGGCAAAATATTCCCCATCTGTGTTCCAAAAGAGTATACATTCTGTATCGTATCCAGATCCCTGATATCACACAGTACATTTTTATAATCTTCACTGTCTAATAATCCATCCGATAAATGAATTTCTCCTGTATTTTCTATCCCTGCTTTTAAGTTTTTATCCAATTCCCATCTCGTTCTATGTAATGAATCAGAACTATAACTGACACTTCCAATAACCAGCATACTGACACATGTTAATACAATGATTGTAATTAACTTGGGAAAATTTCGAAAAATGTAATCAATCGAAAAAGATATAATGAATCTGTTTTTCATTTTAGTCTCCATTCCGCCGCCTTTGGTTGGCAACACAAATAGTAATGAAAGTGTTCCAACACTCTACGTTGTGCTATAAAATAATATTTAAGCTTCTTAGTTTAATGTGTAGTAGTTCAGTCAATGGATTTTCAATAATGATTTCCATGATATCTGTATGGAATCTACTGGTAAATACTGGGTTCTTGGTTTTAATCATTTGACAATGAAATCAATTCTGTTATTACTAATTCAAAGTGGGAAAGAACAGCGAAAGGAAATTATATTATCTCTAACAAGATCCGTATTCTAAGGAAACACACAAGATATCTTTTTAAACTTGTTTAGTGTCGTTAAAGTTAAAAGAATCAATATCTGAATGCTATTATTGTTTATAATAATGCATTAGATTCTGATGATTTTGATATTTCTAGGAGGCCATTACCATCCATTATTGACTATCTGCTTAAACAATAGGGTATATCTACTAAATACGAAGAAATTGCATTTAAGTTGCTTTGGAAGCTCAAACATGTATTAGTACAGTGTGTACATACAACTGTAAAATCTGATAAAATTCCTTATTACAAAAGGCAACAGCTATTAGGTAAATCAAGAAACTAATGCAACGAGAAGGATTACTTCCTCTTGATGAATCATTAGCTTCTTGACTTACTTCGCTATATCTATAATTTATAACACTTCAAAAAGTAGTGTGATTAAGACAGCTAAAAAAAGTGTACCCATTTATGGCTGCCTTCTGCTTTTTTACACTATTCATTTTGGAACAAGGTTCCATATTCAACAGTTTGTTCTTCTATTCAGCTACAGAAGCTATTATAGGATTTTGCGAACAATTTAATTGTGCCTTACAATAATTATAATATCCTGTTTGGGTAACACTTGCCATGAATCCAGTTGTACAATCCGAAGATGAACCTATATATCCATTGCTACTTTTAGAACCAATGACAATTGTATAACGAACTTTAGCAATTGCTGCCTTATCATTACCAATTAAACTCACACTTCCCTTACATGTATGTTTACCCCATCCAGCAGAAGCGATATATGCATGTGCGTATCCTTTGACTGTACTATTAGGATAATTATAGTATCTATCACAACTAGAATCAGCATAAGCAGTAATACAACCTAAAACCATTACAACTACAGAAATCATAACAAACATTCTTCTTTTTATTGACATCTTTCTTCCTCTTTTTCTATAAATTTATTAAATAAATATTAACCATAATTTGGGATTTGTTCATTGATTTTAAGGAATAATATTTTTACGCAAAAAAACTGTAAAAATTTTTCTGTTTTCGCAGTCGAACCATCATAGGTAGTATATCTGTTCTCCTTTAGACTTCAAACTTTGCGTCCATATGTTTGCCCAAATTAAATTATAAAGAATTATGCATAAAATCTTATGCAAGAATAACATATTTAGTATTTATTGTCAAGAAATATTATTATATTGTGGAATATCATAAAATAATTAATTGCTTTTATATTGTTTAAATGTTCAAAAGCATTACTGGTTGAACCGGAATATCCCTTTTCATATATCGCTTTTACTCCATCCGGAATTTAAGCATTGAATAAAAAAATCATCTACACCTATAACATCACCCACTTCTGCATTTGGATTTAGAACTGATTAAATATGAAAAAAATTTTGAATCAGACTAAGAAGTCAAAAATATAGTTAGATACTTTTTCAATTAATAAAGCCTCAAAAATAGCGTATTTATGCTGAATGTGAGGATTTTGCTTTTTTTAGTGTCAAAAACGAGATATTATTTTAGTGCATTTGACTAGTATAAAAAGTATTTTTCCAGAAATTATTTATCATTTTACAAGTTTACTTGAGAAATTATTTGTGCTATGATGAAAATTAAACATGGTGTCGAATAATGTGATAAGGAGAATATTACCATGAGCAATCTGTTAATGTTTTATATTGCAGACATATTAAACGAATGCGGAATGGATAAAAATCCGCAGGCCCAGGATATGCTGCTGAGAGAATTTACGCATATATATAAAGAATGTCTATTGAAATACGACCCGGAATATGCAAAAAAAATAAGTGAAAAAAAGGCTTCGGAGCAGGCAGTAGACAAGTATGGTTACTTTGAAACCAGCTGTGAAGAAGAACTTCCGGAAAATGAGCAGGCTTTTCGGGAGGCAAAAGAAAGATTTGGCGTGCAGGCTATTGTAGACAAGGCATATGTGACCATGGATACCTATAAGCATTATCAGTTTTTGAAAAAAATGAGTATTATGGTGCTTCGTATTCTGGGAGGTATTTCCTGCCTCATTGCTTTTTACGGTATAGCATATGCAAATGACGCGGATGCTAAAATGCTGACACTGCTTTTGTGGGTAATCGATATTATTGTAACAGTATCTTTTGCCATTGTATTTAATAGTGCAGATAGTAAGCTGGAAAAAATATTTGATCAGATTACGAATAAATTTACATATTTCTCAGTAAAAGATAAGCAGAAAGAAGAGGAGCATGAATGATGAATGTATTTAAAATTTTCAGGGATGATGTGAGACGTCTGTTGAAAAACCCGATTGCACTGATTGTGATTATAGGTGTGGCAGTTTTGCCATCTCTTTATGCGTGGTTTAATATTATAGCCAACTGGGATCCTTATGGGAGTACCGGTAATATCGCTATTGCAGTAGTAAATAGCGACAAGGGAGCTACACTTGAGGGGATTTCTTTAAATCTTGGTGATCAGGTAGAAAATAGTCTGAGGACAAATGATAAAATGGGTTGGACTTTTGTAGATGAAGACGAAGCAGTAGAAGGTACAAAAAGTGGAAAATATTATGCGGCAATTGTGATGCCGGAGACATTTTCGGAAGATACCATCAGCATTCTTTCGGGAGAACCGGTCAAACCTGTCATACAATATTATACAAATGGAAAAAAGAATGCCATTGCCCAGAAGATCACAAATGCGGGAGTTTCAACTGTACAGGAGTCTGTCAACCAGACATTTATCGCTACTCTGACCGAACAGTTAGAAAATATCATTCTGGCGGGAGGCAGTAGTCTGGAAGAAAAAAATGTCACAGGAAAGATAGTGGAAAATCTGGAGGAGGTGAGCGGCGGGCTAACCAAGACATCAGAAGCACTGAATGCTTTTCATGCAACGGTGCAGGCATTTGAGACCATGAATGATACGGTACAGACATCCGTTCTAAATCTTACAGCACAACTGGATACGGCGATTAATGATCTGAATACAGTAAAAGGAAAGGTAGAAAGTATCAAGGAAAATACAGGAATGTATACCTCTATGCAGGTTGATGTTTCAGGTATTGACAGTCTTATACAGCAGTTGCAGAATGTTGCTGACAGCATGGAAGAGATTGATAGTGACCTTCCCCTTGAAAATAGCGGATTAATACAAGAGCAGAAGCAACAGATTTCTGAAATCAGGGTGGAACTTCAGACGAACATTGACGATATGAAAAATGAGATGCAAAACATCATTCGTCTGAGTACAAGTACAATGGCTGCAGATATGGAAGGCAATATAGATGTACTGATTCAGAGTCTGGAAGCAGTCAAAGCAGATATTGCCATGGCGGGTTCTATTTTTGAACAGCTGGGAACAGCTTTGGAGAAAACAGATGTGGCATTCCAGAATACGATTACACTGATCGACGAATCACAGGCAGAAATAAATGAAAATATTGACAAAATCAGCACCTTGTCCAATGGTGAAGCCATACAGCAGTTAATGGGAATGATATCGGATCATTCCGAATACATCAGCAGTTTTATGTCAGCACCAGTGGAACTGGAGACAAAAGACGTTTATCCTGTTGAAAATTATGGTTCGGCCATGACGCCTTTTTATTCTATCCTGGCCATCTGGGTCGGAGCGATTATATTGGTGGCTATCATTAAAACAAATGTAAAAAATAAATCTGCGTATAATCATTTTAAGCCATATCAGGAGTATCTCGGACGATATTTGTTTTTCCTGATCATGGCATTGCTACAGTCACTGACTATCTGTCTTGGAGATATTTTCTTCCTGAAAATCCAGTGTGAACATCCGGTTGCCTTTGTATTTACCGGATTAATATGCAGCTTTGTATTTTCACTGATTATTTTTACCATAACCATTTCTTTTGGAGATATTGGAAAAGCCATTTGTGTGATTCTTCTTGTGATTCAGCTGGGAGGTGGCGGAGGAACATTTCCAATTGAGGTTACACCAAAATTTTTCCAGATCTTATATCCATTGCTGCCGTTTACTCATGGAATAAATGCCATGAGAGAGTGTGTGGCCGGTATGTATGGTATGGATTATGTCATGGATATATGCTATCTTCTGGTCTATGTGCCATTTATGCTGGTACTGGGATTATTACTCAGAAATCCTCTGATTCGGGCAAATGAATTCTTTGAAAGAAAATTGAAGGATACAGAGATCATGTAATGTGGAGAATGTTTATGAATGAATATACGAAAAAAACGATTCAAATGGCCTGGCCGTCGGTACTGGAATCTGTGTCCGTATCTCTGGCCGGCATGATAGATGTATTGATGGTCAGTACAATAAGTTCGGAAGCTGTGGCTGCGGTGGGATTAACCACCCAGCCTAAATTTTTAGGCCTTGCATTTTTTATCGCTACCAGCGTGGCAGTTTCTGCCCTTGTGGCAAGACGAAAAGGCGAGAATAACCCTAAGGAGGCTAATCAGATTTTATTTTCTGCATTAGGTCTGTCTATATTGGTAGGAATTGTGATTAGCGCGGGATGTGTATTCTTTGCCAGCCAGATTATGCAGTTTAGCGGTTCTGAACCGGTTACACATAAGCCGGCAGTGCAATATTTTTCTATTGTTATGGGTTGTATGCTGTTTAATGTGATATCAATCATTATCAATGCTGCCCAGAGAGGAGCCGGAAATACGAAAATCGCCATGAGAACTAATCTTGTTTCAAATGGTGTAAATATTATATTTAATTATCTTTTGATCAATGGTAATTTAGGATTCCCAAAGCTTGGCATACAAGGTGCAGCCATTGCTACCGTTTTAGGAACAGTTGTGGCTTCTATTATGAGTATGATCAGCCTTGTACAGAGTGATTTCTTTTGCGTCCGCACAGTGTTTAAAACAAATAGCATTGCTATAAAAAAATCATTAATTAATATTTTCAAAATCAGTTATAGTGTCTTTGCAGAGCAGGTTCTTATGCGTATTGGTTTTATGTCGGTTTCTATTATGGCGGCACATCAGGGAAGCGGTGCCATGGCAGCGCATCAGGTTGCTATGAATGTCATGAGTCTGGCATTTTCTTTTGGTGACGGTATGCAGGCTGCAACGGTAGCACTGATTGGACAGAGTCTGGGGGAAAATAAACCGGACAAAGCAAAGCTTTACCGTAAAATCAGTCATAAGATAGGTGCAGTGATATCGGTTATTATGGCAGTAGTATATCTGATTTTTGGAAGAAGATTTTTTGGATTATTTTTTGATGAAAGTTATATTGTGGATATGGGAGTTTCCATTATGCATATGATGGTATTGATTGTATTATTCCAAATCAGCCAGGTTATCAATATGGGATGCCTGAGGGGAGCAGGGGATGTGCTTTACACTACAATCACCTCCACAGTGTCTGTAACGATTATCCGGCCATTGGTATCTTACATCATGTGTTATATTCTGGGTTTGGGCATTATAGGAATCTGGATAGGTATATTGCTGGACCAGATAAGCAGATTTACACTTACTACAATCCGATTTCGAAATGATAAATGGACGAAAATAAAAATTTAGAAAACTGCTTGACAAATAGATATAGTAATAATATAATCTTCACATAAATCCTATTAAACAGATAGGAGTTAAAAAACTAATATGTTTTACGAATAAGGAGGATAAATATGAGCAAAATTAAAGAGAGTGCCTTAGAATTGGTTGGGGGAACACCGATTTTAAAGTTGAATCGATATACAGAAAAAAATGGAATCAAGGATGCAGTAATACTGGCAAAGCTGGAATATTTAAATCCGGCAGGTTCCGTGAAAGACAGAGTAGCACTTGCTATGATAGAAGATGCAGAAAAAAAAGGTATCTTAAAGCCGGGTGCAACGATTATTGAGCCGACTTCCGGCAATACAGGTATCGGCCTTGCGGCTGTATCTGCTGCAAAAGGATATAAGACGATTCTTACACTTCCGGATACTATGAGTGTGGAGAGAAGAAATCTTTTGAAAGCATATGGTGCAGAGCTTGTACTTACAGAAGGTGCCAAGGGAATGAAGGGAGCGATTGCAAAGGCAGAGGAGCTGAAAGATTCTATTCCCGGTGCAGTGATCCTCGGTCAGTTTGTAAATCCGGCTAACCCGGCAGTCCATAAGGCAACAACAGGTCCGGAGATCTGGGAACAGACAGAAGGAAAAGTAGATATTTTTGTGGCCGGCGTCGGAACAGGCGGTACTGTTACCGGTGTTGGGGAATATCTGAAAGAGAAAAATCCGAATGTGAAGATTGTAGCGGTAGAGCCTGCCACAAGTCCTGTTTTGAGCAAAGGAACTCCGGGCCCGCATAAAATCCAGGGAATCGGTGCAGGATTTGTGCCAGAGGTATTAAATACCGGGATTTATGATGAAGTAATTGCGATTGAGAATGAGGATGCCTTTACAGAGGGTAGATCATTTGCCGTAAGCGAAGGAATTCTTGTAGGTATTTCTTCAGGTGCAGCATTAAAGGCAGCTAAAATTCTGGCCGAAAGACCTGAGAATAAAGGAAAAGTGATTGTTGCACTTCTTCCGGATTCAGGAGACAGATATTTATCAACCCCTCTGTTTTCAGAATCATAAGACAGCATGAAAGAAAAGAGGAAAATAAATGGAAAAGAATATTTATTTAGATAATGCGGCTACTACTCAGGTATATCCTGAGGTCGTAGAGGCTATGACACCATATTTTACAACTTATTACGGAAATCCATCCTCCATTTATACATTTGCCGGTGAGGCGAAGAAAGCAGTGGACCATGCAAGAGCATTACTGGCAGACGGTATTCATGCCAAAACAGAAGAAATATATTTTACCGGCGGTGGAAGCGAATCGGATAACTGGGCACTAAAGGCTGTGGCAGATGCGTATAGTGACAAAGGAAAACATATTATCACCACAAAAATCGAACATCATGCCATTCTTCATACTTGTGAATATCTGGAGAAAAAAGGATATGAAGTCACTTATCTGAATGTGGATGAGAATGGTATTGTAAAATTGGATGAGTTAAAAGCTGCAATCCGGCCGGATACCATATTGATTTCTGTTATGACGGCAAATAATGAAATCGGTACGATAGAGCCGATAGAGGAAATAGGAGAAATAGCAAAAGAACACGGTATTTTATTTCACACAGATGCAGTACAGGCGTTTGGACATATTCCGATTGATGTGGAGAAAATGCATATAGATATGTTAAGTGCCAGCGGACATAAGATTAACGGACCAAAAGGAATTGGTTTAATGTATATTCGTAAAGGCGTAAAAATCCGTTCCTTTATCCACGGTGGAGCTCAGGAGCGCCAGAGAAGAGCCGGTACACATAATGTTCCGGGAATTGTGGGATTTGGAAAGGCAGCAGAGCTTGCATTTACAGAGATGGACAAGCGTATTCAATATGAGACGGAGCTTCGCGATTATCTCATTTCAAGAGTGCTTGATGAAATTCCATATGTAAAGCTTAACGGTGATAAGACAAGACGACTTCCGAATAACGCAAACTTCTGTTTCAGATTTATTGAAGGAGAATCTATGCTGATTTTGCTTGACCAGAAAGGTATCTGTGCGTCCAGCGGTTCAGCATGTACATCAGGTTCCCTTGATCCTTCTCATGTGCTTCTTGCCATCGGTCTTCCTCATGAAATTGCCCATGGCTCATTGCGATTGACACTTTCCGAGAAGACAACAAAGGAAGAAATTGATTTCACTGTAGATTCGTTGAAACAGATTATTGAAAGATTAAGAAGTATGTCTCCTCTCTATGAGGACTTTGTGAAAAGCAACCAGTAAGAAAGGCAGGTTAAGACTATGTATAGCGAAAAGGTAATGGATCATTTCAGCCATCCGAGAAATGTGGGAGAGATAGAAAATCCAAGTGGAGTCGGAACTGTTGGAAACGCCAAGTGCGGAGATATTATGAGAATGTATCTGGATATTGATGACAATGGTGTAATCCGGGAAGCAAAGTTTAAGACGTTTGGATGTGGTGCCGCAGTGGCAACCAGCAGTATGGCTACAGAGCTTGTAAAAGGCAAGACAGTTCAGGAGGCACTGGAAGTGACGAATAAAGCTGTAATGGAAGCATTAGATGGACTTCCGCCTGTAAAAGTGCATTGTTCCCTGCTGGCAGAAGAAGCGATTCATGCAGCACTTTGGGATTACGCTCAGAAGCATAATATTACAATAGATGGATTGGAAAAACCGGTAACTGATATCGGAGAGAAAGAAGAGGATATCAGCGAAGAATATTAGACGTATAAGAAGAATGGCAAAATGTCTGGCGAAGGTACTGATGTTTTGCCATTTTTTCGGGTAGGTACCTTGTTGACAGATACGAATGGGAAGCATAGAATATTTGTAAATGCCTAATAAAAAATGCAGGAGGTGAAAGCAATGCAGCAATATAATGTGACAGGAATGAGTTCTATGAAAAAAAGGCTGATTGCATCACTGATTCTTTTAGTTGTGCTGATGTATTTTTAATCACTGTGGGAAAAATGCTAGAAGCCAGATCGAAGGGTAGAACTACTCGAGGCTTTATTAACAGAATCTGGAATAACTATCCCTGAAGAATAATCATCATGCACTGATGAGCGGAAAGCGTGCCTGAACTGCAGAACTATATGTTGTTTTTGAAGTAGAAAAAGAGGCACCGCACTAATTTCTTAATGCGACAGCCCCTTTAATAAGTTTCAATCAGCCAATGGGACTGCATATCAAAAGTAGTTTTCATTCCTTGACAAAACATATAGAGTAATGTATTATAAACATATGAACAAATGAACATATGTAAATTATTCGGATTTTATAGAAACAGTTTTGAAATGCATAACGAAAGATTTACAGGAAAGGAGAAGAATGGAAGAAAATAAAAGAGAAGAAATCCTTCAGAAAGTATTGGATCAGCAGCCGGATGATGAGATTTTATATGATTTGGCAGAGTTATTTAAGATTTTCGGAGATTCTACAAGAATTAAGATTTTGTATGCTTTGTCTGCTAATGAGTTGTGCGTGAATGATATTGCCCAGCTTTTAAATCTCAGTCAATCGTCAGTCAGCCATCAGCTACGAATTTTGAAGGATTCCAAACTAGTGAGATTTCGAAGAGAAGGAAAAAGTATCATCTATGCTCTGGATGATGATCATGTGAGAAATATTATTAATATGGGTATGGAACATGTAGAAGAATAAAAAATAATGTGTTACGGGACAAAACATATAGAAAGGATATTTAATTATGAAGAAGACATATAAAATAGAAGTGGATTGTGCAGCATGTGCATTGAAGATGGAAGAGGCAGCAAAGAAGATAGAAGGGATTGCAACAGCGACGGTCAGCTTTATGACGCAAAAGATGAAGGTGGAGTTTGAAGAAGGGGTAGAAGAATTAAAGGTTATGGAAAATGTGCTGAAGGCATGCAGAAAAGTCGAACCTGATTGTGAGATTTTTTTTGAGTAGTACTATTGTTTGATAGGATGATGTTCCGGAAATGAGGATTTTATGACAAAAAAACAGAGAAAAGTATTATATCGTATTATTATTACAGCAGTTTTGCTGGCTGTTCTTATGCTGGCACCGGTTACAGGATGGATTCGGTGTGTGCTGTTTCTTATTCCATATGCGGTGATTGGATATGATATTTTGAGAAAAGCAGTGCTTGGTATTGTTCATGGAGAAGTGTTTGATGAAAATTTCCTGATGGCAGTGGCTACTATAGGAGCAATGTGTCTGGGGGACTATGCAGAAGGCGTGGCAGTTATGCTTTTTTACCAGATTGGTGAGTTGTTTCAGAGTTATGCTGTGGGAAAAAGCAGAAAAAATATTGCAGCATTGATGGATATTCGACCGGATTATGCAAATATAGAAGTAGAAGGCCGGTTAGAACAGGTCGATCCGGATGATGTAGAGATTGGCAGTGTAATCGTTGTGCAGCCGGGAGAAAAAGTACCTTTGGATGGTGTGGTTCTGGAAGGAAAATCTACTTTGAATACAAGTGCATTGACTGGGGAAAGCATACCGAGAGATGTGGAAAACGGAGATGAAATAATCAGCGGATGTGTAAATCTTTCAGGGGTATTAAAAATTCGAACCACAAAAGAGTTTGGAGAATCTACGGTATCTAAGATTCTTGAACTGGTGGAGAATTCCAGTATGAAGAAATCAAAATCAGAAAATTTTATTACAAGGTTTGCCAGATATTATACACCGGCAGTATGTTATGCTGCACTGGCGCTGGCTTTTCTGCCTGTCATTGGGAATCTGCTCATGGGAAATCCGGCCAATCTGGGTGAATGGATTGGAAGAGCTTTAACTTTTTTAGTTATCAGTTGCCCATGCGCATTAGTGATATCAATTCCACTCAGTTTCTTTGGGGGAATTGGAGGGGCATCTGCCCGGGGAATTCTTGTCAAAGGTTCCAGTTACCTGGAGATATTATCCCAGACAAAATATGTAGTATTTGATAAGACGGGAACCCTGACGGAAGGTGTATTCCGGGTAACAGATATTCAGCCGAGGGATATGGAGAGAGAAGAACTGCTTCGCTATGCTGCATTGGCAGAGAGCTATTCTACGCATCCTATTAGTAAAAGCATTAAAGATGCTTACGGAAAAGATGCAGATGCTTCTCTGGTGACAGAAGTACAGGAAATCAGTGGACATGGAGTAAGTGCAAGAGTAGAAGGACATCTTGTGCATGCCGGAAATGAAAAACTTATGAGAAAGATAAGTGTGGTGCCGGAGAATCCTCAGGAAACAGGCACTGTCATACATGTGGCGGTAGATGAAAAATATGCCGGATATATTCTGATTTCGGATGTTATAAAGAAAAATGCAAAGGAAGCGATTGCAGGGTTGAAAGCTTCCGGTGTAAAAACTACCATTATGTTGACGGGAGATGCAAAAAAAGTGGCGGATAGCGTGGCATCATCCCTCGGTGTGGATGAGGTCCACAGTGAATTGCTGCCGGGAGATAAAGTCCAACGTGTGGAAGCATTGCTGGAGAAAAAAATGCCGAAGGAGAAACTGGCATTCGTGGGAGATGGAATTAATGATGCACCGGTACTTTCCAGGGCAGATATCGGGATTGCCATGGGGGCTATGGGGTCCGATGCGGCGATTGAGGCGGCAGACATCGTATTGATGGATGATGATCCGGCAAAGATAGCTCTTGCCATGAAAATATCCAGAAAGACATTGCGTATTGTATATGAAAATATTGTATTTGCTCTTGTTGTAAAATTTATCTGCCTGTTATTGGGAGCATTGGGAATTGCAAATATGTGGCTGGCGATTTTTGCTGATGTAGGAGTTATGGTGATTGCAGTTTTAAATGCTACGCGGGCGTTAAAAGTAAATGGAGGAAAAATATGATGATGCATATTCAGTGTGAGAAAGGTGATGTGGGGAGATATGTAATTCTTCCGGGCGATCCTGGAAGAGTGGAAAAGATAGCTTCATATCTGGACCATCCAGAGAAAATTGCAGAAAACAGGGAGTTTGTGACATATACCGGAGAATTGGAAGGGGAGAAAGTCAGTGTTTGTTCCACTGGAATAGGTGGACCTTCCGCTGCGATTGCCATGGAAGAACTGGTGAAATGTGGAGCAGATACGTTTATCAGGGTAGGAACTTGTGGGGGAATAAGCGAAAAGCCTGCACCAGGGGATTTGATTATTGCCACAAGTGCGGTTCGTCAGGAAGGAACAAGCCTTCATTATATGCCGGTGGAATTTCCTGCCACTTCCAATACGGAGGTGCTGATGGAACTGATACATGGGGCAGAAACATTGAATATGCCTTTTCATACCGGGATTGTTCAAAGTAAAGATTCTTTTTATGGACAGCATGAGCCGGGAAGAATGCCTGTTGCGAGAGAGCTGGAAGAAAAATGGAATGCATGGAAGCAGGCAGGAGTGCTGGCTTCTGAAATGGAGACGGCAGCATTATTTGTCACAGCATCAGTGCTTCATGTGCGTTGTGGAGCGGTTTTTCTGATGATATGGAATCAGGAAAGGGATAAGGCAGGGTATCAGGATAAGAAAACAGAAGATACCACAGGTGCTATTGAGACAGCAATAGAAGCCATGAGAAATCTGATACGAAAAGATAGAAAATAAATAAGAGAAACATAAAACCCTGACCACAATTGTGACCAGGGTTTTATGTTTCTCTTATTTATTCTCACTATAAGTTACTGAAGCACCCACAAATCCCTTAAATAAAGGATGTGGTCTGTTTGGTCTTGATTTTAATTCAGGATGGGCCTGAGTAGCGACAAACCATGGATGGTCAGTTAATTCGATCATTTCCACAATTCTTCCATCAGGAGAAATACCGGAAAGCTTCATGCCATGTTCTACTAAAACATTACGATAATCGTTATTTACTTCATAACGATGTCTGTGACGCTCATGGATGGTTTCCTCGCCATATACTTCGTATGCTTTCGAAGATTTGTCAAGAACACATGGATAAGAACCAAGTCTTAAAGTACCGCCGATATCTTCAATACCATTCTGGTCAGGCATCAGATGGATGACCGGGTGTGTGGTCTGAGGGTCTAACTCAACACTGTGGGCATCGGTATATTCCAGAACATTTCTTGCGTATTCCACAATAGACAACTGCATACCAAGGCAGAGACCAAGGAATGGAACTTTATGCTCCCTTGCATACTTGATGGCAGTAATCTTTCCTTCAATACCTCTGTCACCAAATCCTCCGGGAACTAAGATACCTGAAACATCACCGAGAATTTCATCTACATTTTCGTCTGTTACATTTTCAGAATCTACCCATTTGATACGAACTTCGGCATCGTTTACGATACCACCGTGTTTTAAAGCTTCCACTACACTGATATATGCATCATGAAGAGAAATATATTTACCTACAAGGGCAATATCTACTGTCTTTTTCGGATTTTTGGCACGTTCAATCATCTCTATCCATTCTTTTAAATCTGGTTCCGGACAATCAAGTTTCAGACATTGGCAGGCAACTTCTGCAAGATGTTCTTTTTCCATGGCAAGAGGAGCCTCATATAACAACTCAACATCCAGATTCTGAAGTACATGGTCGCTTGGCACGTTACAGAATAAAGCAATCTTATCCTTTAAACCTTTATCAAGAGGGAGTTCTGTACGGCATACGATAATATCCGGCTGAATACCCATTCCCTGAAGTTCCTTTACGCTGGCCTGGGTTGGTTTCGTCTTCATCTCACCTGAAGCACGCAGGTAAGGAATCAGTGTTACATGAATCAAAATAGCATTTTCGTGTCCTACTTCATGCTGGAACTGACGGATAGATTCCAGATATGGCTGACTTTCGATATCACCTACTGTACCGCCGACTTCGATAATGGCTATTTCTGTTTCTTTCGTGGAAAAATTTCTGTGAAAACGGCTTTTGATTTCGTTTGTAATATGAGGAATGACCTGAACTGTTCCTCCGCCGAAATCGCCTCGTCTTTCTTTTTGAAGTACAGACCAGTAGATTTTACCTGTTGTTACATTGGAATTTTTTGTAAGACTTTCGTCGATAAATCTTTCATAATGTCCAAGATCAAGATCAGTTTCGGCACCATCGTCTGTAACGAAAACTTCTCCGTGCTGGATTGGGTTCATTGTGCCCGGATCAATATTGATATATGGGTCAAATTTCTGCATGGTGACTTTATAGCCACGTGCTTTTAATAAACGTCCAAGGGATGCTGCTGTAATGCCTTTTCCCAGTCCGGAAACAACACCACCTGTGACAAATACATATTTAACTGGCATCTTAAATCCTCCTCGTAATGTGTAAATCAGATAGGCTTTTACGAAACCGCCTTTTAAGATACTATTATACAACGGAAAGACAAAATAGCCAATAGAAAAAACAAAAATTTATGAAATTAACAAAAAAATCACAATATGATTATTGATTTATGTTTAAACTAACAGTATACTATATAAATATAAAATTATTACGGAAAGAGGACTGTATGGACAATTATAATGGAAATATGTCGCCGAAGAACAATGGCGGAGACGATAACAAAAAAAACGATAATAAGAAACGCCAGCAGAAAATTATTACACTGGTGATTACAGGTGTCATCACCTTATTTTTAGTTATGATGCTTAGCAATGTTATGCAGAGCACATCACGTAAAGAGATTAAATATAGTGAATTTGTGCAGATGCTGGAAGAAGATAAAGTAGAATCTGTAGAAGTGACTTCCAGTGGAATGATATTGATTTACCCAAAAGATGTGAAATACACTTTGATGGGAGAAAAATTTGCATACTGGACCATGGCATTAAGTGCGGATAAACTTCATGATGAACTTCAGGATTCAGGTGTTGCCTGGAAAGTGAAAGACGAGAGTACGAACTCCATGATCATGGAATTTATTCTGACGTGGATACTGCCATTTGTTCTGATTTACTTCATTATGGGATTCTTCCTTAGAAGAATGACCGGAGGTATGGGAGGCGGCGGCATTATGGGTGTCGGCAAATCGAATGCCAAAATGTATGAGCAGAAAAAGACAGGGGTACTGTTCAAAGATGTGGCAGGTCAGGAGGAAGCAAAGGAATCTCTGAAAGAAATCGTAGACTTCCTTCATAATCCGGGAAAATATGCAAGAATTGGTGCAAAACTGCCGAAGGGAGCCCTTCTTGTAGGACCTCCGGGAACAGGAAAGACATTGCTGGCAAAGGCAGTAGCGGGAGAAGCAGGAGTACCGTTTTTCTCATTATCCGGTTCTGATTTTGTAGAAATGTTTGTAGGTGTAGGTGCATCAAGAGTAAGGGATTTATTTAAACAGGCACAGCAGGCAGCACCATGTATTATATTTATTGATGAGATTGATGCCATCGGTAAGAGCAGAGATTCCCGCTATGGTGGTGGAAATGATGAGAGGGAGCAGACTTTAAACCAGTTGCTTTCAGAAATGGATGGATTTGACTCTTCCAAGGGACTTATTATTCTGGCTGCAACAAACAGACCGGATGTATTGGATAAGGCTCTGCTTCGTCCGGGACGTTTTGACAGAAGAATTATTGTAGATAAACCGGATCTGAAGGGACGTGTAGAGACCTTAAAGGTACATTCCAAAGATGTTCTTATGGATGAAACGGTTGATTTGGAAGAAATCGGACTTGCTACTTCAGGTGCTGTAGGTTCTGATCTGGCAAATATGGTGAATGAAGCTGCTATTAATGCAGTTAAGAATGGACGTCAGGCTATTTCACAGGCAGATTTACTGGAAGCGGTAGAAGTGGTTATTGCAGGTAAAGAGAAGAAAGACAGAATTCTGAATGAAACAGAAAAGAAGACGGTCGCATATCATGAAGTAGGACATGCTATGATTACTGCTCTTGAGAAAAAGGCAGAACCGGTCCAGAAGATCACCATTGTTCCGAGGACTATGGGCTCTCTCGGATATGTAATGCAGGTGCCTGAAGAAGAGAAGTATCTCATGACAAAGGATGAACTCCTGACCCGTATTGTCACACTTCTGGGCGGACGTGCTGCAGAGGAGCTTGTCTTTGATACAGTGACAACAGGAGCTTCGAATGATATGGAAAAAGCAACGGATCTTGCCAGAGCCATGATTACTCAATATGGTATGTCAGAGAAGTTCGGACTAATGTGTCTGGAGAAAGAGCAGGACAGCTATTTATCGGGAAGAACTGTCTTGAATTGTTCGGACAGCACATACACAGAGGTTGATACAGAGGTCAAAGAACTGTTGAGAGAGTGCTACGAAAAAGCAAAGAAACTTTTGGCAGAAAACCGTGAGGCCATGGATAGAATCGCTAATTACCTGTATGAAAAAGAAAATATTACAGGAAAGCAGTTTATGGCATTGTTCGAGAATCGGGATCCGGAGGAAACTTCTGTAGAGGAAGAGACAGAGCAGATAGAAGAAACCACGGTGATGGAAGAGACAGAGCAGAAAGAAGAATAAAACGGAGAGAAAGCTGCCGCAAATTTTGTGGCAGCTTTTGAACATAACATCATTCATAAATAGGAGTTTGCGAACCTCTCCCCCGACGAGTTTCGCAAACGCCTATCATTTATAAAACAAAGGAGGGGCAAAAATGAATTTAAAGATTTCAGATCAGAAGAGTGTATCGGTTTCGAAGGATATGTACGGATTATTTTTTGAAGATATTAACTACAGTCTGGATGGAGGATTGTATGCAGAAATGTTGGAAAACCGCAATTTTGAGTCTGTATTTGCATATGGAAAAAAGGATGATTTTCATACTGTTTTTGATGGAGGTTATGGATGGTCATTATATGAAAATCACGGAAATGGTTCAAGTATCCATTTTGACAGCAGAGATCCGGTAAATCCGGCGAATCCGCATTATATGATTTTTGACGGAAAAGGAGCAAATTCTTCCTTTACGAACAAAGCATATGACGGAATATATGCAAAAAAGGGAAAAAAATATCAAGTGACCTTTTATGCAAAAGTGATGGAAGGTCATGGTGATATAGAAATAAACATTCAGAAGAATGGAAAAAAAGTGGCAGCAGGTTATGTGTCACTATGTGAGGGAGAATGGAAGAAATATGCCATCACACTCACACCCGAGGAAACAATCGAAGAGGGTGCATTTGTGGTAAGCCTGAAAGAGGAAGGAACAGTGGCATTTGATTTCTTTTCTATGATACCTGAAGATGCAGTGCTTGGTATTTTCAGAAAGGATCTGTCAGAAAAGTTAAAAGCATTAGAACCATCATTTTTAAGATTTCCGGGTGGCTGCATTGTAGAAGGAAATACATTAGATAACAGATACCGGTGGAAAGATACCATAGCACCGGCAGAGGAAAGAAAATTTAACTGGAACCGCTGGGCTGTCCACAATAATAGCGACGAGACAGGATTTTCCGGACCATATCCTCATTATGGACAGACATATGGAGTGGGATATTATGAATATTTTCTTTTATGCGAATATCTTGGCGCGAAAGCACTTCCGGTTATGAATGTAGGACTGGCCTGTCAGTTTATGTCTACAGAAAAAGTAGATGTGGAAGGATTGGAAATGCAGCAGTACATTCAGGATGCATTAGATCTAATAGAGTTCGCAAACGGTGATGTTACGACAGAGTGGGGAAAGAAGAGGGCGGACATGGGACATCCGGATTCTTTTCAACTGGAATATCTTGGAGTCGGAAATGAACAGTGGCAGTCTGATACAGTGAATTTCTTTGGCAGATATGAAATGTTTGAAAAAGCTATTCATGAGAAATATCCTGAGATAAAATTAATTGGAAGTGCCGGACCGGATGTATGGAGCGACGGTTACAAAAAAGCATGGGCATGGGCCTCAGAAGCAGTGAAAAAGAATGACAATCTGGTTTATGCTATCGATGAGCATTATTATGTGTCTCCGGAATGGCTATATGACCATGTACATTTTTATGATCAATACGACAGACAGATCAAAGTATTTGCAGGAGAATATGCCTGCCATATTCCGGGCAGAGCTGGCAGAATGAATTGTCCGGAGGCAAATACATTGGGAGCAGCTTTGGCTGAGGCGGCATTTATGACTGGTCTGGAGAAAAATGCTGATGTGGTAGTGCTGGCAAGCTATGCGCCACTTCTTGCAAGGATGGGTTACACACAATGGTCACCGGACCTTATCTGGTTTAACGGGGACACATCTTATGTGACGCCAAGCTATTATGTTCAGCAGTTATATAGCAAATATAGTGGAGTAAAAACATTGACGGCTGATTTCGGTCTGGATCAGGAGACTGAGCGAAAAGAGGGCATTTATGCCAGTGCTGTTGAGGATGAGAAAGGTAAACTGATTCTGAAAATAGTAAATTCCAATGAAGAGGAAAGAGAAATGACGATTGAGGACGAAACAGGACAGATTATGGGTGACATTCCATATACGACAATTGTCATGAGCGGTGAGAAAGAAGACAGAAATACAATTCAGGACAGAGAAAAGGTTTCTTTGCACCGGGAAGAAAAAGTGCTGAAAGAAAACAGGATAAAAGTTCCGGGAAATAGTTTTTCTGTAATTCTGTTTGATGGGAAAAAATAAAAATGGTTGATTTTAATATAGAAGAAGAATTAAAAAAACTGCCGGCAAGTCCGGGTGTATATTTAATGCATGATAAATCAGATACCATCATTTATGTGGGAAAGGCAATCAGCTTAAAAAACAGGGTGCGACAATATTTTCAAAGCAGCAGGAAGAGAACGCCGAAGATAGAGCAGATGGTATCCCATATCAGTTATTTTGAATATATCGTAACAGATTCAGAGCTGGAAGCACTGATACTGGAGTGTAACCTGATCAAAGAACATCGTCCGAAATATAATACCATGTTAAAGGATGATAAAACATATCCATATATCAAAGTTACGGTGGGAGAGGAGTATCCGAGGATCCTATTTTCCAGAGATATGAAGAAAGACAAGTCACGCTATTTCGGACCCTATACAAGTGCAGGCGCAGTCAAGGATACAATAGAGCTTTTGCGCAAAATCTATCATATCCGTACCTGCAATCGTTCTCTTCCCAAGGAGATTGGAAATGGCAGAGCCTGTCTGAATTACCACATTAAACAGTGTGATGCACCTTGTATGGGTTATATTCCGAAAGAAGAGTATCGTTCTAATGTGGAGCAGGCATTGAAATTTTTAAATGGAAATTATGATGAAGTTCTTAAAATGCTGGAAAAGAAAATGTATGAGGCGTCTTCGGATATGAATTATGAAGCGGCGGCAGAGTATCGGGATTTGCTGACCAGTGTGAAAGGCGTGGCACAGAAACAAAAAATAACTACTGATGGCGGCATGGACAGAGATGTTATCGCATATGCTGCTGATGGAAATGATGCTGTGGTACAGGTATTTTTTATTCGGGAAGGAAAAGTCATGGGCAGAGAGCACTTCTTTGTCAATATTGCTTTAGATGAGGGGAACGACATTCTCACCAGTTTTATAAAACAGTATTATTCGGGAACCCCATTTATTCCAAAAGAAATCCTCGTATCAGACGAACTGAGAGAATCAGATTTGATTGCGGAGTATCTGTCAGAGAGGAGAGGAAACAAAGTAAGTATTCTTAATCCGAAAAAAGGACAGAAAGAAAAAATGGTGGAGCTGGCACAGAAAAATGCAAAAATGGTTCTCGATGTAGACCGGGACAAAGTGAAACGTGAGGAAGCAAGGACCATAGGAGCGATGAAAGATATTTTTGAACTTCTGGGAATTGAGAGCAGAAATGATTATCGAATTGAAGCCTATGATATTTCTAATACTGCCGGTTTTCAGTCAGTAGGTTCTATGGTTGTATATGAAAATGGAAGACCAAAAAGAAATGATTATCGAAAATTTAAGATAAAAACCGTAGATGGTCCAAATGATTACGGTAGTATGTATGAAGTACTGACAAGAAGATTTACACATGGATCAGGGGAAGGTTTTGGAAAATTTCCGGATTTAATTATGATGGACGGAGGCCTGGGGCAGATTCATATCGCATTACAGGTTCTGGAGGAACTGAATCTTCATATTCCTGTCTGCGGCATGGTGAAAGATGACAGGCACAGAACAAGAGCCCTGCTTTATCAGGATGTAGAGCTTCCGATTGATACGCATTCGGAAAGCTTCCGGCTTATCACCAGAATTCAGGATGAAGCCCATAGGTTTGCCATAGAATACCATAAAAGTCTTAGAGGGAAAGCACAGATACATTCTGTTCTGGATGATATAGAATTAATTGGACCGACAAGAAGAAAAGCATTGATGAAGTACTTTCTGGATATAAATAAGATAAAAGAAGCTTCTGTGGAGGAACTGATGAAGGTTCCATCCATGAATGAAAATGCGGCGAGAAAGGTATATGAGTTTTTTAGAAAAAACTTGTATTAATGAAATGATTTTTATATAATAAAGAAAAAGGTGCGGGAGTGCAGAATGGAGGAACTATGGCAAGTAGTGTTAAAGTATCAAAAGTAATTGAAAACTATGATTTAAAACTTTGTAATCCGGGAATAGACACAGATAAAATAAAGATTACTGTTCCTGATATTAACCGGCCATCTTTGGAATGGACCGGATATTTTGAGCATTTTGACCCACAGAGAGTACAGATTATCGGATTTACGGAAAACTCTTATGTGGAGCAGATGGACAAAGCAGATAAACTCATAATCTATGATAAACTTATGGCTCAGAGATTTCCTTGTATCGTATTTTGCAGAGGCATGGAGCCGGATCAGGAACTGATTGATGCAGGAACAAAATATGGAGTACCTGTATTGATTACGCAGAAGGCAACTTCTTCTTTTATGGCGGAGATTATCCGCTGGCTGAACGTAGAACTTGCACCATGTATTTCCATACATGGAGTTTTGGTAGATGTATATGGTGAAGGTGTTCTGATTATGGGTGAAAGTGGAATCGGAAAGAGTGAGGCAGCCATTGAGTTGATTAAGAGAGGACACCGTCTGGTTACGGATGATGTGGTGGAACTTCGCAAGGTCAGTGATGAAACACTGATTGGTACAGCCCCGGATATTACAAGACATTTTATCGAACTGAGGGGTATCGGTATTATCGATGTAAAAGCCTTGTTTGGTGTAGAAAGTGTCAAGGAAACCCAGAGTATCGATATGGTGATAAAGTTGGAAGAGTGGAATAAAGATAAAGAATATGACAGACTGGGACTGAACGAAGAATATACAGAATTTTTGGGAAATAAAGTAGTCAGTTATTCCATCCCTATCAGACCTGGCAGAAATCTGGCAGTCATTGTAGAGGCGGCGGCTGTCAACCATCGTCAGAAGAAGATGGGTTATAATGCTGCACAGGAATTATATCGGAGAGTACAGGCAAATCTTGGAAAACCAAGAGAAGAGGAATAAGATGGTAAAATTCGGAGTAGACGTAGGTGGGACTACGATAAAGATTGGTCTGTTTGAGGAAAACGGGAACTTAATAGAAAAATATGAAATTTCCACGGATAAATCTGAACAGGGAAAGCATATTATAGATGATATAACTACATTTTTGAAAAGAATTCTGGCAGAGAGAGGATTGAATACCCATGACTGTAAAGGCGTGGGTATTGGCCTTCCGGGACCGGTAGATGAAGAAGGAAACATCCTTGGCTGTGTAAATCTTGGCTGGGGAATTTTTCAGGTGGAGAGAGAAATATCGGAAAAAATGTCCGGTGTCAGAGTCAAAGCTGCAAATGATGCCAATGTGGCAGCTCTGGGAGAGCAGACAGCCGGAGCTGGCCGGGGAATGAAAAATATGGTAATGGTCACGCTGGGAACTGGCGTAGGCGGAGGAATTATCAGTAATGGAAAGATTCTTGCCGGAGCAAACGGAGGAGCCGGTGAAATCGGTCATATGACAGTAAACTGTCAGGAAGAAGAACTTTGCAGCTGCGGAAAAAAAGGATGTCTGGAGCAATACGCCAGTGCTACCGGAATCGTGCGCATGGTAGGAATGTTAAGAAAACAGGAAGATTACAGTGCAAAAGATATTTTTGACAAGGCAAAACAGGGAGATGATCTGTGTTTAAAAGCGGTACATGAGCTTGGCAGATACCTGGGGCTTGCACTGGCAAATACAGCCTGTGTGGTGAATCCGGAAGGCATAGTGATTGGAGGCGGTGTGAGCCGTGCTGGTCAGATACTTTTGAGCGAGATAGAAAAATATTTTCAGGAGTATGTATTTGGACCATGCAGAAATGTCAGATTTATGTTGGCAGAATTAGGAAATGATGCGGGAATATATGGTGCAGCGGCACTGATTGTTTAGGAGATTCTGATGGATAATTATATTTTTGACGAATTGAAAAAAATAGTGGGTGAAAAAAATGTGTTATTGCAGGAACCCATGAACAGACATGTGACTTTCCGGACTGGCGGAAAGGCAGATTGTTTTGTGACTGTCTGTGAACCTGAGATGGTGAAACAAACCGTATGTTTTTTGAGGGAACAGAAAGTAAACTATTATATTGTGGGAAATGGAAGCAATCTGTTGTTTTCCGACAGGGGATATCACGGAATCGTAGTTAAAATGGGACGATATGCAGGGGATCTTCGCATAGAAGGCCACAGGATTGTTTCTGGTGCAGGAGTTCTTTTGTCACAATTGGCCAATGCTGCCTGTGAAGCCGGGTTGACCGGTCTTGAATTTGCAGCAGGGATTCCCGGCACTGTCGGAGGCGCTGTGGTAATGAATGCAGGCGCTTATGGCGGAGAAATCAAAGATATCATTGTAAGTGCCACTGTATTAAATGAATATGGAGAAATACAGGTGCTTGCAAAAAATGAGTTGGAATTATCTTATCGTCACAGCATAATCATGGAACGTACATTTATTATTCTGGAGGCAGAGTTTGATTTGAAACAGGGAGAAAAGTCGCAGATTCGTGCCTGCATGGATGAATTGTCAAAAAAACGCAGGGAGAAACAGCCACTGGAATATCCAAGTGCCGGAAGTACTTTTAAACGGCCGGAGGGGTATTTCGCCGGAAAACTGATAGAAGATGCCGGATTAAAAGGATTCCGGGTAGGAGATGCCCAGGTATCGGAGAAGCACAGCGGATTTGTGATTAATCGTGGAGCAGCCACAACCGATGAAATCCTTTCATTAGTGAAACAGGTACAGGATATTGTTTATGAAAAATATGGTGTCAGGCTGGAGATGGAAGTCAGGGTGGTAGAATGAGAGTCGTAATTGTAACAGGCATGTCAGGTGCGGGAAAAAGTACAGCAATGAAAATACTGGAGGATTCAGGATATTTTTGCGTCGACAATCTTCCGGCTGCACTGTTAAAGAAATTTGCAGATCTTTCCTTGGAATCGATGGGAAAGATTCAAAAGATTGCCCTTGGAGTTGATGTGCGAAGCGGAGATATCGAGGAATTAACCCGGGTTTTAGAAGAGATTCCGAATAAAGAAATTCTGTTTATTGATGCAAGCGATGATACTCTGATTAAACGATTTAAAGAAACGAGAAGAACACATCCTTTAGTTTCCCAGGGAAGAGTAGATGAAGGGATTGCGGCAGAACGCAGGGAGATGGAATTTCTTCGGAAACGTGCAGATTATATTATAGAAACTGATAATCTTCTGACAAGGGATCTTCGCAGTGAGATGGAAAAGATTTTTGTGGAAAATAAGGATTATAAAAATCTGTTTGTGACGATTTTGTCCTTTGGTTTTAAATATGGGATTCCATTGGATTCAGACCTTGTTTTTGATGTGCGGTTTATGCCAAATCCTTATTATATACCTGAATTGAAGAAAAAAACAGGAAACGATCAGGAAGTCAGGGAATTTGTCATGAATTCTGATGCTTCCAGAAAGTTTTTGGAAAAATTAGAGGATCTGGTAGAATTTTTGATTCCCAATTATATTGCAGAGGGGAAAAACCAACTGGTAATCAGCATAGGATGTACAGGTGGAAAACACCGGTCTGTAACTGTTGCAAGAGAATTGTATGAGAATCTCAGCAAACATCAAGATTATGGAATCAAGATTGAACATAGGGACATTGGAAAGGAATAGATATGTCATTTTCAAAAGATGTGAAAGAAGAACTATCCAGAGCGATACCGCCGGCAAGGCATTGCCAGGTGGCGGAGATAGCGGCAATTATCAGCTTGTGTGGGCATGTTGTAATATCTGCAAGAAATAAATATTCTGTAAAAATTCACACAGAAAACATTGCAGTTGCAAGAAAGTACTTTACATTATTAAAAAAAGCATTTAATATAGATGCGGAAATATCTATCAGGCAGAATGCACTTTTGAAAAACGGAAGAGTCTATACGGTAACGGTAAACCAGCATGAATCAGCAGTGAGAGTTCTTCAGGCAACCAGATTGATTGACCGGAATCAGGAAATTGAAGAAAATATGTCCATTGTGAATAATGTAGTTATTATGCAGGATTGCTGTAAACGGGCATTTATCCGGGGAGCTTTTCTGGCAGCAGGTTCTATCAGCGCACCGGAGAAATCGTATCATTTTGAAATTGTATGTGAGAGTGAACCGAAAGCAGAACAGTTGTCGAAAATCATAAAAACATTCAGAATTGACTCGAAAATAGTTGAAAGAAAGAAGCATTTTGTGGTATATATAAAAGAAGGTGCCGGGATAGTAGATATTTTAAATGTCATGCAGGCACATATTTCACTGATGGATTTGGAAAATGTCCGGATTTTGAAAGAAATGAGGAATTCGGTAAACCGAAAGGTGAATTGCGAAACTGCAAATTTGACAAAGACAATCAATGCTGCGGTGAAGCAGGTGGAGGACATCCGGTATATTGAAAGCACGATTGGGTTAAGTGCATTACCGGAAGTGCTGGAAGAAGCAGCGAAAGTAAGATTAAACAATCCGGATGCGTCTCTGAAGGAGCTTGGAGAGGCCATGTGCCCGCCACTGGGGAAATCGGGTATGAATCACAGATTAAAAAGAATTAGCGAAATTGCGTCAGAGTTGAAAGGCAAGGAGGAAGAAAGAAAATGATAAGTAAAGATATGGTAGTTAAGATTAAGGATGGTTTAAATGTTGGTACTGTAGCGTTGTTTATACAGGAAGCAAGCCAGTTTGACAGTTCTATCTATCTTGAATATGATAATAAGAAAGTGAATGCAAAAAGCATAATGGGAATGATGACATTAAATGTAGAAAGCGGCGAGGAGATATCTGTTTCGGCAGATGGCGAGGATGAAGATGCTGCATTAAATAGTATTGAAAAATATCTCTGCTGTGTTCAGTAGAATTATATAAAACAAAAGGTCGAATGCCGCCGGATTTATCGGCGGCACTTTGTTTCATAAGGAGAAAAGGGATGGCATTTACACATTTACATGTACATACAGAGTACAGCCTTCTGGACGGCTCCAGCAAGATTAAGGAACTGACAGCCCGGGCAAAGGAACTGAATATGGATAGTCTGGCGATAACTGACCACGGTGTTATGTATGGTGTGATTGATTTTTATCGTGCTGCAAAAGAGGTTGGGATAAAACCTATTATCGGATGTGAAGTATATGTGGCATCCGGTTCCAGATTTGACAGAGAAGTGGGAAATAACGAAGACCGTTATTATCATCTGGTACTTTTGGCAGAAAACGATAAGGGATATCATAATCTGATGAAAATCGTATCCAAGGGATTTACAGAAGGGTATTATTATAAGCCAAGGGTGGATTATGAGGTACTGCAGATGTATTCTGAGGGAATCATTGCACTGAGTGCCTGTCTGGCCGGCGAAGTGCAGAAACTTCTGGCAAAAAATCTTTATGAGGAAGCTTGCCGGGCAGCATTGCGTTATCAGGAGATTTTCGGGAAAGGAAATTTTTATCTGGAGCTGCAGGACCATGGCATTGAAATGCAGAAAAAAGTCAATATGGATTTGATACGGATGAGCAGGGAACTGGGGATTGACCTGGTGGCCACCAATGATATTCATTATACTTATGATACGGATTATGAAGCTCATGATATCCTTTTATGTATTCAGACGGGCAAAAAAGTTGCTGATGAAGATAGAATGCGATATGAGGGTGGTCAGTATTACCTGAAGTCGGAAGAGGAAATGAGAAAGCTTTTTCCGTATGCACAGGATGCCATTGATAATACGGCAAAAATTGCAGAACGCTGCAATGTGGAGATTGAGTTTGGTGTAAGAAAACTCCCAAAATATCAGGTGCCTAAGGAATTTTGGGATAGCGATACAGAAGAAGGGGAAGCATCCTGGAATTACCTTCATTATCTGTGCTACAAGGGATTAAAAAAGCGTTATGGGGAAGAGACACAAGAACTGACAGAACGTCTTGATTATGAATTATCAGTCATCAGAAATATGGGATTTATTGATTATTTCCTGATTGTTTGGGATTTTATCAATTATGCCAAGACAAATGGAATCATGGTAGGACCGGGACGTGGTTCCGCCGCCGGAAGTATTGTAGCCTACACACTGGAAATTACAGATATCGATCCGTTAAAATATAATCTTCTCTTTGAGCGATTCCTGAATCCGGAGCGAGTCAGCATGCCGGATATAGATGTGGATTTTTGCTTTGAACGCCGTGGGGAAGTGATTGATTATGTTGTATCGAAATATGGCAAGGATAATGTGGCACAGATTGTTACATTTGGTACTTTGGCAGCAAAAGGTGTGATCCGTGATGTGGGGAGAGTACTGGATATGCCATATGCTCAGGTGGATGCTATTGCGAAAATGATTCCAAATGAGCTGAATATTACTATAGATAAAGCATTAAAGATGAATCCTCTGTTAAAGAAGGAATATGACAGTAATGAAACAATTAAATATCTGATTGATATGTCAAAACGACTGGAGGGTCTGCCGAGGCATACTTCCATGCATGCGGCCGGTGTACTGATCAGTCAGAAATCAGTAGATGAATTTGTTCCTCTGTCACGATCTTCGGATGGAACAATCACTACACAGTATATTATGACTACATTGGAGGAACTGGGACTTTTAAAAATGGATTTCCTGGGACTGCGAACATTGACGGTGATACAAAATGCTGTCAACCTGGTGAAACAGAACAAAGGAATTACACTGGACCTTCATGAGATAGATTATAATGATCCGAAGGTTCTTGCTTATATAGGGACAGGAAAGACGGAAGGCATTTTTCAGATAGAAAGTGCTGGAATGAAAAGCTTTATGAAGGAATTGAAGCCGGAAAGTCTGGAAGATATCGTGGCCGGAATTGCATTGTACCGTCCGGGACCGATGGACTTTATTCCTAAATATCTGAAAGGAAAAAATGATCCTGCTTCTATTACTTACGATTGTCCGCAATTGGAACCAATTCTGAAAACAACGTATGGATGTATCGTATATCAGGAACAGGTAATGCAGATTGTCCGCGATCTTGCGGGCTATACCCTTGGACGAAGTGATTTGCTCAGGAGAGCCATGTCAAAGAAAAAACAATCTGTTATGGAAAAAGAGAGACAGAGCTTTGTATACGGCAATGAAGAGGAAGGCGTGGAAGGTTGCGTAAAACGTGGAATTGATGAAAAAACAGCCAATAAAATTTATGATGAGATGATTGATTTTGCGAAATATGCATTTAATAAATCTCATGCGGCTGCCTACGGTGTCGTATCTTACCAGACTGCCTATCTGAAATATTATCATCCGGTAGAATTTATGGCATCCCTGATGACCAGCGTCATAGATAATTCTGCCAAGGTTACGGACTATGTGCAGACCAGCAAAGCAATGGGAATCGAAATTCTTTCTCCGGATATTAATGAAAGCGAAAAGAATTTTACTGCCAAAGGAAATTCCATTCGTTACGGACTTTCTGCTTTAAAGAGTATCGGGAAAAATGTAGTGGAGCAGATTGTGGGAGAGCGAAGGGAACATGGGGATTATAAAAATCTTCAGGAATTTCTGGAGCGTATGTCCGGTTATGATGTGAGCAAAAGAATTGTGGAAAGTCTGATTAAGTCTGGGGCTTTAGATTGTTTTGAGGGCAGCAGGCGTCAGAAAATGATTATTTACGGATCTATCATGGATGATATCAGCCAGTCAAAAAAGAAGACGATGGCAGGACAGATGTCGTTGTTTGATATCGTATCTGATGAATTAAAGACAGAATTTGAAATAAAATTTCCAGATGTGGAAGAATATTCAAAAGAGGAACTTCTGGCATTTGAAAAAGAATTTATCGGATTATATGTCAGCGGACATCCTCTGGAGGAATACCGGAAAAAATGGGAGGCACATATTACAAAGACATCCAAAGATTTTATGCTGAATGAGGAAGATCAAACAGAGGTGCAGGACGGAAACCGGGAAACGATAGGAGGCATGATATCGGATATTACAGTGAAAGTCACGAAAACAAATCAGGTAATGGCTTTTATTGAAATAGAAGATTTATATGGTTCGGTAGAGGTCTTAGTCTTTCCAAAGCTATATGAACGATACAGACAAATCATACAGGATGATAAAAAAGTGTTTGTCAGTGGCAGGGTCAGCGCAGATGGAGATGAGAATGCTAAACTGATTTGCGATAATATTACAGAATTTCAGAATGTATCGGCACAATTATGGGTAAGATTTGAGAATAAAAAAGATTATGAAGATAAAATCAGCCTTCTTACATCTGCAATCAGTGAATCTGATGGTAGGGATAAAATCGTTATATATCTGAAAGATGAGAAAGCAAAAAAAATATTACCTTCTTCTTATGATGTATACGCGGATACAGAACTGGTGGATAAACTGAAACAACTGTTTGGAGATGAAAATGTTGCTTTTGTGCCATGAGTTGTAAAAATATAGGTTGAAATCATGATTAAATAGTATTAAAATAGGAACAGAAATTGTTTGTTGATTACCTGAAACAGGAGGAAATAAATTATGGCAAATGAGATTAATACAATTGGTGTACTGACAAGTGGTGGAGATGCTCCGGGCATGAATGCGGCAATCAGGGCAGTCGTGCGGGCAGCCATGGCAAAAGGCAAAAAAGTAAAGGGTATTATGCGTGGATATCAGGGTATGCTGGAAGAAGAAATCATAGATATGGATGCCCACAGTGTATCTGATATTATCCAGCGTGGCGGTACGATTCTTGGTACTGCAAGATGTATGGAATTTGTTACACCGGAAGGACAGCAGTTAGGTGCAGATATCTGTAAGAAACACGGGATTGACGGACTGGTTGTAATCGGTGGAGACGGTTCTTTCAGAGGGGCACAGAAGCTGGCTCATCTGGGCATCAATACAATCGGCGTGCCTGGTACTATTGATTTGGATATTGCATGTACTGATTATACCATTGGGTTTGATACGGCAGTAAATACTGCTATGGATGCCATTGATAAGGTAAGAGATACTTCAACCTCACATGAGCGTTGCAGTATTATTGAAGTTATGGGAAGACATGCGGGATATATTGCATTGTGGTGTGGTATTGCAAATGGTGCTGAGGATATTCTGCTTCCTGAAAGATATGATTATGATGAACAGCGATTAGTAAATCATATTATTGATTCGAGAAAAAAAGGTAAGAAGCATCATATTATTATTAATGCAGAAGGTATCGGACATTCTGCTTCTATGGCAAAACGTATTGAAGCAGCTACCGGTATGGAAACAAGAGCTACGATTTTGGGTCACATGCAGCGAGGTGGTTCTCCGACATGTAAGGACAGAATGTATGCGTCAATTATGGGGGCATATGCTGTTGATTTGTTATGTGAGGGCAAGAGTAACAGAGTAGTAGCTTATAAAGGTGGCGACTATGTAGATTTTGAGATTGATGAAGCACTGGCTATGACGAAAGATATTTCAGATTATCAGTATGGAATCAGCAAGATGTTGTCACGATAAAAAAAGAAGTGGAGTTAGATATGTATAAGAAAGGGTTTCGTACATCTCAGATAATTGTAACAGGCTTTTTTATCATAATTCTCTTAGGGGCAGTGATTTTATCACTGCCTATTTCGTCATCTGATGGTGAATGGACGTCATGGATGGATGCCATATTTACTTCTGTTACATCTGTGTGTGTAACCGGACTGACGACTGTAACGATTGCAGAACAGTATAATTTATTTGGACAGATTGTCATTTTGTTACTGATTCAGTTAGGAGGACTTGGAGTTGTCTGTTGCGGAGTGGGAGTATTGTTGATTTTACGAAGACGAATCAGCATGAAAGAGAGAATTTTGATTCAGAATGCATATAATCTGAAATCATTGAAAGGAATGGTGAGATTTGTAACACGAATTCTTCGGGGAACATTTATCATAGAAACCATTGGTGCCATCTGTTATGCATTTGTATTTATACCGGAGTATGGTCCTTTTCAGGGACTATGGTATAGTATTTTCCATGCTGTCTCCGCTTTTTGTAATGCAGGGCTGGATTTGTTGGGAGATAGCAGTTTTATGATTTACAGGGATAACCTTATAATTAATCTCACCACAGCATTTCTGGTTATTTCCGGAGGTATTGGATTTATTGTCTGGTGGGATATCAAAGACTGCATGAAACGCGCAGGCAGGATGAAAAGACTGACAGTTCATTCAAAATTAGCCATAAGTGTCACAATGATTTTGCTAATTGTTGGAACTTTTTTAATCTTTGCGTTTGAATATACAAATCATGAAACTATTGGTGACCTGTCGTTTGGCAAGAAACTATTAAGTTCGTTTTTTGAATCAGTTACAACGCGAACGGCAGGATTTGCTACAATTCCACAGGAGAATTTTAGAGATTCTTCCTATATATTCATCTTGCTTCTTATGTTTATAGGTGGTTCACCCCTGGGAACGGCAGGTGGTGTGAAAACTACAACCATAGCGATGCTGTATCTTACCATAAAGAGTGAAATCAAAGGCTATCGGGATGTAGAAACATTCCATAGAAAAATTACTATGGAGAATATAAGAACCGGACTGACAATTGTGTTATTGGCAGTTGCACTTTTGATATCTTCCATTGTGTCTTTAGTGATAATAGAAGATATGCCTCTGAAAGAGATTACATTTGAATGTGTTTCGGCATTGGCAACGGTAGGATTAGGCAGAGGAAATACTGCTATGTTTTCTACCTATGGGAAATTAATCCTTTGTTGTCTGATGTTTGCAGGAAGAATCGGGGCGATTACACTGGCTATGGCGTTTAGCAGCAGGAAGGATCAGCAAAAGAATATTAGGGAAAATGCCAGTGCAAAAATTATGGTAGGATAATGTATATATAAATAGGAAGAAACTCGTCAAAAAAGGGAGAAAAAAATGAAGAAAGGTGAGAAAAATGAAGGATATTGCAGTGATTGGTCTTGGTAAATTTGGGGAGAGTGTGGCAAGATATTATGCCGAAATGGGTGGAAACGTATTAGCCATTGACAATAATGAAGAGAAAATTCAGGAAATTTCGGAAGTTGTCACTTATGCGGTGAAAGCAGATGTGACGGACCCGGATGTTGTCAGAACATTGGGATTGTCTAATATGGATGTAGTTGTGGTTGCCATGACAGATAATATGGAAGCAACGATTATGGCCACAATTTTTGCAAAAGAAGAAGGAGTACCCTTGGTTATTGTAAAATCCCGAAGCGATTTGTATGAAAAAGTATTAAAAAAAGTGGGAGCAGATGTGGTTGTTTTTCCGGAAAAAGAAATGGGAAACAGAGTGGCACGAAGAGTAGCGGTAGACAATTTGATAGAATTAATTGATTTGTCAGACGATTATTCTATTGCGGAAGTAGTGATACCGGAAAAATGGGTAGGAAAAACACTTGTGGAACTGGATATAAGAAGAAAATATGGAATAAATGTGCTGGCAGAAAAAAAAGACGGAAAAATAAATGCAAAATTAGACCCTTCAGAGCCATTTGTGAAAGACACAACTCTTATTGTCATGGGAGAAACGAAAATAATAGAGAAAAAAATCAGATAATTAATTATAAAATAAATAAATAGACAGAAAAAGGAGATAGTATGTTTATCAGTTCATTATCGAATCAGCATATAAAAGACATTAACCGCCTGCAGACAAAAAACTCGGCAAGGAAAAAAGAAAAATTATTTGTGACAGAAGGTATCAAAATATATCAGGAAATTCCAAAAGAAGACATTGTAAACACATATGTTTCTGAAACTTTTCTGAAAGAAAATAAAGAAAAATTAAGAAGCAGTTATATTATCGTCAAGGATAATATTTTTAAAGATATTTCGGATACTGTTACACCTCAGGGAATTGTTTGTATTGTCCGACAAAAAGAATATAATTTAAAAACAATTCTGAAAAAAGATAAGAGACAAACTTTTGTACTTTTGGAATCGTTGCAGGATCCGGGAAATTTAGGCACAATTATGAGAACGGCAGAAGGGGCTGGTGTATCTGCGGTTATTATGAATAAATCTACGGTAGACCTGTTCAATCCAAAAGTAATCCGTTCTACCATGGGTTCTATTTTCCGTGTTCCGTTTTTGGTTTATGATGATTTAAAAGATGCCATTAAGGAATTACAGGAAAATGGAGTAACGATTTATGCTGCACATTTAAATGGAGAAGCATATTATAATGAGAAAACGTATGAAGGGTCAACAGGGATACTGATTGGAAATGAGTCAAAAGGATTGTCGGATGAAATCAGTGAAATGGCAGACTTTCTGATTAAGATTCCTATGGAAGGAAAATTAGAGTCTCTAAATGCTGCCGTATCAGCGGCTATTTTAATGTATGAAATCAGAAAAAAAAGGTAAAATATATATTGTACTAAAAAAAATACAAGAAAAATAAAAAAACAAACAAATGTTCCTGTAAAAGTCAAATGTACGCGGTGAGCGGACAAAAAAAGAAAAATGTATGCATGAATAAAACTACCGAAAAAATGGGAAAAACTCCGATTGTCCATGGACAAAAAATAGTACAAAAATGAAAGAACATAGGTCTCTGATAAAAAATAAAAATATTATCAAATCAACAGATAAAATTTAATATCGCAACAGCTTGTAAAGGTCTTGGGGGTTGACAAAAGAAAATTGATTTGTTATTATGCTGAATACAACTTGCAATAAATTTAACAATTGCGTAACAAACAGCGGATCAATGCTGTGTTACGTGCTGGTAAACAGCGGATTGGAGGACTTTATGAAGGCTATAAAGCACGATAAGGTAGTTGCAGCTGTCGCTTGCGGCATGATGTTGGTTGCAGTTACCGGACTTGTTGTCAGTGGCTTAAACAAAAGTGAAAACGAAGCGGTTGAGGCAAATGTTGAATCGTTTGATAAAGTTGATTCCAAAGGAATGAACAACCTTTTATCACTTGAGGGAATGGATCAGATTTTCGTAGGAGCTACTCTGGATGATTTGTATGGTGAAGAAACCACAGAAGAAATCCGGTCAGAGGAAACTACTGAGGAGACAACAACAGAAATCGAGACAGAACCTGAGACTCAGGCACAGGAGGAAACTACCACAGAAGCATATGCGTATGCAAATACATTTGTTGTAAATGTGAGTGAATATCTGAATGTGAGAGCTGATGCTTCAGAAAATGCAGAGATTGTTGGAAAAATCTATGCCGGCGGTGGCGGCCAGGTGCTTGAGAAAGGTACAGAGTGGTCAAAAATTCAGTCGGGAAATGTGATAGGTTATATTAATAATAATTATGCCTATTTTGCTCATGATGCGGAAGCAAGTATTCCGAACTTGTGCCCTTTGGTTGCCACAAGTACAGTTGACAATCTCAGATTAAGACGGGGAGCCGGAACGGAATATGGTATAGAGGAAGTCATCGGTACCGGTATTCAGATGACTGTTCTTGCAGAGGAAGGAGAATGGCTGAAAGTCAGTTACAATGGTTCTGAACTTTATGCAGCCAGAGATTATCTGTCAGTACAGTATGTGATTGGAACAGGTATCACCATAGAAGAAGAGCAGGCAGCTATTGCTGCAGAAGAGGCAAGGCTTGCGGCGGAAGCAGCAGCCGAGGCTGAACGTCAGGCACAGGAAGCGGCACAGTTGCAGCAGAATATTGCAAATGCAGCTATTCCTGAGACAGCATATACATCTGCGTACAACGTATCAGAAGAAGAAGCATATCTTCTGGCATGTGTGGTTACTGCGGAAGCAGGCGGAGAATGTTATGAAGGAAAACTGGCAGTCGCAAATATTGTTTTAAACAGATTGAATTCTGGAAAATATGGAAATACAATCAGTGATGTTGTCTATGCAAAGGGACAGTTTTCCGTAGTGAAAAACGGAGCCCTGGACAGAGCTATCAGCAAGGGACCGAATTCAGAATCGGTACAGGCAGCAGCAGAAGCATTGTCAGGAACAAATAATGTTTCCGGCTATACATCTTTCTGTACACTTGCTGTTGCAAATTATGGAAGATACAGTGCATATTCCATTATAGGAAATCAGGTATTTTATAGATAACAATAGTAACATGATAAATTAAATTATTGCAGTTATGATCCCCATCGGTTTTGATGGGGATTTTTCAATTCCTTATTTTTTTTAAAAGTCTTGCATGCTGTGTGGAAATATTGTATGATATAACATGAAATAAACGCATAGATTGATTGGGAGGGAAAGATATGGAGGCTTTTTTCTGGCTGGTTTTATTTATCTTATTTTTGATATTTGAAATAGCGACATTGGGACTGACCACGATATGGTTTGCAGGCGGTGCATTTATTGCATTTTGGATGTCAGTTGCTGAAATAGGGTTTGTGCCACAGTTGATTGTTTTTTTGGTGGTCTCAGTGATTTTACTTGTGACAACAAGACCGATTGCAACAAAGTATCTGAATAAAAATACTACAAGAACAAATGTAGAGGAATTGATAGGAAAAACGGTCAAAGTATCAGAGACGATTGATAATATCAATGAGACCGGACATGTGCTGATTAATGGTGTTGAATGGCTGGCAAGAGCACAGCATGAAGGTATGGTAATCCAGCAGGATACTCTTGTAAAAATCATGGAGATTCAGGGAGTGAAAGTGATGGTACAGCCTTTAAGTATAGTCAACGGACCATTGCAGGATAAAAAAGAAAATGTATAAAAATGGAGGTAGAGAGATGATGAATGCATTAATGGCATCAGCTGAGGTAGGATTTGTATCAGTGATTATCATTGCGATTGTAATTATTCTTATTATTGCAAACTGTATTAAAATTGTACCACAGGCACAGGCTTTCGTAATTGAAAGACTTGGAGGTTATAAGGAGACATGGTCGGTGGGACTTCATTTTAAGACGCCGCTCATTGATAAGGTTGCGAAGAGAGTGATACTTAAGGAACAGGTAGTGGATTTCCCTCCACAGCCGGTTATTACAAAAGATAATGTAACAATGAGAATCGATACAGTAGTCTTTTTCCAGATTACAGATCCGAAGCTTTTTTCCTATGGCGTGGAAAATCCGATTATGGCCATTGAAAATCTTACAGCCACAACTTTAAGAAATATTATCGGTGATTTGGAACTGGATGAGACACTGACCTCAAGAGAAACCATTAATACTAAGATGCGTGCATCCCTTGATATGGCTACAGACCCATGGGGCATCAAAGTAAATCGTGTGGAATTGAAAAATATTATTCCTCCTGCTGCGATTCAGGATGCCATGGAAAAACAGATGAAGGCAGAACGAGAAAGAAGAGAAGCAATTCTTATTGCAGAAGGTGAGAAGAAATCTACGATTCTCGTGGCAGAAGGTAAGAAGGAATCTGCGATTCTGGACGCAGAGGCAGATAAACAGGCACAAATTCTCAGAGCAGAAGCGAAGAAAGAAGCAACCATCAGAGAAGCAGAAGGTCAGGCACAGGCGATACTTGCTATCCAGCAGGCAAATGCAGATGGTATCCGTTTTATCAAAGAGGCCGGAGCTGATCAGACAGTTATTCAGTTGAAGAGTCTGGAAGCATTTGCAAAAGCTGCTGACGGAAAGGCAACAAAAATTATCATTCCTTCTGAAATTCAGGGAATTGCAGGAGCAGTAAGGTCCATAGTAGAAGTGGCAAAAGACGAATAATAGAAAAAGACATCGGCCGGGGAAAAATCCTGGCCGATTTTTTCTTGACAACACATAAAATACTAGTATATAATGAAATGAACTATGAATATCTATAAGTCTGCCCATTTGGCATAGTATCACCGGGGATCAGATGGAACAAAAATCAAAAGGAAGGTTATAAAAATGGCTGAAAAGAAAAGCATGCTTACAGGCGAAGGCCTTAAAAAATTACAGGATGAATTACAGGATTTAGAAGTAGTACGTTTAAAAGAGGTTGCTCAGAAAATTAAGGAAGCGAGAGAACAGGGAGATTTATCTGAGAACGCTGAGTATGATGCTGCAAGAGAAGAACAGAGAGATATTGTATCCCGTATTGATGAAATTAAAGAAATCCTTAAAAACGTGGAAGTTGTGGATGAGGATGATATTGATATTGAAAAAGTAAATATCGGATGTACAGTGACATTATACGATAAAGAATTTGAAGAAGAAGTTGAATATACGTTAGTTGGTTCAACAGAGACTGATAGTATTAATAATAAAATATCCAACGAATCCCCATTAGGAAAAGAACTGATGGGAAAGACAGTAGGTGACGAAGTGGTAGTCGAAACTTCCTATGACAAATGTGAATATAAAATTCTCAAGATTACAAGAAACTAAGAAATTATTTTGGAGGAACAGACAGAATGGCGGAACAGAACGCAGGACAGGACATTAATCAGTTATTAAAGGTTAGAAGAGATAAACTGGCAGAATTACAGGCAAATGGAAAAGATCCATTCCAGATTATGAAATATGACGTAACGATTCACAGTGCTGATATCAAGGAGCACTTTGATGAATTGGAAGGTCAGGAAGTATCTATGGCCGGACGTATTATGCAGAAAAGAGTTATGGGTAAGGCTTCCTTCTGTAATGTGCAGGATTTAAAAGGTAATATTCAGGTATATGTGGCAAGGGATTCTCTGGGAGAAGAGCCATATAAGGATTTTAAAAAATTTGATATAGGAGATATTGTAGGTGTGAAAGGTACCGTCTTCCGTACACAGAAGGGAGAGATTTCCATTCATGCCAGCGAGGTACTGCTGCTTTCAAAGAGCCTGCAGATTCTTCCGGAAAAATATCATGGTCTGACAAATACAGATATCAGATACAGACAGAGATATACAGACTTAATTATGAATGAAGATGTTAAGACTACATTCATTAAAAGGTCTAAAATCATCAGCGAAATCAGAAAATATCTGGACAGCCAGGGATTTATGGAAGTGGAGACACCTATGCTGGTGGCAAATGCAGGTGGTGCTGCAGCAAGACCGTTTATGACACATTATAATGCATTAGATGAAGATATTAATCTGAGAATTTCTCTGGAATTATATTTAAAGAGACTGATTGTAGGTGGATTGGAAAAGGTTTATGAAATTGGACGTGTTTTCCGTAACGAAGGGGTAGACACAAGACATAATCCTGAGTTTACATTGATGGAACTTTATCAGGCATACACAGATTATCACGGTATGATGGATCTTACAGAGAAATTGTATCGTCATGTGGCGCAGGCAGTGCTGGGTACCACTAAAATCATTTATAATGGTATCGAGATGGATTTAGGAAAGCCATTTGAGAGAATTACCATGGTGGATGCGGTGAAAAAATATGCAGGCGTAGATTTTAATGAGATTCACACATTAGAGGAAGCAAGGGCAGTTGCAAAAGAGCATCATGTAGAATTCGAAGAGAGACACAAGAAAGGGGATATCCTCAACCTGTTCTTTGAACAATTTGTAGAAGAACACCTGATTCAGCCTACATTCCTCATGGATCATCCGGTAGAAATCTCTCCATTGACAAAGAGAAAACCGGAAAATCCGGATTATGTAGAGCGTTTTGAGTTCTTTATGAATGGATGGGAAATGGCTAATGCATATTCTGAGTTAAACGATCCCATCGATCAGAGAGAACGTTTTGCTGCTCAGGAGGAACAGCTTGCACAGGGCGATGAGGAGGCAAATCATACAGATGAAGACTTCTTAAATGCACTGGAGATAGGTATGCCTCCTACAGGTGGTATCGGATTTGGTATTGACAGAATGGTTATGTTGATGACTGATTCTGCAGCGATCAGAGATGTATTGCTCTTCCCAACGATGAAATCCTTAGATAAATAAAGGAATAGAGCAATATGTATTTGGAGGTAAATACATGTTGAATGAAAAGAAAGTTGCACTTATGACAAAGATGGCCATTTACGAGCAGAATGAAGGAAAGAAAAGTATGCCTATGAGCAAATATTATCGTTCAGATTATATGAGCCTCAGGATGATAAATTCCATCATTGTTTCTACTTTGGTATATGTGATTGTGCTTGGACTGGTCATATTAACAAACGTAGAGAAGATACTGGATGATATGGTGACGATGAATTATGTTACCATGGGAAAAAATCTGTTTCTCATCTATGTTGTGGTTGTCGCAGTTAATCTTGTCATGACATATATTATATATAGCCACAGATTTAAACAGTATCGAAAAGGTCTGAATGGGTATAATGGAAATTTAAAAAAATTATATGAAATCTGTAAGCAGGAAAGCAGACAGAAGGAACAAATGAGAGGAGTTCAGGATGGAGAAACTGATAGAGATTAGGGAAGTAATCAAACAGCTATACAGCCGGTACGCAGTGATTGTGGAAGCTGTGGAGAAATTTTTGCTTTCTCTCATAGCAATCCTTTTAATTAATTCCCAGATGGGTGCAATGTCCATATTAAAAAATCCTATTGCGGTTCTTGGGATTTCTATCGTATGTGCGGCAGTGCCAAAAACATTGATGGTGGTTATTCTGGCACTGTGTATTGTGGCCCATGCATATGCTTTGTCAATGGAAATGGCAGCTCTGATACTGGTAGTATTATTTATTATGTTTTTGTTTTATTTCCGGTTTGCATCCGGTGATGGAATTGTACTGATTTTACTGCCTATATTATTTATGCTGAAAATCCCATTTGTCATGCCGATAGCTCTGGGACTTCTGGCATCACCATTTTCCGTTGTTTCTATGGCATTTGGAACAATGATGTATTTTATGATTCATTATATTCATGTAAATTATGAAAGTATTGTTTCTGCATCCTCATCGGAAGGACTTTCCATTATGTCAGATATGGCAAGAGAAGTATTTTCCGATTCATCCATGTATCTGATTATTATTACCTTTGCTGTTGTATTGGTAGCAGTCTGGGTGATTCGAAATCTGTCAGTCCGGGATTCCTGGCTGATTGCCATTGGTGCAGGTTCTGTGGTGGATTTGGTTGTTATGCTGATTGGAAGCATTAGTTTCGGAGTAGACAGTGTACTTTCTGTGCCGGCAGTTATTCTGGGAAATGTAGCGAGTCTTTTGATATCAGGAATCATCGTGTTCCTTTTTCATCATGTGGATTATAGCAGAACAGAACATGTCCAGTTTGAGGATGATGACTATTATTACTATGTCAAAGCAGTGCCAAAAGTAAAAACGGTTAAAAAAACAAGAAGAAAAAAACATTAAGATTTAAATAAGATCAGCGACACAGGAAGGAAGTGAGATAATAATGTCAAAAGCTATTATGCAGTTCTTTCAAACATACATACCGATTAGAATAGGTGTGACAGATATTGTGGAGATCATTATTATCTCCTTTATGATTTATGAATTGTTGAGATGGGTGAAAAGTACAAGAGCGTGGCTACTGTTAAAGGGAATTATCGTGATTCTTATTTTTATAGCCATTGCAAGTATTTTTCATCTCAACACTATTTTGTGGATTGTAAATAATGCATTAAATCTCTTATTGACGGGAGTTGTCATTGTGTTCCAGCCGGAACTTCGAAAAGCATTGGAGCAACTGGGACGGAAAAAATTCTTCACCGGGTTATTTTCAGATAATACAGAAGGAAATGAACGGTTTAGTGATAAGACGATTGATGAACTGGTGAGAGCTACTTATGAAATGGCGAAAGTTAAAACCGGGGCATTAATTGTTATTGAGCAGGACACCAATCTGGCAGAATACGAGGGAACAGGAATTGCGCTTGATTCACTTGTAAGCAGCCAGTTGATTATAAATATTTTTGAGCATAATACACCTCTTCACGATGGAGCGGTGATTATGAGGGGGAACAGACTGACGGCGGCTACCTGTTATCTTCCGTTGTCAGACAATATGGAATTGAGTAAAGATTTGGGAACAAGACATCGTGCTGCGGTAGGTATCAGTGAGGTTACGGATTCGTTTACGATTGTAGTATCGGAAGAGACCGGTTCTGTATCTATTGCTGTAGGTGGAAGATTGTTCCGAAATATTGACGGGGAAAAACTCAAATCCCATCTTGTGAAATTACAGAATAAGCAGATCGACGTAAAACGTTTCCGATTATGGAAAATGAGAAATGATAAGTCGAAGACGATAAAGGAACGGGAGCAGGAAAAAGAGTATCAGACAAAACAAAAACAGTAGGGATAGATATGAGGTGTTGCCATGAAAAATAAACTGACTGACAATTTAATATTAAAAGTATTGTCTGTGTTTCTGGCAATATTAATCTGGATTATGGTAGTCAATATACAGGATCCGAGTAAAACAAGAGTGATATCGGGTATTAAAGTAACTGTTGAGAACGAGTCAGTAATTACGGGAAACAATCAGGTATATACCATTACAGAAGGGCAGATTATTTCGGTTAAAGTAACAGGACCGCGTACGATTGTAGATTCCCTGAAAGCATCAGATTTTGTTGCTACAGCTGATTTTAAAGATATCTCCCAGGCAAATTCTGTGCCAATCAATGTAGAATTAAAAGAATACGCAAATCAGCAGAAGGTGACAATTAACGAAATATCCAATAATACGTTGCGTCTGGAGATAGAAGATATTGTGGATAAGAATTATGATGTTCAGGTGAAGTATCTGGGTACCATGCCGGGAAGTTATGTGGTTGCAGAAACGTCTCTTGATGTGGAAAGCGTGAAAGTGACAGCTCCCCAGTCTGTTCAGGACAGTATCAAAGAAGTTTGTGTAAGTGTAAATGTAGATAATGCCACAGCAGATTTTGAGACTACTTCTGCTGTAAAAGTCTATAGTTCTACCGGGGTGGAACTTTTGCAGTCAAATGAAAATGTTTCGGTAGATGTGGAAAATATTCAGACCTATAACACCGTATATTATACAAAGAAAATTGCTTTGAATTATCAGAATATAGAGTCGAGTCTGAATAATATCAAGGTAACAGAGGTGCAGCTGAGTGCGAACACTTTATCCGTTATGGGAAGAAAAGAAGTTCTGGATCAGCTGACAGAAATCACTCTTCCTACACAAGATATTGTGATTGCTGAGACCACAACAGAAAAAATAGAGAAAGAGTATAATGTAGAGGAGCTGCTTCCTAAAGGAGTGTATCTGTATGATCAGTCAGCTAAGGTGGTGCTGACAGTCCGGTTAGAGGAAACAGTAAAAAAAATATTTACCATTGCAGCAGAAGATATTGCAATCAAGAATATTCCGGATGGTATGGATGCCTCTATAGGAAGTACCGGAAATCTGACAATCACTATTGAGGGAATGAATCAGGCAATCAGCGAATTTGATGCTGATGATGTGATTGCGTATGTGAGCCTTAGAAATCTCAAAGAAGGAAGTTCAAGGGTGGCAATAGAGTTACAGCTTCCGGAAGGTGTGACACAGGTGGGAACGGTTTATGTGGATGTAAGTCTGACAAAGACCACAGATAATCAGACCTCCCAAAATCCGGAGAGTCATTCAAGCCAGCAGGGCACTACTGCAACACCGGATGAAAACACTATGCCTGAAGAAAATACCTCAGGCAGGGAAGAAACCACAACGGCAACAGAAGACGATATAAATCAGAGTGAGACATAAAAGACAGATAGGAGTGCGGTTAGGATGGTAAGCGGAAAAGTTAAAGTAATCGATGATACGGGACTGCATATGAAACCGGCCGGAATACTTTGTAAGAAGGCAGTAAAATTTAAAAGTACAGTAAAAATAAAAAATAAGAACGGACTCTATAATGCAAAAAGTGTATTGAGTGTGTTAGGAGCATGTGTCAGATATGGTGACGAGATTGAACTGGTCTGCGAGGGACCTGATGAGCAGGAAGCATTAGATACACTGATAGCAGATATCAGCAATAAATTGTATAAAGAAGAATTATTGTAGAAAAGAGGAAGTAAAATGGGAAAATATTTCGGGACAGATGGATTCAGAGGCGAGGCAAATGTACAGCTGAATGTAGAGCATGCTTATAAAGTAGGTAGATTTTTAGGATGGTATTTTGGTCAGAACCATAAAGCACGCATCGTAATTGGAAAAGATACAAGAAGAAGCAGTTATATGTTTGAATATGCACTGGTGGCAGGATTAACGGCTTCCGGGGCAGATGCATATTTACTTCATGTAACTACGACTCCAAGTGTTTCTTATGTGGTAAGAACAGAAGAATTTGATTGTGGAATCATGATTTCTGCCAGCCATAATCCGTTTTACGATAATGGTATCAAGATTATTAATGGCGCCGGAATGAAAATGGAAGCGGAAGTAGAAGATAAAATCGAAGCATATATCGATGGACAGATTCCGGAAATACCATTTGCGGTAAAAGAAAATATCGGAAAAACGGTTGATTTTTCCGCAGGAAGAAATCGTTATATCGGATATCTGATATCGATAGCTACAAGATCATTTAAAGATAAAACAGTAGCCCTTGACTGCTCAAACGGAAGTGCGTCGGCGATTGCAAAAAATGTATTTGATGCCCTTGGTGCAAAGACACTGGTTATCAATAATCAGCCGAATGGAACAAATATTAATACAAACTGTGGTTCTACACATATCGATGTTTTGGCTCAATATGTAAAAGAACATCAGGTGGATGCAGGATTTGCCTATGATGGTGATGCAGACAGATGCATCGCTGTGGATGAATACGGAAACGTAGTAGACGGAGACGGAATTTTATATGTCTGTGGAACTTATATGAAAGAACATGGACAATTGGCGAATGATACGGTAGTGACAACTGTTATGTCAAATATAGGATTGTATCGTGCTTTTGAAGAAAAAGGCATCTCCACGGAACAGACAGCGGTTGGAGATAAATATGTCTGTGAAAATATGATGAAAAACGGACATTGTCTTGGTGGAGAACAGTCGGGACATATCATTTTCAGTAAACATGCAACGACAGGGGATGGTATTCTTACATCGCTTAAAATCATGGAGGCCATGATAGAAAAAAAACAGTCATTGAGTTCATTGACACAGGATTTAAATATATTCCCACAGCTTCTCGTAAATGTAAAAGTTGCAGATAAGAACCAGGCTATGCAGGACGAGGAAGTACTGGCTGCTGCAGAAACGGTAAGTAAAAAACTGGAGGGGAATGGACGTATCTTATTGCGTCCAAGTGGAACTGAAAATCTTGTCCGTGTTATGGTAGAAGCAGAAACGGATGAAATATGTAAAGATATGGCAGAACTTGTAGTAGAAAAACTGAAAAAATATGCTGTATAAATAGATGGAGGAAGGTATGAGCAGTGTAGATGTTGTGATACCGGTATATCGCCCGGATAAGAAATTAAATACTGTAATCGGAAGATTAATGGGACAGACAATTTTGCCGGAAAATATCTATCTGGTAAATACAAAATGTAGGGAGACAGAGGAAAGTACAAAAATACTTCTGGATTCTCTTGTGGAAAATTATGACAGAATCAGGGTGCTTGAGGTAGAAGAAGAACAGTTTGATCATGGCGGAACCAGAGATATGGCAGTTCGAATCTGTAAGTCTGATTATGTCTTAATGATGACCATGGATGCAGTTCCGAAAAATCAACGATTAATTGAAAATTTATTGAAAGCCCAGGGTGAGAAAGTCTCTGTTGTATATGCAAAACAGGAGCCGGAGAAAGGCTGCCGTCTGATTGAACGATATGCAAGGAGTTTCAATTATCCGGATGCACCTTCATCTGCCATGGAGACAGCGGCGAAGACAAATAATGGCATTAAATCTATTTTCTGCTCGGATGTCTGTGCAATGTATGACAGAAAGGCTTATCACGAAGTGGGAGGTTTTCCGGGAAAAACAATCTTTAATGAAGATGAAATCTTTGCTGCAAAATCTTTGAAAGCGGGATATGATGTACTTTACGAACCAACCGCTATAGTGATTCATTCCCATAATTATAGTGGAATCCAGTACTTTAAACGTTATTTTGATCTGGGAGTATCCCATGCGGAATTCAGATATATTTTCAAGGAATATCATACAGATGACGAGGGAATGCGTCTTGTCATGGATACTATGGACTATCTGATCAAAAGAAAATGTTATTGGGATATACCGGTTTTGATTTATCACAGCGGAATGAAGTTTGTGGGAATGAAACTGGGAAAAATGTATAGAAAACTTCCGAGAGAAATAGTATTGAAATGTACATCGAATAAAGCATATTGGAAGGTGGAGGAATAGTATGTTAAATTATACAAAGTATAAAAGAGTGCCGGTGCTCAATTACCCTGAGCGCGAATGGCCAAATAAAGAAATCGAAAAAGCACCTGTATGGTGCAGCGTAGATTTGCGCGACGGAAACCAGGCTTTGATCGAACCTATGGTAGTAGAAGAAAAGATAGAATTCTTCAATATGCTGGTAAAATTAGGATTTAAAGAAATCGAAGTGGGATTTCCTTCCGCATCACAGATCGAATATGATTTTTTAAGAGAATTGGTAGATCGAAATCTGATTCCGGATGATGTGACGGTTCAGGTGCTTGTTCAGTGTAGGGAACATTTGATTGAGAGAACCTTTGAGGCGTTACAGGGAATAAAAAAAGCCATCGTGCATATCTATAATTCCACATCCACACTCCAGAGAGAAGTGGTTTTCCACAAAGAAAAAGATGAAATCAAGAAAATTGCTATTGAAGGAACCAGAATGGTGAAAAGACATGTGGAAAATTTCCCGGGAGAAATCATTTTGGAATATTCACCGGAAAGCTTTACGGGAACAGAGCTTGATTATGCATTAGAAGTATGTACTGCAGTTCAGAGAGAATGGGGAGCTTCCAAGGAGAAAAAGATTATCATTAATCTTCCGGCCACAGTAGAAATGACAACTCCGAATGTCTATGCAGACCAGATAGAATGGATGAATCGCCATTTTGAGAATCGGGAATCCGTGATTTTAAGTGTTCACCCTCATAATGACAGGGGAACAGGCGTGGCTGCAGCAGAATTATCACTTCTGGCAGGAGCAGACAGAATCGAAGGTACCCTGTTTGGAAATGGCGAAAGAACAGGTAATGTGGATATATTAAATATTGCATATAACATGTTTTCCCAGGGAATCAATCCGGAACTGGAATTAGAGCATATCAATGAAGTTATTGAAGTTTATGAGCGATGCTGCAAGATGCAGGTGGGAATGCGTCATCCATACGCAGGAAAATTAGTCTTTACCGCATTTTCCGGTTCTCATCAGGATGCGATTAACAAAGGTATGCAGGCAATGCA